>DASRCU010000323.1:0-15796 GCA_035652955.1 Verrucomicrobiia bacterium | reverse complement strand
CTTGGGCTCGTCACCAAACGCAAAGTAATACGGCACAGCCAGGAACATTTCAAAGAGCACCGAGCCGGTCATCAGCAACAGAAACACCGGCTGACGGATCAGTTCCATGAAGGCGTTTGCCGCAATGGTCAGGAACGGTCGCATTGAAATTTTGAGCAGTGTGCACAATCCGGCGCCGGATGGCCAGCCATCAAACCATTCCCGCGCGAACCCGACCGGATTTTTTAGAATGGAGCGGGCCGGGAGCCGTTTCGTTCAAAATCAGGCCATGGCCCGCGCGATGGCATTCCACCAGAGATCGTGCAATTCGGCCACCGGCGCCGAAAACTCGCCGCCGGGAAAGCCAATCGTTAGCGTGTCGCCGCCCACGGTGCCGATGTGCCGCGCCGGCACGCCCAGCAGTTTCGCCTGTTCCACCACTTTCACCGCGTCCAAAGGAGCGCAGGTGACGACCACGCGCGATTGCGTTTCGCCAAAAAGCAAGGCGTCGAGCCGGAGGGGGCAAGGCTTTGAATTTTCCGATTCGGGCGGGGAACCGGCCGGCGGCGCCCCGGAAGCGACTGGCGGCCAGCCGCTCAAATCAATCGTCGCGCCAATCAGCCGCGGCGTTTCGCGGGCGACCAGTTGCGAGAGGCAGCTTTCTGCCAGGCAAACCGCCAGTCCGCCTTCGCTGCAATCATGCGCGCTTTTGACCAGGCCGCTTTGAATCAGACCGAGCAACGTCGTGTGGAGCGTCCGGGCCGTTTCCAGGTCGCAGCGCGGCGGGGTGCCGGTTTTTTTGCCGTGGATCACCTGCAAATACGCGCTGCCGCCCAGGCCCAACAGCGGATCGCCAACGTCCGCCGGCTCGCCCAGCAAAATGATGGCGTCGCCTTCATCCTTGAACCATTGGGTGGTGATGTGCTCCGGTTTTTCAATCAGGCCCACGGCGGCCACGGTGGGCGTGGGGTCAATCGGGCCGTTCGGGTTTTGGTTGTAAAGCGAGCAGTTGCCGCCGGTAACTGGCGCGTGAAAGGCGCGGCAGGCTTCGGCCAGCCCGCGAACGGATTCCTGGAGTTGCCAGTAAATTTCCGGATGATGGGGATTGCCGAAATTCAAATTGTCCGTGATGCCCAGCGGGGCGGCGCCGCTGCAAGCGAGGTTGCGGCACGCCTCGGTCACGGCGATTTTGCTCCCTTCGTAAGGATCCAGATAGACGTAGGTCGCGTTGCCATCCACCGTGAGCGCCAGCCATTTCTCCGGAACGGCCGGGGCGGGCAATCCGCTCCGGCCGGCGTCCGGCAGAGAATCGCTTTTGATGCGGATCACCGCCGCGTCGCTGCCGGGACAAACCACCGTGCCGTCGCGCACCATGTGGTCGTATTGGCGATAAACCCAGTTTTTCGAGGCGAGGGTCGGCCAGGCGAGCAGCTTCTTCAAAACGTCCACCGCTTCCGTCGGGCCGGTCAGATCCGGAATTTCGTCCAGTCGGAACGCGCGCACCTTCTGCCAATAGGCCGGTTCGCGGGCTTCCCGCCGGCAGACGGGCGATTCATCGGCAATTTTTTTGGCCGGAATATCGGCCACCACCTTTCCGTGATGTTTGACCACCATGCGGCCGGTGTCCGTCACCACACCGATTTCCGCCCAGGGCAAATCCCACTTGTCAAAAATGCGCTTGACTTCCTCTTCGCGGCCCCGGTGGACGATGAGCAGCATGCGCTCCTGCGATTCGCTGAGCAGAATTTCGTAGCTGCTCATGTTCGGCACGCGCTGGGGGACTTTGTCCAACTCAATCTCGATCCCGGTTCCAGCGCGCGCGGCGGTTTCGCAGGTGGAACAGGTCAAACCTGCCGCGCCCATATCCTGAATGCCGGCCACGGCGCCGGTAGCGAGCAATTCCAGACAGGCCTCGCACACGAGTTTTTCCATGAACGGGTCGCCCACCTGCACCGCGCCGCGCTGCAACTCGGCGGATTCTTCGGTCAAATCCTGCGAGGCAAACGCCGCGCCGGCCAGCCCGTCGCGGCCCGTGGGAGGGCCGACGTAAAAGACCGGGTTGCCCACGCCGCTGGCGCGGCCGCGCGCAATCTGTTGGTGGCGCAGCACGCCCAGGCAGAAGGCGTTCACCAGCGGATTGCCCTCGTAGGACGGGTCGAAATAAACCTCCCCCCCCACCACGGGAATGCCGAAGCAATTGCCGTAGTGGGCAATGCCGCTGACCACGCCGGCAAAGAGACGGCGATTGTTCAAAAGGTTGGCCGGCCGGTTTGTTTCCTGCGCCGGATTTTCCCCGGGCGGCGAACCTGATTCGCGCCGGCCGGTGCGGAAGGCGCCGGCCCTCCCGGCTCCATCCTCCACAATCGGCCCGAACCGCAGGGAATTCAGGGCCGCAATCGGGCGGGCGCCCATGGTGAAAATGTCACGGATGATGCCGCCCACACCCGTAGCCGCGCCCTGAAACGGCTCCACGGCACTGGGATGATTGTGTGATTCGATCTTGAACGCGATGGCCAGACCGTCGCCAATGTCAATCACCCCGGCGTTTTCCTCGCCGGCGCCCACGAGAATCCGTCTGGATTTTGTCGGAAAGGTTTTGAGCAGCGGCCTGGTGTTTTTGTAGCTGCAATGCTCGCTCCACATCACGGAGAAGATGCCCAGTTCGGCGTAGGTCGGCTCCCGACCGAGAATTTCGAGAATTTTTCGATACTCCTCGGAGGTGAGGTTATGTCGAGCGACGAGTTCGGGGGTGATGACGGGGTCGGTCATGAATCAAATCACAATATCAGCGCGTGCTTTTAACTCTCTTCGCGCTCCATGTCCAGATGATCCAGAAAAAGCCGAACGCCCTCCCGACGCGCAAATCGAAAGGCCGGAACGAGGTCACTGTCGCCCGCCACCACCACAATAACAATGTCCATCATTTTGCACAGCGCCAGACGTGCGATATCCAAACCAACGCGCAAGTCCACGCCTTTCCGCTCCCGGTCAGGCACAATCTTCTGACCCGGAGCACGAGGATTCTGATCATGTTCTTAAACGTCCGGCTGCCGGGTTTCCAACCCGGCGCAACGATTTCTCCGCGTCGCACCGCGAAATGAGGACTCAATTCCAGTGTATCGAGCGCCCTCATGTGGTCATGGAACTCGGCTGTTGCCGATAACTCCGGTGTTGATCCGTCTTCAGGCGGCCTGCGCGATGGTTTTGTTTTGCAGCGCGGCGATCAGGCTCTCAAAAATCCATTTGCCGTCGTCGCTGCCCAGGATCGGCTCGCAGGCGCGTTCGGGATGCGGCATCAGACCGGCCACGTTGCGGCGTTCGTTGCAGATGCCGGCGATGTTCCACACCGAGCCGTTGGGATTGGCCGCGTCGGTCACGCGGCCCTCGGCATCGCAGTATTGCCACAAAATCTGGTTGTTCATCTTGAGCTTCGTCAGGGTGGCCTCATCGGCGAAATAGCAGCCTTCACCGTGGGCAATGGGAATTCTCAGAATTTTGCCCGTCGGAATCCGGTTGGTGAAGGGGGAATCGTGCGTGACGGTTTTCAGAAAAACATGTTCGCAGTGGAATTGCAGATCGCGGTTGCGGACCAGCGCGCCGGGCAGCAGGCCGGCTTCCGTCAGCACCTGAAAGCCGTTGCAAATGCCGAGCACCCAACCGCCGTTTTCGGCGAATTGTTTCACCGCCTGCATCACCGGGCTGAAGCGCGCAATCGCTCCGCAGCGAAGATAATCGCCGTAGCTGAACCCGCCGGGCACAATCACCGCGTCGGCGTCGCCCAGCGCGGTCTCCTTGTGCCAGAGGCCGCGCGCCGCGTGGCCAAGCGCACGCACGGCGTGAACGGCATCCTGATCGCAATTACTGGCGGGAAATTGCAGGACAACAAAATTCATCCGTTCAATATGGCCACAAATCAGGGAGGACACAACCTCAACGCCCGGCGCGCGCCGGGGTTTGGCGGCTAGTCCGAGATTTCCAATTGATAATCCTCAATCACCGGGTTGCTCAAAAATTTCCGGCACGCGTCGTCGAGCGAGCAACGCGCCGCCTCGCGGTCGGCGCCGTCCAGCTCGATTTCCAGATATTTGCCGACGTGCACCGCCCGGATGCCGCCGTAACCCATTTGTTCCAGGGCGCGCTGAACGGTTTTGCCCTGGGGGTCCACGACGGCTTTTTTGGGGGTCACGATGATTTTGGCTTTCATGCGCGCCGGGCCAGTTTCCGATTTTGAGGGGGGAGTTTCAAGTTCAAGTTTGAATTTGTCCGCGGTTTGCGGCATGGTGCCCGAATGAGTTCCGAACCACCGCAGGAAACAGTCATCGGCTTTGGCGCCGAACGCCGCGCGCTCGAACCCTGTTCCATCGTCATCTTTGGCGCCAGCGGCGACCTGACCGCGCGCAAACTCATTCCGGCATTTTATCATCTGGTCAAGGACCGCCAGATGCCGTCGGCTTACCGCATTGTTGGTTTTGCGCGGCGGGAGAAAACGGATGATTCCTGGCGGCAGGAGCTGCGCGCGGCGCTCGATCAGTTTTCACGGACCAAACCGGTGGAGGAAACGGTCTGGCGCCAGTTTGCGGCGAATGTCTTTTATTGCCAGGGGGATCTGACCGATCCGGCGGCCTACCAAAAACTGGAGCAGATGCTGGCGGCCTTCGGCAGCGGGCCGTTGCGCGAAAATCTGCTCTTTTACCTGGCCACGCCGCCCAGCCAGTTCGGCACCGTCATCGAGCAACTCCATCGCGCCGGGCTGCTGCACAAGGAAGGTCCGGGCTGGCAGCGCATTGTGGTGGAAAAACCGTTCGGTCACGACCTGGCTTCGGCGCGAACGCTGAACAGCGAATTGACCCGTTACGCCCACGAGCAACAGGTCTTCCGCATTGACCATTATCTAGGCAAGGAAACGGTGCAGAACATTTTGATGTTCCGCTTTTCCAATTCCATTTTCGAGCGGTTGTGGAACCGGGACATCGTGGACCACGTGCAAATCACCGTCAGCGAAAAGATCGGCGTCGGCGAGCGCGGCGGTTATTACGAGGAAGCCGGCGCCTTGCGCGACATGGTGCAAAATCACCTGCTGCAAGTGCTTGCCCTGGTGGCGATGGAACCCCCCGTCTCGCTGGAGGCCGAGGCCATCCGCGATGAAAAAGTCAAATTGCTCAAATCCATCCGCCCGCTCACGCCCGCCGACGTGGCCCGGCAGGTGGTGCGCGGCCAATACTTCGCCGGCGTGGTCAACGGCCAGCCCGTGCCCGGCTATCGCCAGGAACCCAAAGTCAAATCCGATTCCAACGTCGAAACCTATGTCGCCCTGAAATTATTCATTGACAATTGGCGTTGGAGCGGCGTGCCGTTTTATTTGCGCACCGGCAAATACCTGCCGCAAAGCGCCAGCGAAGTGCGCATTCAATTCCGTCCCACGCCCAACGTGCTCTTTGCCGCGCAATGCGGCCAGCGGCTGGATCCCAACGCCATCGCGCTGCGCCTCCAGCCCAACGAAGGCATTTACCTGCGCTTTAACGGCAAAGTGCCCGGCACCAGCCTCGGCGTGCGCCCGGTGCGGATGCATTTCAGTTACGACGCCGAATTCGGCGCCTACACACCGGAAGCTTACGAGCGCCTGTTGCTGGAAGCCATCGCCGGCGACGCCACCCTCTTCATCCGGCGCGACGAAGTGGAAACCGCCTGGCAGATCGTGGATTCCATCCGCGCCGGCTGGAACGGCAAGCCGCTGACCAACCGCGAATTTTATGCCGCCGGCACATGGGGACCGATTGCCGCCGACGATTTGCTCGCTCAAAGCGGCCATGCCTGGCACGAACCCCTGCCGGCGAAATGAATTCGCACCAACTGATCTCCTTCGCCCACGCCGATGAACTGGCGCGCCACGCCGCCGGCTTGTGGTTGGACGAAATCGAGGCTGCCCGCCGGGCGGGTCAAAACCATTGCGTGGCGCTTTCCGGCGGCCGCATCGCCCGAAAGTTTTTCGCCGCCGCCGCTGCTCAAGCCCGGGAACGCGCTGCCCGCCTTGACCACGTCCATTTTTTTTGGGCCGACGAACGCTGCGTGCCGCCGGACGATCCCGAAAGCAATTTCAAACTGGCCAACGACCTCTTGTTCACTCCGCTGAAAATTCCCGAAATTCAAATCCACCGTCTTCGCGGCGAAGAACCGCCGGAAATCGCCGTCAAAATGGCCGAGGCGGAATTGCGTCGGTGGGTACCGGCGGACCAAAATCAACTTCCGGCGCTGGATTTGATCCTCCTGGGGATGGGCGAGGACGGCCACGTGGCGTCGCTCTTTCCCCAGGCGCCGCCGGAGGTTTTGAATTGCGCCGCCCCGTTTCTGGCGGTGGATCACTCGCCCAAACCGCCGTCGCGGCGGATTTCCCTGAGTTATGCCGCTCTGACCGCCGCGCGACGGGTCTGGGTGCTGGTTTCCGGTCCCGGCAAGGAATCCGCCCTGCGCGCCTCGCTGAGTCCGGCAGGGCGCACCCCTCTGGCCCGTGTTTTGCAGTCGCGACGCTGCACGAAAATTTTTTGCGATATTTTGAAGTTTTGATTTGACGGAGGTAACTGTTTGGTTATATTGCTGCAGTTCGTTGACAGAGAAGCAGGGGAGGACAGCCGGCAAAAAGGCCAAGTCCTGTTTGTACGCAAAAAAAATCAAAAATTTTTTGAACGGGATGAACGGAACGGGGTCTGAGAGAATGGACAAAGTAAATTTCGCTGTCCGTTTAGGGTTGGCATAGAGGCTTTGCTCGCGGCGCGGCTCGGACAGCGACCCCCAAGTTGGTCGCGTCGCCCTTCTGAGCGCCAGGGTGATGGCGTATAAGCCTCGTCACCACAAGGCCGGACGCAAGTCCGGCCTTTGATTTTTATCAGGTCCGGCGGTCGGCAGGAATTCCGCATTGCCGGAACGCCAAAAAACGGCTACTGTTTTCTTCCATGAAGCACCAGCTTGATTTCGAGAAGCCCATTATCGAACTGCAAGCCAAACTCGATGACCTGCGGGCTCACCCTGAAAAGCACGCCCTGGGCGTCAATTTCGAGGAGGAAATCCGCCTGATCGAAAAAAAACTGGAAGAAACCCGGCGACAAATTTTTTCCAATCTGACCCCCTGGCAGCGTGTTCAACTGGCCCGCCACCCCAAACGGCCCTACACACTGGATTACCTCCAACTGACCTTCAGCGATTTCCAGGAATTGCACGGCGACCGTCTCTTTGCGGAGGACCGCGCCATGATTGGCGGCTTTGCCAGACTGGGCGAACACCGCGTCATGGTTATCGGCACCCAAAAGGGCCGCGACACCAAAGAAAACATCCTGCGCAATTTTGGCTCGGCTCATCCCGAAGGCTATCGCAAGGCGCTGCGCCTGATGCGGCTGGCGAACAAATTTGGCCTGCCCATCATCACCCTCATTGACACCGCCGGCGCTTATCCGGGCATTGGCGCCGAGGAACGGCACATTGCCGAGGCCATCGCCGTCAACCTCCGCGAAATGGCCCTGCTCGAAGTGCCCATCATCGCCGCCGTAATCGGCGAAGGCGGCAGCGGTGGCGCACTGGGCATCGGTTTGGCCGACCGGGTGTTGATTCTGGAAAACGCCTATTATTCGGTCATCAGCCCCGAAGGCTGCGCGGCGATTTTGTGGAAGGATCGCGCCCAGGCCGATAAGGCGGCGGCCGCCCTCAAAATCACCGCCCGTGACCTGTTCGAGCTCAAACTCGTGGATGAAATCGTGCCCGAACCCCTGGGCGGCGCGCATACCGATTACGAAACCACCGCCGCCAATTTGAAAACCTATCTGCTCAAACATCTCAACGAAATTCTGGCCTGGCCGCCAGACGAACGCCTGAAACGGCGCTACGAAAAATACCGCGCCTGCGGCCATTTCTACGAACCTCCGCCGGATGCCAATGCCGCCGTGCCCCAGGCAGTTCCCGTGACTTCTCCATGAACCCGGCGCACCGCCCACGGCGGAATCTCCTCCATTGCCACGCCGATGTCTGGGAAACGTCCGCCGGCGGAGACGTTCGAACCCAATGACTTTCATTTTGACATGCTCTATTCGCTGACTTTCCAACCCATTTTCAAGGAACGCGTCTGGGGCGGACGCGAATTGGAACGGCTTTACCGCAAACCACTTCCGCCCGGCGTACCCATCGGCGAAGCCTGGGAAATTTCCGATCGGCCCGGCGACGAAAGCCTGGTGGCCCACGGCCCATTGGCGGGCCAGAATCTGCGCCGGCTCATGGAACGGTTCCCGCGGGAAATCCTGGGGGCGGCCAGACCTGCCGCCGGCCACCGTTTCCCCATTCTGTGCAAAATTCTCGATGCGCGGGAAAAACTCTCGCTACAGGTCCATCCGCCCGCGTCCAAAGCTGCCGAGTTGGGTGGCGAACCGAAAACCGAAATGTGGTTTATCGCCGACGCCGCGCCGGGCGCAGAATTGTTCGTGGGCCTCAAACGCGACGTCACCCGCGCCGAGTTTGAAAGGAAAATCGCCGACGGCACCGTCGCCGATTGTTTTCATCGAATTCCCGTGCGCGCCGGCGATGCCATGTTTCTGCCCAGCGGCCGCGTTCACGCCATCGGCGCCGGCCTGGTCATCTTCGAAATCCAGCAGAATTCAGACACCACCTATCGCGTCTTTGATTGGAACCGCGTCGGGCTGGACGGACGGCCGCGCCAATTGCATGTGGCGCAGTCGCTGGCCAGCATTGATTTCAACGATTTCGAGCCGCAGCCCGTGCCCGCACGCTGGACGACCGAAAACGGAATTCATAAGCGCCCGCTGGTCAATGATCCATTGTTCAACGTGGAAGCGTGGAAACTGGAAGCAGGCAGCGGCGCCGCGTTGCCGCCGGAGAAATTACAAATCCTTGCCGTTATCGAAGGCGCGGTGGAAGTTCGCGATGGCCGGGCGCCGTTGAAATTGTCCGCCGGACAGTTTTGCCTGATCCCCGCCTCGCTGGCGCGGACGGAAATAACCGCAACGCCCGACGCCACCCTGCTGTGGGTGGAGCCCCATTGAAAATTCGTTGAACCGCCCAGGCAAGAACCGCCAGTCATCCGCCGGTTGGGCGATGCGCCCGCGGTTCAATTCCACGAGAGGTTTTCGGGCATTTGCGCCAGCAATTTGTTCTTCCAGCCGCCTTTGGCCCGGAGAATCCGCGGCCAGAGTTCTTCGGGCGGCGTGTCAAAAACCAGTTCCAACGAGGCCGGATGCGTCAGCCAGGCCTTGCGTTTTAACTCCTCCTCCAATTGGCCGGGCGCCCACCCGGCATAACCGGCAAACAGCTTGAGCTTTTTGGTCGGCGAGAATGATTCGCCGATCTCCACCAAATCATCCAGCGAGTGGCCCAACGCCAGATTCGGCAAGACCGTGGCGTCGGGTAAAAACTGGTCGGCGTGCAGAAAACTCAACGCCGTGGGCTGCACCGGGCCGCCCAGAAACAGCGGCGTTTCCTTGAGCGCTTCGGGCAGGTCGGCCACCAGCACCTCGCCCACTTTGGTGCCGGCAGCGCGGTTGAGCACCAGGCCGAAGGCGCCTTCGGCGTTGTGCTCACAAATCAACACCACGCTGCGATGGAAAAATGAGCCATGCAAATTGCCGCCGTCCAGCAACAACCGGCCTTTTAAAGATTTTCCCTTTTCGTTCACGATGCCAATGTGCCTTACGATTTGAAAATTGGCAACGGTCGCGCGTTCACGACCGCTCCTGCGCGTCCGCACGCCCCGCCCGGGGTGCGGCGGATAATCCCGCCGCGCTGCGCGGATCGCTTTTCTCGGCGATCGCTTCTGAAAAGATGTTCAGAATTTCGGCGCGCGCGACCGAGCCGAGCAGTTTGTTCTCCGCCAGGCTGTTGACGACCGGCACGTTGCGTAACTCGCTCTCCAGCACCACCGGCAGCGCGTCCAGCAATCGCTGACCCGGCGTCAGACAGGGGGGCGGCGGACGCATCACATCGTAAGCGATCACACCGCCCAATTCCTGCGCATTGTTGAGAAAATCCTTCAAATCCTGCAACGCCACCACGCCCAGCAGCCGCTGACGCTCGTCCACCACCGGCAGGAAGTTGTTGGAGTTGGTCAAAAAGCGGTTGGCGATTTCGCGCAGCGACGCCGTCTCGCGAATGGGCGGCACCGGCGGGCGCATGAAATCGCCCACCGTTTGCTCCAGCGCCGCGCCGGGCCGGGAAGGTTCATTGCCCAGCGCCAGCCCTTTCACCCGCAAATGCTCGGTGTAAACCGACTCTTCATGCAACTGCCGCGCCACCAGAATGGAAACCGCACACGCCAACATCAGCGGCGGCACCAGCGAATAATCCAGCGACAACTCGAAAATCATAATCAGCGCCAGCAGCGGCGACCGTGTGGTGGCCGCCAGCACCGCCCCCATGCCCACCAGGGCAAAAGCGCCCGTTTGCAATCCCCCCGCCAACCCCAACTGGTGCAGCACCGCGCCAAACAGCGCCCCGCTGCTGGCGCCAATGAACATCGTGGGCGTGAACACCCCGCCCACCGCCCCGGCCCCCACCGTGGCCGCCGTGGCCAGGATCTTCGCCGCCAGCAACCCGGCCAACCAAACCACCACCCATGTCTCCCACGCCAATCGCCGGGGCCACAGATCGGGCGGGAACTGCTCGTGCAAAAGGGCGTTGTTCACCGAGTAACCGTTGCCACAAACGCCCGGAAACCACACGGCAATAAGCCCCACCAGAAATCCCGCCAGCGTCAGCCGCAAATATACCGGCCAGTTCAATTGGCCGAAATACGCCCGACTGGCCCGGATCATTTTCAAAAAAACCGCCCCCACCAAACCGCAAATCACGCCCAACGCCACAAACCACGGCAGTTGCGGCAGCGTGGCGGGCGGAAACGGCGGAATCTGATACCACGGCGCTATCCCCAGAACGCTCCGGGAGACCATCGCCGCGATCACCGATGAACAAATCAGCGGCAAAAACAAATTCATCGAAAAATTACCCAGCACGATCAGCGCCGAGAAAACCGCGCCGGCAATCGGCGCATTGTAGGCCGCGGCGATGCCCGAAGCCGCGCCGCAGCCAACCAGCAGCCGCAGCCGGTAGGGCGGCCAACGGGCGATCTGACCGAGCTTGGATGCCAGGGTGGCGGCCAGTTGGGTGATGCCGCCCTCCCGCCCGATGGATGCGCCGGTGGCAATGGTCAGCAGGGCCGAAATAGTCTTGACGCATTCGGTGCGGAACGGGAGCCGGCCGTCCCCGGCCACGACCACTTCCAACAGGTTCGTCGGTCCTTGCGGTCCCACCAGCCGCAGTCCCCAATGCAACACCAGCCCCGACGCCAGTCCGCCCAGCGTCGTCAACAAAATCCGCCCCCAATCCGGCAGGCGCTCGGCCAGTTCCACCACATCCTCCGGCTGCACCAGGTGCACTGCGTAAAAAAACAACAGATTCACCAGGGCGCCGATGACGCCGATGAATCCGGCCAGCACCAGATGGAACATCTCCTCATTCGGCACCAGCCGCTCGCGCCAGCGCAATGCGCGCCGCCAATGGCGCTGGAGAAAATCCCGCGCCCGCGCGGTCATCCCGTTGTTCCACCCCGGCTGCATGAACCCAATTTAATTTCAAACCGGGGAGTTGACGAGGAAGGAGATTTTCGGACGGCAAAAAATTTACACGGATCGAAATGCCGGCAAGCCTGCCCGCCGATGAGTGGTCAGACCCGACGTTTAGCGCGCGGGAACGACAGCCCCGCGCGGTGTTTTTCAGCAAAGGAGAGCGCCGCCCCGTTTTCAGCGCCGCCGGGGATGGCTGCTCCCGTTTTTCGGAGAAAGGGTGGCAGGGCGAGCCGCCTTACGAATGGCGGTGCACGTCCCAGCCCAGATACTTGCTCAACGCCTCGCTGACGCCGGCCGCCACGCGCGTGGGATTGATGGCCACGTGATGCTCGAAGCCGTTTTCGCAGATGTAACGCAGGAGCTTCTGAAAGTTCGGAATTTTCACCACCCCGTAGCCACCGAAGGTTTTCAGCGGATCGTTGGTCAACTCACCCTCGCCGATGTAGGCGCGAATCCGGCCGGCCGCATCGTCCGTACTGCAACGCAGATAGGTGAACGGCGCGGCGGCGACGCGGCCCACCACCGTGCCGTAGGTGTTTTCCTTGCCCACCGTACCGGCGATGATTTCCTGGTAATCCATCACCGGCTTGCCTTCGCCTTTGTCCACAAAAATGTCCTTGGGCAGGTTCGAGCAATGAAAGACCACGCCTTTGTCCGGGTCTTCACCGTAATTGTTGTTCCAATCCACCAACGCGCTGGGTTTGCCACTGGCCTGCGCCATGGCATACATGGCGACGGTGCCCATGATGTCCACTTCGCAGGCGCTGCTCAGGAGCATGTTGCTCATCATGCTCATTAACGTGCAGGGCACGACCCCGAAAAATTCCTCCATCGCCGTCCAGCATTGGATGGCGGTGGCCTGAAGTTTCGCCTGGCGCATCCATTGATCCACCGCCACGCCGAACTTGGCCATCTTCAACAACGCCGCCGGCGGGATGGAGCGGGCCGCCACGTACGCCTGAATCTCCTGCAACTTTTTCTCCACGGCCGGATCGGTGTCTTTCATCCTGTTGACCCAGCCGAACAACTCAAACAAGTCGAGCGTTTCGATGCTGATGCCCGATTGCTCCAGCAGCTTTTCCGAGTAGCGCACGGTGTTGAAGGCCGCCGGCCGCGCCCCGAGGGCGCCAATGCGGAGATTTTTCAACGCGCGAACCACCCGGCAGGTCACTACAAAATCCTCCAAATCGGCCACAAAGCTTTTGCTGTCCGGCTCGCAGGTGTGCAGACGCGTGAGCGTGAAGGGAAGGTGGTATTGGCGCAGGTTGTTGCAGACGGACATCTTGCCGCAGAAGGAATCCCGCCGGTCCTTGATGGTCATCGTGCGCGGGTCGTCGTTGAAGGCGTGGACGAGCACGGGCACGCGCAGGCCGGACCAGCGGATGGCGTTGGCCACGCCGCGTTCATCGCCGAAATTCGGCAGGGTGACGAGGATGCCGTCTATCTTCGCGGCGTTTTCCTTGAAAAGGTCGGCGCATTTCTGCGCGTCGTCCATGCTTTCGACGGCGCCAAACTTCGTGGCCGAAGTCGGCAGCGCCACGGTGTCAATGCCACATTTTTCCAGCGTCTTGAGAATTTCTTTGCGGCCTGAATCACACAGGTGCGCCGGGAAAAAGCCGCGGTTGCCGACAATCAAACCCAAGGTGATTTTTTTTGCGGTCATACAGGAACTGGTTTCGTTTTTACATTCGTGCGCCACCCATTCCGGGCGGATTCAACTGTGAACAGAAATCATCCACCGCGCCCGCAAATTCCGCAACGCCAAATTGCGTCCAAAAAAAACCAATTTACGACACGCCCGATTTCGCCCTCGTCGCGTACCGGCGACGGCAGGTCGTCGCCCGCGCGGACGGAATCTGCCCTTGCGGCGCAGCGTAAAATCCTCCCCTTGCGTTCCCCGCCTGCCCCATCCGGCCAAACTGTTGACGAACGTCCGGCATGGGGCCAAACGCGCCGGCCGAAAACGCCGCGCCGAAAAACAGTCCCGCCAGCCAAAAATTGAGATTTTGTGTCATCGGGAAACTCCGTCCACCAGATCGCGTTCGATCTGTTCGAGGGTTTTGTTTTTTGTTTCCGGCAGGCGCCGGCGGAGGAAGACGAACCCCGCCGCGCAAATCGCCGCATAAACCCAGAAGGTCCCCGCCGGTCCCAGGGTGGCGTTCAAACAGGGAAAGGTGAAGGTCAGCACAAAACACGCGATCCACAACGCCGTGACCGCCACCGACATGGCCGCGCCGCGAATGCGATTCGGAAAAATTTCCGAAATCACCACCCAGGTCACCGGCGCCAGCGAGACGGCGTAGGCCGCAATCGCCGCCAGGACCAGCGCCAGCATGTGCACACCGCGCGAATGAAACGCGAAGCCCAGCCCCATTCCCAGAAACAGCACTGCCAGCGCTCCGTAGCCCAGCAACAGCAACGGCCGGCGGCCCCAGCGGTCCACCGTCTGCAGCGCCACCAGCGTCGCCGCCAGATTCACGCTGCCGATGAACACGATGTTCAGCAAAATGTCGCCCACGTTGAAACCGGATTCACGGAAAATATCCTTGGCATAATAAAAAATCACGTTGATACCGCACCATTGCTGGAGTACAGCCAAGGCGACGCCCAGGAACAAAACCGTTTTCATCCTTGGCTCCAGCAAGTCGCGAACGTCCACCCGCGCGGTCTCGTTTTGGAGCGTGCCCTTGATTTCCGCCAGGGCCGCCACGGCGTAATCGGCGCCGCCGATCCGTTGCAAAACTTTTCTGGCCGGAGCGGATTGGCCATTCCTGACCAGCCAGCGCGGACTTTCCGGCACGAAGCACAGGCCGGCCAGAAAAACCAGCGCCGGAACGGCCGTCACGCCAAACATCCAGCGCCAGCCGGTCTGGCCGGCCCACGAGGCGGCAATTTGCTCCGCCGTAGCCTGTGCCGGCAGCGGATGCAGGCTGCCGATGCGCCAGTTCACAAATTGCGCCAGCAAAATGCCGATGACGATGGTCAGTTGATTCAACGAGACCAGCCGTCCGCGCCGCCCGGCCGGCGCCACCTCGGCGATGTAAAGCGGCGAAAGATTGGACGCCAGGCCGATGGCGCTACCGCCGATAATCCGCCAGAAAACGAACACCCCGAACGTTCCGGCCAAACCGGTGGCAACCGAGGAGACGGCAAAGAGCAGCGCCGACAACGCCAGCAGTCGCCTGCGGCCAAACCGGTCGCTCAAGCCCCCGCCCAGCAGTGCACCCGCCAGACAGCCCAGCAGCGCGCTGCTCTTGGCCCAGCCGATCTGCAATGAAGTCGTCAGATGAAAATGCGCTTCGTAAAACAAGTCCGTGCCGCTGATAACAATCCAGTCGTAGCCGAAGAGCAGACCACCCAGCGCGGCGACGAGGGCAATGAGCCAGACGTAGCCGGGATTATATTCGGTTTTAAGGTTGGACGTTTCAGTTTTTGTGGTCGTGATCATTTTGATTCAGGTGTTGGAAACCATTCCAATAATCCCGCAGCGACGATTTTATGGCCAATAAAACGCAACCCGAGCCGATGCCAATGATTCACGCCCAACGTGCGGATGAAGCTTTGCGCCGTCCGACCAGCTGGTGTGCCAAATCGTATTGGGGTTGCCATCAATGGCGTTGGCCGCTTCGTAACCGGTTTGTTCACTGTCCGCTTTGATTGAACTGACTTCATTGCTTTTAATGACGGGCGGCGGCACAATTAAATTGCTGATTTCATCAGCGGTAAGCCTGGCTTCAGGCGCGAATTTTTTTGAATTCATGTAATCCAACAGGCTCGCGCGCATTTGACGCGAAACCGGATCGTCGGCGTCGTGCGTCAAATCAAAACCACACACAACAATTTTTCCCGCGCCAACCCGGCCTTCAAGAACGAGCGCGAGCGGATGGGCCGTAACCCAATCGTCAATTACGCGGACGATCGGCTTGACGCCTTTGGGCAACAAGTCCAGTCGCAACGCGCCGGCGCGATGAATCAAATACCACCATTGCCAGTTGCTGTAATAATCCGTTGGAAATTGCGCCAGCGCCGGATTTTTTGGATCGCACAAAATGCCGAGCGTCGTCGGCGCCTGGCGGCCGGTCCAGGCGGTGTTCCAGAAAATGCTCGAAAAACCAAGTTTGACCGGATCGGTTTTGTAATTGCGGACTTCCTTGCCGGGAATCGTCAGCAAAACCCTGCCGCCATTTTGCAAACAGCGCCGCGCC
>DASRCU010000322.1:0-6883 GCA_035652955.1 Verrucomicrobiia bacterium | reverse complement strand
TCCTGCTGCGCCTTTTCTTCGTGCGGCAGGAATTCGTGCAGCGGCGGGTCGAGAAAACGAATCGTTGCCGGAAAGCCTTTCAGGGCCTTGAAAATGCCAATGAAATCGCCCTTCTGATAGGGCAGAATTTTGGCCAGGGCCTTTTTGCGTTCTTCGACGGTCTCGGCCAGAATCATTTCGCGCATGGCATCAATGCGATTGCCCTCGAAGAACATGTGTTCGGTGCGGCACAGGCCGATGCCGGTGGCGCCAAAGGCCAGCGCATTCCCGGTTTGTTCGGGCGTGTCGGCATTGGTGCGGACTTGCAGCCGGCTCACCCTGGCGCACCAGTCCATCAGTTTCTTGAACATCTGGTAGGTGGGACTGGCCTTGGGATCGAGTGATTTTTCGATGAGGACCTGGACGATTTCGGAAGCGGCGGTTTTGATTTCGCCCGGATAAACCTCGCCGGCGGTGCCGTTGATGGAGAGAAAATCACCTTCTTTGAAGGTGGTACCATCCACCGTCAGAGTCTTGGCGTTGTAATCAATCTGCAAGGCGCCGGCACCGCAAACGCACACCTTGCCCATCTGCCGCGCCACCAGCGCCGCGTGGGAACTGACGCCGCCTTTGGCGGTGAGAATGCCTTCGGCGGCGATCATGCCGCGTAAATCTTCCGGTGTCGTTTCGTTGCGAACCAGCAACACTTTTTCACCCTTCGCGGCGGCGGCGGCGGCGCGGTCGGCATTCAGATAAATCTTGCCGCTGGCAGCGCCCGGCCCGGCCGGCAGGCCGCGTGCGATGCATTTGGCGTTTTTTACCGCCTGGCGGTCAAAAATCGGCGCCAGCACTTGATCCAGTTGGTCGGCGGGCACACGGCGGATGGCCGTCTTCCAATCAATCAACTTTTCCTTCTCCATCTCGATGGCAAAACGAACCGCTGCCAGACCGGTCCGTTTGCCGTTGCGCGTCTGGAGCATGAAGACCTTGCCGTCCTGAATGGTGAACTCGAAATCCTGCACGTCCTTGAAATGTCTTTCGAGGGTGGCGCGGACTTTTTCCAGTTCGGCATACGCTTCGGGCAAATGATTTTTGAGCTGGACCACCGGCTCCGGCGTGCGGATGCCGGCCACGACGTCTTCACCCTGGGCATTGATGAGAAACTCGCCGTAGAAGACTTTTTCGCCGGTGGCCGGGTCACGGGTGAAGGCCACGCCGCTGCCGGAGCGTTCGCCGGTGTTGCCATAGACCATGGCCTGGACATTGACGGCGGTGCCCCATTCGTGCGGGATGCCATATTTGCGGCGATAAACGATGGCCCGGTCGTTCATCCAGGAACCGAACACGGCGCCGATGGCGCCCCAAAGCTGTTTCCACGGGTCTTGAGGAAATTCCCGGCCGCCGGTGCGCTCCCGGATGAGCGCCTTGAAGCGGCTGACCAGTTCCCGGAGATCGTCCACCGAAAGTTTGGTGTCCTCGACGTCGTCCTCGTGGCGCTCGTGTTTGAGGGCGTGAATGACCGTTTCAAACGGCTCGTGATCTTCACCGGCGCGCTTCTGCACGCCCATGACCACGTCGCCGTACATTTGAATGAAACGGCGGTAGCAATCCCACGCGAACCGTTCGTTGTTTGTGGCCCTGGCCAGCGCCAGCACGGTCTGGTCGTTAAGCCCCAGATTCAAAATCGTGTCCATCATGCCCGGCATCGAATCCCGCGCGCCGGAGCGAACGGAAACCAGCAGGGGCATGGCCGAGGTGTCGCCGAACTTGGTGCCCATGATTTTTTCAATGTGGCTCATGCCGGCCTTCACCTGCGCTTCCAGCGCCGGCGGATACGTTTTCTTGTGCTGGTAATAATAGGTGCAGACCTCGGTGGTGATGGTGAAGCCGGGCGGGACGGGCAGGCCGATGCGGCTCATTTCGGCAAGGTTGGCGCCTTTGCCGCCGAGCAGCGCCTTCATCGAGCCGTCGCCATCGGCTTTTTTGTTGCCGAAGAGATAAACAAATTTCGGGGTTTTGGATGCTTTGGCCATAAACGTCGTTCGCTGTGTAAAATGTGTTGCTGTCATTCCGTGTGCCATCCCCGGAGCGCGCGGCGCCGGCGGACAGATCAGGCGGTTCTCAATACCACAAACCCCGCCTGCTTGGAAACAACTTTTAGCCGAATCGCCGCCGGCCAACTGCGCATTTTTTGGGAAAGACTGGACTGAATTTGCTCCGCAGCAAACGGCCATTGCGATGGACTTCCCTGCGCGGCTTCCTTAAAAATGCCGCCGATGAAGATTGACGCCCACCAACACTTCTGGAAATACAACGCCGTCGAATACCCGTGGCTGAACGGCGCCTTGAGCACCCTCCGCCGCGATTTTCTGCCCGCCGATTTGCAAACGGAGATGGCCGCCGCCGGAATGGATGGCGTCGTTTCCGTGCAGGCGCGGCAATCCCTCGCGGAAACCGAATGGCTGCTGGATCTGGCGGCGCGTCACGATTTCATCAAAGGCGTCGTCGGCTGGGTGGAACTGGTTTCGCCACGCGTCAAGGTGGATTTGGAGAAGTGGACCGCAAATCCGAAATTGAAAGCCGTCCGCCACGTCGTGCAGGATGAACCGGACGAGCGGTTCCTCTGGCGCGAGGATTTCAACCGCGGCATCGCGGCGTTGCAATCATTTTCCCTGGCCTACGATATTCTGATTTTCGAGCGGCATCTGCCGGCGGCGATTCAATTGGTGGATCGCCATCCGCACCAGCGATTCGTGCTGGATCACCTGGCCAAGCCAAAAATCAAATCCGGCGAACTCTCGCCGTGGCGCGAAAACCTGCGCGAATTGGCCCGACGTCCAAATGTCTGGTGCAAACTCTCCGGCCTGGTCACCGAGGCGGATTTCAAAAACTGGACCGAAACGCAGTTGCGTCCGTATTTTGAAATCGCCCTGGAAGCCTTCGGCCCGCGACGGCTGATGTTCGGCTCCGACTGGCCGGTCTGCCGGGTTGCCTGCGATTACCGGCGCTGGCATGATGTGGTTCGGGCATGGACGGCCGGATTGTCGCGCGACGAACAGGCGTGGATTTGGGGCCGCACCGCCGCGGAATTCTATCGGTTGCCATGAAAGCCTTCGTCATCACCCAACCGGGCCACACCGCGTTCGTCGAGAAAGAAAAACCGGTCCCGGCCGCCGATGAAGTGCGGCTGCGCGTGCGCGTGGCCGGATTTTGCGGCTCGGATCTGAACACCTTTCGCGGCCTCAACCCCCTGGTGCAATATCCGCGCACGCCCGGCCACGAACTGGCGGGAGTCATTGAGACGCGCGGCCGTAACGTGCCGGAAGAGTGGAAAATCGGCCTCGAAGTCACGCTCTCGCCTTACACCCATTGTGGCCAATGCAGCGCCTGCCGGCAGGGACGGTTCCATTGCTGCCGCAACAATCAAACCCTCGGCGTCCAGCGCGAAGGCGGTTTTACGGAATTCATCGTCGTGCCGTGGCAGAAACTGTTCCGCTCGCCGAAACTTTCGCTGGCCGAACTGGCATTGGTCGAGCCACTCACCGTCGGCTTTCACGCGGCCGAGCGCGGACGCGTTTCGGCGCGGGACACGGTCCTCGTCTTGGGCTGCGGCGCCATCGGTCTGGGCGCGATTGCCGGCGCGGCCCGGCGCGGCGCGCGCGTGGTGGCGGCGGACATTGACGACGCAAAATTGCAATTGGCGAAAAAATGCGGCGCCGGCGAAATCGTCAATTCACAAAAATCCTCCCTCCACGATGCCTTGCAAAAACTGACTGGCGGCGAAGGACCGGATGTGGCCATCGAAGCCGTCGGTTTGCCCCAAACGTTCCGCGCGGCGGTGGACGAGGTGTGTTTCGCCGGACGCGTCGTCTATATCGGCTACGCGAAAAAGCCGGTGGAATACGAGACCAAATTATTCGTGCAAAAGGAACTCGACATTCTCGGCTCGCGCAACGCCGCGCCGGCAGACTTCCGCGCCGTCATCGAAATGCTGGAAGCCAAAAAATTTCCGGTAAACGATGTCATCACACGCACTGTTCCGTTCGCCGAAGCCGGAGCGGCCTTGCAGGCGTGGAACGACGCACCGCAGCGCTTCACCAAAATTCAAGTGACGCTGTAGTTCACACGCCGGAAATTTCGCGTCGGCGTCTGGGAGTGCGGCGGCGCAGCAGCGCCGCCCGCCCGAATCCACAGGCAAACGACCGGAAGATGGCTCCGCCTCTCCGAAACCACGCGAAATGCCGGCACTCACGGTTACCCGCGGAAACAGCTCCTTTTCCGAAGCATAATCCCCGCCAAAGGACCATCGCCAATTCTGGTGATGTCCCGTTCCTGGCACGTTGGCTAAAGTCAGGGCGAAGATGCTCTGAACACAACTGGACCATGAAAACCCGAAGTTTTTTAACGCCGCTGTCTTCCACGATTTTCATGCTGCTGGGCGCGGTGGCCCTGGCGCAATCCACCTGGACGGGCGGCGGCGCGCCCGACGGCAATTTTTCCAACACCGCCAATTGGAACACGCCACCGAATCCTTCAGCCGGCAATACGTTGAATTTCGACGGCAGCGTCAACTTAAACGCTACGAATGACCTGACGCTGACCACCGCTGACCAGGCGATTAACTTCAACACCGGGGCGTCGGCCTTCACGCTGTGGGGCAATACCATTCGCGCGGGCGGCATTGCCAACAATTCGTCCTTCCTGCAGACGATCAATATGGGGCTGAATTTGAATGGCACTCGGACGTTCAATGTCGGCTCGGCGGGGATACTTTTGGGACGTCCTGTCGGCTCCACCGGCACCGGTACGCGCACCGTGACCGTAAGCGGTTCGGGCGCTTTGATCGTGACGGGAACGGCTACGCCGTCCGGCGGCGGCGCCAACTACAGCGTTTCGTCAGGTTCGCTGGTCTTTTCCAATTCCACCGGTCAGACGACCAGCACCGGCGGCGGCGGAATCAGCCTGGCCGGCAGTGGGACGACGCTGCAATTCAACAATGCCGGGACCGTTCGTTTGGGCGGGGTCATTACCACCGTTTCCGGTTCAACGGTGGCGTTGAACAGTACCGGCAACGTCACCACCACCAACACTGCCGCGACTTTGCTGACCATTGCCTCGGGCGCCAGCCTGACGGGTGTTGGCAATTTGAGCGGCGCGGTGTCCATTTCCGGCACGGTAATGCCGGGCATTTCCGGCATCGGCACGATTTCGGTGGCCAGCCTCACGCTCGCGCCGGGTTCATTGACCATCCTGGATATTGATCGCGAGGCCACCCAGAAGGCGGATTTGATTTCGGCCAGCGGCACTATCACTTTTGCCGGAACGCTTCAGGTCAACAACCTGGGTGCGGCGCTTCAGGCCGGAGATGTCTTCGATTTATTCCAAGCCTCCGCCTATTCCGGTACGTTCAGCAATTTTGATCTGCCCACTCTCGATCCGGGCCTGACGTGGGACGTGAGCCAGCTTGACGTGACCGGAACCATTGCGGTAGCGCCGGTGCCCGAACCGGCCACGGCGGCCCTGCTGGGGGTGGGAGCCGTCGCCTGGCTGGCGTGGCGCCGTCGCAAAATTTGACCGCCTTTGGCGCGCAAAACCCCGCGCCGGCACGCGGGCGGCGCTTCGTTCTTCGCGCAACGCTTTACATGTTGAACTCCGGGCCGAGGTAAATCTCTCGTGCCTGGGGGTCATTGGCCAGAAATTCCGACGAGCCTTCCACCAGCACCTGGCCTTTGTGGATGATGTAACCGCGGTCAATCAACTTCAGCGTCTCGCGCACATTGTGGTCGGTGATCAAGATGCCCAGGCCGCGTTCCTTGAGGCGGCGCAGAATTTTTTGGACTTCATACACGGCGATGGGGTCAATGCCGCTGAACGGTTCGTCCAGCAGCAGCAGTTTCGGGCTGGTGACCAGGGCGCGGGTGATTTCCAGGCGGCGTTTTTCGCCGCCGCTGATTTGATACGCCTTGCTTCGCGCAATCGGGGTCAAATCCAGTTCGTCCAGCAGATATTTCAGGCGCACAGCGCGTTCCTGGCGGGACAGTTTGCACGTTTCGAGAATGGCCAGAATGTTTTCCGCGACGGTGAGTTTGCGGAAGACCGAGGGTTCCTGGGTCAAATAACCGATGCCCAGCCGCGCGCGTTTATGCATGGGCAACCGCGCGATGTCGTGTCCGCAAAAGGCCACCGTGCCGGCGTCCGGCTTGATCAGCCCCACAATCATGTTGAAGGTGGTCGTCTTGCCGGCGCCATTGGGGCCGAGCAAACCGACGATTTCGCCAGCCTTGACGTTCACCGAAACGCCGTCCACCACCCGCCGGCGGTGATAGGTCTTGACCAGCTTTTCGGTGGCGAGCAGAACGCCGTTGGATGGGAGCCGGGCTGTTTCCATGGCAAAATCAGGGCGGCGAAGGCGTTCCGTTGGTTTGAGCGCCGGGAACGGTTTCCGGCGGGGAGAGGGCGGCGGACGGCGCGTGGGCGGGAACCGGCGGGGTGTTGGTTTCTGCCGCGGCGTGGCCAGCCGTCTCCCGCAAAATCATTTTGGGATTGTCGGCGTGCAGGGATTTGTCCAGCAGATTCAGGTAAATCGGTTCGCCGGTCAGCCAGCCCTGGGCGTTTTCGACGCGCGCGTGGCCGGTGAGGGTGACGGTCTCGTTGGTCACGCCGTCATGGACCGCAAAAACATAGACCGCCCGGTCACAGGTGGCGTGATTGGTCTGGCCGCGGTCGTCGGTGAAGTCAATCGCCACATTCGTTTCGGCCAGGATGCGGTCAATGCGCCCGCTTAAGGGCGCCAGGTCCGCCACCAGCCATTCGCAGGTCAGATGCATTTGCGGATCAGTCACCTGCACGTGCCCCTTGTAAAGGGCCTGTCGCCGGCCCGTGCCCATATCAAAATCCGCGGTAT
>DASRCU010000321.1:0-25146 GCA_035652955.1 Verrucomicrobiia bacterium | reverse complement strand
GCAAAACCTTGATTGCCTGGCGCATGACTTCCGGTCCGATGCCGTCGCCGGCCAGTGCTGCAATGTGAAAACGTTTCATAGATTCGGGAGCGGAGTTTAACCGCCAGCGGCGCGCGAGGCACGCCAAAGAATATGCCGGCGCGGAGGAATTATTTTCGTGTGTTTCGGCGCCGGGCGGTTCATCCTCCGGCATGGTTTTGCCCTACAAGGTGGCCACGCTGCTGTATTGCTTCAACGAGCGTGACGAGGTGCTGTTGCTGGAGCGCGCCCGGGAACCGAATCGCGGCCATTGGAGCGCGTGCGGCGGCAAATTGAAGATGGCGCTCGGCGAATCGCCCTACGCCTGCGCCATCCGCGAAGCGCGGGAGGAAATCGGTCTGGAGTTGAGCCGGACCGATTTGCATCTGGCCGGCCTGGTCAGCGAATCCGGCTATCAGGGCCAGACGCACTGGCTCATGTTTTTGTTCGAGGTGAAACGGAAATTGCGGACGCTGCCGCCGCCCTGCCCGGAAGGGCGTTTCCAGTTTTTCCGGCGCGAGGCCATTGACGGTTTGAAAATTGCGCAGACCGACCGCGAAAAAATCTGGCCGTGGTTCTGGCAGTTCCGCGGCGGCTTTTTTGCGGCCCACTGTCGTTGCCGGTCCGACGGCACGAACGAATGGACGCTGGAGGAATTTTTTTATGGACGAACCGGTGATTGATTTGCACAGCGACGATTTTTTCATGCGCGAAGCCCTGCGGCAGGCGGTCCGGGCGCGGGAAGCGGAGGAGGTGCCTGTGGGCGCGGTCATCGTGCGCGAAGGAATCATCATCGCGCGGGCATTCAATCAGGTGGAAACGCTCCGCGACGCCACGGCGCACGCCGAAATGCTGGCGCTGACCCAGGCGCAAAACGCCGTTGGCGACTGGCGCCTGACCGATTGCACGCTTTACGTCACCAAGGAGCCCTGCCCGATGTGCGCCGGTGCCATGGTCCACACGCGGTTGGCGCGGGTGGTCTTCGGTGCCCGCGATCCCAAAGGCGGCGCGGCGGGCAGCGCGCTGAATCTGCTGCAATTCCCCACGCTGAATCACCGCTGCACCGTCACCGCCGGCGTGTGCGCCGAAGCGTGCGCGGCGTTGCTGAAAAATTTTTTCATGGAACAGCGGAAAAAGCTGAATCGGGCCGGGCGTTCGCCGCGGGAATGAAGCAGGTCCGCCCGCGCAGACGCCGTAAAAACGGAGGACGGGAAACGGTTTCGCGCGGCTCGCCTGGTCGCGGTGAAAGTTTTTACTTCAAATGTTCCGGGTTGAGCGGCTGCAAATCTCCGGGCACGAACCGGCCGTCTTTGCGGATCAACTCGCCGTCAAACCACACTTCGCCGCCGCCCCACTCCGGGCGTTGAATGAGCACCAGGTCCCAATGCACCGCGCTGCGGTTGCCGTTGTCGCACTCCTCGTAGGCCTGGCCGGGCGTGAAGTGGAGCGAGCCGGCGATTTTTTCATCGAACAAAATGTCGCCCATCGGATTGAGGATGTAGGGGTTGAAACCGAGAGAAAATTCGCCCACGTAACGCGCCCCGGGGTCGGTATCCAGGATTTCGTTCAGGCGTTTGGTGTGATTGGCGGTGGCCTCGACAATTTTTCCGTCTTTGAAAACCAGCCGGACATTTTCAAATCGCGTGCCCGAATAAATCGTCGGGGCGTTGAACTGGATGACGCCGTTGACGGAATGTTTCACCGGGCAGGAGAACACTTCGCCGTCGGGGATGTTGCGGTCGCCCTTGCACATTTTGGCGCCGATGCCTTTGAGGCTGAAGGTCAGGTCGGTGCCGGGGCCTTTGAGGTGCACGCGGTCGGCGCGTTTCATACGGCGTTCGAGCGGCACCATCGCGCGGGCCATCCGGGCGTAATCCATCGTGCAGACGTCGAAGTATAAATTTTCGAATGCCTCGGTGCTCATGCCCGCCGCCTGCGCCATGCTCGGCGTGGGCCAGCGCAACACACACCAGCGCGTTTTGTTCACGCGGTAATCCTGCACCGGCCGGAGGGTCCGGGAATACAATTGCATTTGGGGCCCCGGCACGTCGGCATTTTCGCTGGCATTGGCGCTGCCGCGGACGGCGATGTAGGCCTGCATCCGCTTCATGCGGAACAGTTCGATGTCGCGGATTTGCGCGGCGTGTTGTTCATTCGTGTCCCTCAACAGTTCCCGCGTGACGCGTGTGTGGCGCACTTCCACAAACGGCGCGCCGCCGGCGGCCCGCACGGCCCGCATCAGCTCCACCGTGAATTCGTCCGGCACATCTGTCATCTCCAGCAACACCCGGTCGCCTTTTTTGATGCGGGTGGAGTAAGTCACCAGCAACTGCGCCAGTTTTTTGTAACGCGGATCGGTCATGAGCCGAGTTTCACGCTTCCGGTTTCAAGTTTCAAGCGCAGAAAGCGCGGCCAGTCGCCCCGGCGCCCGATTTTCCCGGTTTGGAATCCGCGGACGCAGTTTTTGAACCAGGCGTGATTTTTTGTCGGGGCAAAGGCGCGGGCCAATTGCAGCATTGCCAAAAGGCCGGAGGCCGTTCATTTTGGGCGTTCCAAATGAAGCGGGACGCGTGGGATCAATTTTTGGAACGCGGGATCGCGGCGCTGGTGCTGGCCATTCTGGTTTTTGCGCCGCTGGCGTTCGGGGCGGTGGATGCCTGGGCATTTCTGGTCGTTCAGGCCCTTACGGTGGGCGTCATGGCGTTATGGGCATTGCGGCTGTGGATCAGCCCCAAACCGCAACTGCTCTGGCCGCCGATCGGCTGGGTGGTGCTGGCGTTCGTGGTTTACGCGGTCGGACGCTATTGGACGGCGGACATCGAATACGTGGCGCGCCAGGAGCTGATTCAGGTGCTGGTGTGCGCCGCCCTGTTTTGCGCCGTGGTCAACAATCTTTACCGGCAGGAATACGCGCAGCTCATCGGTTTCACGATGATTTTTCTGGCGATGGGCATTGCGGCCTACGCCGTCTATCAATTTTTTACGCACTCGAATCGGGTGTGGACGGCCGTCTCACCCTATGCGGGACGCGCCTCGGGCACATACATTTCGCCCAACGATCTGGCTGGTTTTCTGGAACTGTTGTTGCCGCTGGCCGTGGCCTATGTGCTGGCCGGCCGGATGAAACCGGTGACGCGGATTTTTTTGGGTTACGCGGCGCTGGTCATGGCCACGGGGCTGGTGGTGACTTTTTCGCGCGGCGGTTGGATAGCAGCGGCGTTGGGCGTGCTGACAGTGTTGATCGTGTTGCTCGGGCATCGCAATCATCGTCTGCCGGCGCTGATTCTGCTCCTGGTTCTGGTCGGCGGTGGCGCCTGGTTTGCCAGAAAATATCTCACCCGAACGGTGGCTTACATGGCGCGGGTGGAAGGCACCATCCAGGGCGGCGAGAAGGTGCTGGATTACCGGCGCGATATGTGGCGGGCGGCCGAACAGATGTGGCTGGACCATTTCTGGTGGGGCGTCGGGCCGGGACATTATGATTACCGTTTCCGCGAATATCGCCCGGCGCGGCTCCAACTGCGGCCGGGTTACGCGCACAATGATTATTTGAATTTGCTGGCTGATTGGGGCGCAGCGGGCGGTCTGATCGTGCTGGCCGGGATGGCGGCCTTTGCGGCAGGCATTTGGCAATCGTGGCCGCACGTGCGGCGCGCCGAAACGGAATTCAGACGGGGCGGCGGCCGGAGCAATCGGTTTGCATTTTTCCTGGGGGCCAATGCCGGCCTGCTGGCGTTGGCGGCGCACTCGTTTGTGGATTTCAACCTGCACATTCCCGCCAATGCGCTGCTGGGGGTGACCCTCCTGGCGCTGGTCAGCAGCCATCTGCGCTTTGCCACCGAGGCATTCTGGTGGAACGCCCGCCCAGGCTTGAAAACACTCCTCACTGCGCTGCTGATCAGCGGAATGGTTTACTTGACCGCCCAGGAATGGCGGCGTGCTCGGGAAACGTATTGGCTGCATCGCGCCCGGTCGCCGGAATTGACCGTTCTCGACCGCGCCGCAGTCCTGGAAAAGGCCTATACGGCCGAGCCGAAAAATTTTGAAACGGCCTATGACATCGGCGAGGCTTATCGGCTGCAAAGTTTCCAGGGCGGCCCGGACTATGAATCTCAGGCTCAAACCGCCAGGGAGTGGTACGAACGCGCCAAAGCCCTAAACCGTTTCGACGGTTATGCCGATTTGCGCATCGGCATGTGTCTGGACTGGCTGGGCCGCCTGGCCGAATCGGAAAAATACTATCGCGCCGCCGAAGTGCTCGATCCCAACGGCTACTTCACCGCCGCCAACATCGGCTGGCATTATTTTCAGGCGGGAGATTACGCCGCCGCCCGCGAATGGCTGGAACGCTCCCTCCGGCTGGAATGGCAGGCAAACCCCATTGCCCAATCCTACCTGGAACTGGCGAACCGCCGGCTGGCCCAAATGGCCTCCGGCAAAGGCCCCTGGCCCGCCACTCCACCGGAAAATTCGTCAAAAAAATAATGCAAAACAGGGGTTGACAATTTGCCTCCCGCCGTTATACTGGTGGCGGACAGTCAAACTCAAACACCGCAAATACGTTATGAAAATTGCGCAAATCCTTACCGCGGCGGTTGTCGGCGCTCTGTATCTGTCTTTTGCCGCCGGCGCTCACGCCCAAAACATTCCCGGCTATGTCACCGTAACCGCCATTTACGGTCAGGCCCGGTATTCCACCGACGGGGTCAATTTCCATCCTTTGGTTGTGGGCCAGACACTCGGCGTTGGCGCTGTCATTCAAACTGCGGCCAATTCCAAGGTGGATTTAGTGCTGGGCCGGAGAATCGCCACGCATATCAACAGCACGGCGGATCATGCCGCCTTCGCGCCGGGCGCCGATTCCAAAGTCGTGGGCCTGGTTGCCTACCGGGCGGTGGCCGAACAAAACGTTATTCGCATGTTCCCGAACACGGTCTTGGCGGTGGATAAATTGTTGATTGGCGACACCGGCGTGGATGCCATGAGCGATACGGAACTGGATTTGCGCCAGGGCCGCATTTTTGGCAGCGTCAAGAAACTGTCCGCCGCGTCGGAATTCCTCATCAAATTCCCCAACGGCGTGGCGGGTGTTCGCGGCACCACGTTTGACATCAGTGCCGACGGCTCGGTAACAGTGGCCGATGGCTCGGTGGTTGTTTCCATCACTACTTCCAGCGGCACCCAGACCGTGACATTGAATGCCGGCGACCAATTCAATCCGGCGACGGGCACCGTGAGCCACCTCAGCGGTTCAGAGTTGACGCAGGTGGAAGCCAACGCCAAGACGATCACCAGCCAAATCAGCACGGTGGTGCAGGACATCTATCAATATGCCCACGACGTGACCACGGTGTACGTTTCGCCAGTCAGGTGATCCGGGCCAACGGCTCATTTCCAACCAGAGCAACCTTGAGTTGCTCTGGTTTTTTGTTTAATCCGGCGGTGTGAAATTTCAGCCGCTCAAACGGGCGCCGCTCCTTCTGACCGGGGCCGTGCTGGCCCTGGTCTGCGGCCTCCAACTGGCGGAACCGGATTTCGTGGAGCGGCTGGAGCGGATCACTTACGATTTGCGGGCAAGGGCCGCACTGCATTTCCCGGCGCCAGTGGCCACAAACCTCGCCTTTGCCGCCATTACCGAGGATACCCTCCGGGCGGTCAAGGACGGATCGGTCGGGTTCCATTTCGGTTTGCTCTGGCCGCGGGAAGTGTACGGGCGCATCGTCAATGAATTGTCCGAGCAGGGCGCGCAGGCCGTGGCCTTCGACGTGTTGTTCAGCGACCTGCGAGCTGATCATCCGCCGGTGCAGATGGCCGATGGGCACTTGATGGAAAGCGACGAGTATTTCGCGTGGCAAATGCGCCGCGCCGGCAACGTGATTCTGGCCGACACCAGCGATGCGCCCCTGCCGGAATTATTCGTCACCAACGCCCTGGCCCTGGGCGACATCACCACCGAGAAGGATTCCGACGGCGTTTTGCGCCGGGTGCGGGCCTTCCGCGATTACCGCCGCTGGCATCCCCTCTTTTACCGCGCGGCGGAGGAATTCAATCTGGATTTGGCTCGGGCGCGGATTGAGCCAGGCCAAATCGTTCTGCCGCAGTTCGGCACCACCAATACGGTGGTGGTACCGGTGGATGCGGAAAATGATTTTGCCTTGACGAATTTTATCGGCGCTCCCCTGCCACCCCGATGGCCGCCCACGGCCAGGGCCTTTACCGTGCAGCGCGTCTGGCAAATGGGCATTGTCCTGGCGGCGCAGGCTTTGAAGCTGGACTTATCCAACGCCGTCGTGGATTTGCCGGACGGCAAAATTACCTTGCGCGGTCCCCACGGCGTGAAGCGCGTCATCCCCGTGGACCGCGACGGCTACTTTTACGTGAACTGGCAATTGAGACCCAATGATCCGCATCTGTTTCAGGCGCCGGTGGAAAGTCTGCTGGCGCAGAATTTCCGCCGTTTGAATGGCCAGACCAACGGCTTGAGCAATGCCTTTGGCGGCAAACTCGTCGTCGTCGGCTCCGCCGCGCAGGGAAACGATCTGGCCGATCGCGGCGCGACGCCGCTGGATCGTGACACCTTGTTGGTCAGCAAGCACTGGAATGTCGCCAATTCGATTCTCACCGGCGCGTTTATCCGGCGCGCCTCGCCGCCGCTGGCCCTGGCGATCATCCTGGTGTTGGGGGTGGTGACGGCGCTGTTGACCTGGCACGGGCGCGCGTTGGCGGCGGCGTTTGGGGTGCTGCTGCTGATGGCGCTGTACATCGGCCTTTCCTTTTTCGTCTTCATCCGGTTCCGGTTCTGGTTGCCGCTGGTGGTGCCGCTGGGCGGCGCCGTGTTGCTGGAGCATTTGGTGCTGACCCTCTGGCGGGTGGTGTTTGAGGAAGGCGAAAAACGCCGGGTCAAATCCGTTTTTTCCCGGATCGTTTCGCCGGACGTCGTCCACGAATTGTTGCAACTGGAAAAACTGTCCCTGGGCGGGGCGCGGCAGGAGGTCACCGTGTGGTTTGCCGATGTGCGCGGCTTCACGCAATTTACCGATCAAAGCCACGCGCGGGCGATGGATTATATCCTGCGGCACAAACTGTCCGCAGCCGAGGCAGAGGCGGTCATCAGCGAGGAGGCGCGCGAAACGCTGCAGACAATCAACCAGTATTTATCCGCCGTGGCCGAAGCGGTCAAAAAACACGGCGGCACGCTGGACAAATACATCGGCGACTGCGCCATGGCGTTCTGGAACGCGCCGGTACCGCACCCGGGGCACGCCGCCGCCGCCGTGCGCGCGGCGATTGACGCCCAGCGGGCCATTTATGCCCTGAACCTCCAACGCGTTGAGGAAAACCAAAAACGGGAGTTGCAGAACGCCCTGGCCGGTGCGGCACCCAAACCCCGCCTGCCCATCCTGATGCTGGGCAGCGGCATCAACACCGGCATGGCCACCGTCGGGTTGATGGGGTCCGACGAGCATCTGCTGAACTACACGGTGTTCGGACGCGAAGTGAACCTCGCCAGCCGGCTGGAATCGGTTTCCGGCAGCGCCCGCATTCTCATCAGCGAGGAGACTTACAACCATTTGTGCCGCGACGACCCGGCGCTGGCGGCGACCTGCCTGGCGTTGCCACCGGTCAAGCTCAAAGGATTTGTCGGCGAAGTGAAAATCTACGAAGTTCCGTGGCGCCCGCCCGGCGCCTCGCCGTTTGACGAAGAGTTGTTTTCGCCGCCGTCGGCGGAGGGAACGACATTCACCGGCATTGTTCAACGCGAGAACCGGTGAACATTTTGCGTTTCAGGTTTTGAATTAAAGTCTTATGCTTCCCGTCCGGCAGAACTGGAAACGGAACATTGAAAAGCGAATGAGAACGGCGATTTACCCCGGCAGCTTCGACCCTCTTACCAACGGTCATCTGGACGTGATCCAGCGCGCCGCCAAATTGTTTGACCGCGTGGTGGTCGCCGTGGCCTCCAACGAATCCAAGCACCCTCTGTTCAGTCAGGCCGAGCGACTGGCGCTGGTTCAGGCAGCCGTCGCCCGTCTGCCGCGTGTCGAGGCCGACAGCTTCGACGGGTTGTTGGTCGAGTACGTCGAGCGTCGGCGGGCCCAGGCCATTGTCCGCGGCCTGCGCGCCGTCTCCGATTTCGAGTTTGAATTTCAACTGGCCCTGATGAATCGCAAGTTGAACGAGCGCGTGGAGACCATTTTCATGATGCCCAAGGACACCTACACGTTTTTAAGTTCGCGCCTGGTCAAGGAAATCGCGCGGCTGGGAGGCGACGTCGCCTGTTTTGTGCCGCCGCAGGTGGAGGCGGCGTTGAAAAAAAAGTTCCGCCGGCAAAGCGCCTGACGGTTTTGTCTCGCGCCCGCAACCCGCCCTTCGGCAACCGCGCCGGAGGCCCCGGTTCGAAGCGTCATTGTCCGCCGGGTTTTTCGGTTTCGGTCCAGCGGACGGCGTAGCGCACCAGCGCCATGGCGGAGGCCAGGCCGAGTTTTTTCTTGATGTTGGCGCGATGCACCTCAACGGTTTTCACGCTCAAATGCAATTGGCGCGCGATCTCCCGGGTCGCCTTGCCCTGGCCGAGGAGCTGGAAAACTTCAAATTCGCGATCGGTCAACTGGTGCACCGGAGAAGCGGTCGGTTTGGTCGCCTGACCGGAAAAGGTTTCCAGGATTCGTTCGGACATGGTTTCGCTCAAATAAATTCGGCCCTCCAGGACCCGCCGAATGGCTTGGAGAAATTTTTTGCCGCCCTCCTGCTTCATCAAATAACCGCGTCCACCGGCCCGCAGCACACGCTCGGCGTAAATCGCCTCGTCGTGCATGGAAATGACCAGCACCGGCAAACCCGGTTTGAGCGCGCGCAGGTCCTTGATGAGTTCCAGACCGTTTTTGTCCGGCAGCGAAATATCCAGCAGCACCAGGTCCGGCGGGCGGGCCAGGATGGCGTCCAGGGCTTCGGCGGCGGTGCCGGCTTCACCGGCGACCTTCAGGTCCGGCTCGTTGTCAATCAACTGGGCCAGTCCGGAGCGCATCATGGGGTGATCATCCACGATAAACACGCGTTTGGCGGCCATTTTGGAGCGGGCAGGCATGGATCGGATGGCGTGAAGGTCTCAGGTTTGATTTTCCTTTGGGCGATCGTCAGGGGTCGGCACGGAAACCGTCACGCTCACCCCGCCGGCCGGGTTGCGTTCCAGGGCCAACGTACCGGCCATCATGCCGGCGCGGGACTGCATGATGCGCAAGCCCATGCCCTTTTGCCTTTGCGCCGCAAAGTCCTTGGGCAATCCGCATCCGTCGTCGCTGACGCGCAGAACAATTTTGTCGCGCGTCCTCTCGAGCGTCAGGTCAATATGCCGCGCCTGGCCGTGTTTGAGGGCGTTGGACACGGCTTCCTGGGCGATGCGCAACAGGTGCGTGGCGGCGGCCGAATCCTGCACCGGCACCGGCGGATGGCAGGCAAACCGGCAGTTGACCCGGAACAGGGTCGTCGTGTTCACCGCCAGCTCCTGCAGGGCGGCCATGAGACCCTCGGATTCAAAAGTGACGGGCGAAAGGCCGCGGGCCAATTGGCGGGTCTGGCTGATGGCGTCCCGCACGTTCCGGGCGATTTCCGCGGCGCGCTCGGCTGCCTCACGGGAGCGGTGCGCCAGTTTTTGAGCCAGCACCTGGCTTTTGAGTTCGATGGCGGTTAGATGCTGGCACAGCCCGTCGTGCAAATCGTGTCCGATGCGCCGTCGCTCGCGTTCGCTGATTTCGAGAATTTCCTTTTCCAGCCGCTTCCGCTCGGTGATGTCGCGAATGAAGCCGGTGAACAATCGCCGGTCGGCCAGCCGCACCTCGCTCACCGACAAATCCATGGGAAAGACCGAGCCGTTCTTTCGCCGGCCGGTGACTTCGCGGCCGATACCGATGATTTTGGCCTGGCCGGTGCGGAGATAGTTTCGGAGGTATTCATCATGTCGTTCCCGATGCGGCGAGGGCATGAGAAGGCTGACGTTTTGGCCGATTAATTCGGCGGCCGAATAACCGAAAATCTTTTCCGCCGCGCGGTTGACCGATTCAATCAGGCCGTGTTCGTCTATGGTAATAATGCCCTCCACCGCCGTGTCCAGAATGGCGCGCAACCGCTCGGCGCTTTCACGCAGGGCGGAGACGGCCCGCTGACGCTCGGCGCGTCGGCGCGCGGCGTGGCTGGCTTTCAAACGTTCCAGGCAGGCCAGCAATTCGGCGCGGGACATTTTCCGATAATCCTTCATCTCGCAGGCGAAGAAACTATCGGGAAATTCCGCGTCGTTGCCAACAACGGAATGAGTCCCGCGACTGGAAAAAGGCTTCCGGCGTCTCAAAGCGGGGTGCGGAACAAATGGGGACTTCATGCTCTGGGGAGCCTCGGCGTGGAGAGGCGCCGCGCCGACCGGCCGACGATTCTCCAAAAGCCCGCAGGTTGACTGCGCCGCGGAGCCGCTTTCGTTGGAAGCGGAGTGGGGTGGCGATTTCAATGCGCCAGCAATTGCGCGCGATAATCCGTGGGCGACTGCCCTGCGATTTTGCGGAAGACCCGGTTGAAATGAGTCAACGACTGGAAACCGACTTCGTAGGCGATTTCGCTGACGCGCAGGTTGGGATTCAGGAGCAGGTTTTTGGCCCGCTCAATCCGCACCCGCGAGAGGTAATCGGTAAAGTTGATGCCCACGGCCTTCTTGAACGTCTTGCAAAAATAAAACGGGCTCATGTGAACCGCCTTGGCCACCTGGCCGAGCCGGAGTTTTTCAGTCTGATGTTCGGCAATGTATTCCTTGGCTTTGGTGATGACGGGCGATTCGGCGTTTTGCTGTTGAATCATCACCTGGTTGCTTACCACCGCCAGATGTTGCGCAAACACCGTGAGCAATTTCACCATCGCGGCATGTTGCGGCGGCGACACCACCTTGCCGGCGAAAAAGGCCTGCCTGAGCGTCGCGCGATCCGTCTCCACCCCCCATCGGGTCGCCAGCCGGAGGACGCGGTCGAACTGGGCGGCAGTCGGCTTCCGGCGGAACAATTGGCCCGTCTGGAGAAAGCCAATCAACTTGTCGCTTAACCGCACCGGCACCGCCGTGTCGCAAAGTCCGGAGGGGCAATCCAGCGTTTGCGGTCCGTTCACGGCTCGTTCGCACAACCGGCCTTGCATTTGCAGGCAATGCGCGCAGGAACGGCTCTTTTGAGACATCAACGCGCAGAACGGGTTTTCATTGCGCCGGCCATGATGCGGCAACTTCCAGGCCTCCACCGGCTGCAACGCCAGCGGCAGGCCGGTCAGGTCGTTGAACGCGCGCTCAAACTCCGCGAATACTTTGGAAGCCATCAGGGCGGCGATCAATGCGCGATTGCTGTTGCCGTTGCCCGGGCTGAAGCCGTTTCCGGGTCGCGAAGCGGGCGGCAGCCGTTGTCCGGTGATCGCTCCCGCTTCCGGCAATTGCGGCGCGGGCACCGTCAGAGAAGTCTGGCGGGAAACAGGTTCCTCCTTCCGGGACGGGGTATTCAGTTCAACAAATGTTGTTTGCATGCCGGCAATTTAGGATAAGCCGTCGGCATCCACAATGGCGGGTGCCCCTAATTGCATAGACGGAAGATTCCTGAGTCAACTAAAGGAAACCCTTATTTCCGATCCGGTGGCAACTGCTCCCCGGCGAAGGGGCGCTTGCCACGGCGCCTGTCCTGCGCCACGTTGTCCGGCGGCATGACGTTCAAACAATTTTCCCGGCAGGGGCAAAGCGTGGAAGGGCTGCAACGGGCCTTGGCACGGGGTCGCCTCGGCCACGCCTGTCTCTTTGTCGGCGACCGGATGGAGGAGCTGGAAACCATCGCCCGCACGCTGGCCAAAACTTTGAACTGCCGCCAGCCGGTGCAACAAAATGGCGTGGCGGTGGATTGTTGCGACGGTTGTGTCCACTGCCGAAGGATCGAAAACGAAACACACCCCGACGTCCATTGGGCGCGCCCGGAGTCCCGCTCCCGCGTGATCACCATTGACCAGATGCGCGAATTGATGCGGGAAATCCAGCTCAAGCCGGCCGAGGCCGCATTCAAAGTCGCCATCATCGTGGCTGCCGACCGCTTGAATCTCCAGGCGGCCAATGCCTTTCTCAAAACGCTTGAAGAACCGCCGCCGGATTCCTTTTTAATTCTCTTGTCCACCGAGCCGCAGCGGCTGTTGGAAACCGTATTGTCGCGCTGTTTGCGCCTGAATTTTCATAGCGCCGGGGCGCGGCAGTGGGATGCGCCGGCAACGGCGTGGCTGCAACAATTCAGCGCTCTGGCCGTTGGCGAACAAAAAACCCTGCTGGGCCGCTACCGTTTGCTGGACGCGCTGCTGCGCGAACTCGGCGAAATTCGCAGCCAAGTGGAGCAATCGCTGACCGCCCGCTCGCCGCTCCAGAAACACGACGAAGCGGAAGCCGAATGGCGCGAAAAGTGGGAGAAAGAGCTGACCGCCGCCATCGAATCCGAATATCGCCGCCGTCGCGCCGAGCTGCTGCGGCTGTTGCAGGAATGGCTGCGCGACGTGTGGCTTCATTCCCTGGCCGTCGGCAAAGAGTGGCTGAACTTTCCGCAGATCGCCGGCGCAGAAATCCTCGCCCGCAAAATTTCACCGCGCCAGGCGCTGGAAAATCTGGAAACGCTCGAACACACGCAGCAACTGCTCCAGGCCAACGTGCAGGAGGCGCTGGCCCTCGAAGTGGGCCTGCTGAAATTGCATTTGTGACGGCGCCGAGGGGGGCGCAACCCACCGGCGTTGCGCGGTTTCAACTTTTGCCGCATACTGGCCGGCGGTTGACCATGCGCGTCTTCGCCTTCGCGATCGGTCTGGCGGGCATTTTCACGGGGATGACCCCGGCGCAAAAGCTGTTGGGCGCGGAGGTGCTGACCAACGCGGCGCAAATCCGCAGCCTGACGGTGGCCCGCGCCGCCGAGGCCCTGCCGGTGCATTTGCGCGGGGTAATGATCTGCGAGGCGCAGGCCATTCCTCTGCCTTCCGGTGAACCGGATCGGCAGCAATGCGCCCTGGTGCTTTCGGACCCCACCGCGGCCATTTACATCGAAGGGCCGACAAATCTGCTGGCCGGTTTTCATGACGGCGACGAGCTGGTGGTGGACGGGGTCAGTGATCCCGGCCAGTTTGCGCCGTTTGTCCGCGCGCGCGCCGCACGGCGTTTGGGCACGGCGCCGATTCCCCCGCCGCTGCCGGTTACCTATCAACAATTGATTACCGGCGGTCTCGATGCCCAGTGGGTGGAACTTTCCGGTGTGGTGCGCCGCTGGGAACCGGTCCCGCCGGGTCTGTTCGGAAGCTGGCTCATGGTGCTGGCCGTGGACGGCAACAAGGTGACCATTACCGCCAACGGCCCGCGCCCGTCAGCCGTTCAACCGGACGCCGAAGTGCGCGTTCGCTGTGTGTGTTTTTATCAGTTCAACCAGCAGCGTCAGGTGCTCAATCCGGCGCTGGTGATGCCGCGAGACGCGCGGATTGAGATTGAACGGCCGGCGCCGTCCGCTCCCTTTGCCACGCCTCTCCGCCCCCTGGCGGGTGTTTTGCAATTCTCGCCGGACAGTATTTCCGGCCACCGCATTCACATCCGCGGCACCGTTACTTTCCGGCAATCCGGGCAAAGAGTCTGGCTGCGCGATGCCTCCGGCGCGGCGAGCATTCTGACCCGCAACGCGGAGGTTTTGAAGCCCGGAGACGAAATTGACGTGCTGGGGTTTCCGCGTTACGGCTCCAGCGCCGCCGTGCTGGAGGACGCGGTGTTTCGGAAAATCCGTTCCGGCCCGCCGCCGTCGCCGCGGGTGTTGACGACGCCGGATGAAGCCTTTGAACACGATGCGGAACTGGTCTCGCTGGAGGCTCGGCTGGTGGAAGTGCAACCGATTCCGGAAGGCGAAGAGCTGACCTTGCAGCAAAGGGATCAGAATTTCAAAGCTGTCCTGCAAAGACCCGTGGCCTCGGTGCCGGGCGATTGGCAGCCGGGCAGTCGGGTTCGTGTCACAGGAATTTGCTCGGTCATTGGCGACGATTCCAGTTTTGTCGTCAGCGGGGTGTGGCACCCGCAATCGTTTCAATTGCTGCTTCGTTCGCCGGCGGACGTGGCGGTTCTGGCGCGGCCGCCCTGGTGGACGCCGGGTCACATTATTCTGGCGCTGGGGGTGGTGATGGGAGGATTGCTGCTGGCCACGGGGGTGGTGGCGCTGTTGGCCCGACGCCGGTTGCACGAACAAAAGCGTCAACGCGCCATGGCCGAGGCGGAATTCGCCGCCATTCTGGCCGAACGCAACCGCCTGGCGCGGGAGATTCACGATACGTTGGCTCAGGGGTTGGTAGCCACGTCGGTGCAGTTGCGCCTGGCGCAAAAACAGGCCGCCGAGGCCCCGGAACCGCTCCGCCGCCATCTCGACGCCGCGCAACAACTGGTCCGCAGCAGCCTGGCGGAAGCGCGTCATTCAATCTGGAACATGCGTTCACAAATTCTGGAGACGCACGACCTGCCTTCCGCCTTGAACGGCATTTTGCAGCAGATGGCCGACGGCCGGGAATTACAGACGCAATTTGAGGTGCAGGGCAGACCGCGCCGCTTCGCGCCCGTTCTCGAAAACAACCTTCTGCGCATCGGCCAGGAAGCCATCACCAACGCCGCCAAACATGCCCGCGCCCGGCAAATCCGCGTGGTGTTGGACTTCGGCGAGAAACTGTTCCGGCTGGTTGTGAGCGACGACGGATGCGGATTCGATCCCGACCGGATCAAACCTTCTGCCGAGGGCGGCGGATTCGGACTGGCGGGAATGCGCGAGCGCGCTGCGGAATTAAGGGGCGCATTGAACGTTCGCAGCGCCCCCGGTCAGGGCGCAGAAGTAGTCTTGACCGTTCCCCTGTCGGCCGGCGAATAAGACCGGGAGTAGCCGGAAAAAGATGCCACTAAAAATGCCAATCACCAGAATGGAATTGCTTCCGGCGCGATTCCGACGGAGCGGCGTCGCCGGTGGATGGGGCGGCGCTGCCGCAACACCGCAGTTTCATTCGCATCGGTCTTTTACCCGAACGGGTGAATGACACCGCGTCCCTCGCCGCGTAAGCTGATGAAGCCATTGAAAAAGAACAATGTCATCCGAGTGCTGCTGGTGGATGACCACCCGGCCTTCCGCAAAGGTATGGCCGCGCTGTTGGAAAGCGAGCCGGACTTGCAAGTCGTCGCCCAGACTGGCGATGGCCGGGAGGCTGTCGCCTTGTTCCGCCAGAAAAGACCGGACATCACGTTGATGGATTTTCGTCTGCCAGGCATGGGCGGGGTGGAAGCCATCCTTGCCATCCGCAAGGAGTTCCCGGACGCGCGCATCATCGTCCTGACCACGTTTGACGCCGACGAGGACATTTACCGCGCCATTCAATCCGGCGCCAAATCCTACCTGCTCAAAGACACGCCGGATGATGAACTGGCGGCGACAATCCGCAGCGTCCATGCCGGCGAACAGAAACTGCCGCCAAAAGTGGCCGAACTGCTCGCCGCGCGCCGGCAGCGCCCGGATTTGACCGAGCGGGAATTACAGGTGCTGCGGGGCCTCATCAAGGGCCGCAGCAACAAGGAAATCGGCGCGGCGCTCTTCGTGACCGAAGACACCGTCAAGGCCCATCTCAAATCGCTCTTCGTCAAACTCGGCGTCAAAGACCGCACCGAAGCGGCCATTTGCGCCATCCGACATGGCATTGTCCACCTGGAGTGACTCCGCCGGCACGGCCCGTCACGGAATTTGAGCTTGTAACTTGGCCGCCGCGCTCCCTTTCAGGCAGGAGGCAGTCGAAATCGGTGTTCTTGAATTTGTTTGAGCCGCTTCCGTTTTTTTGGTATCTGAAGACTAGAACGACGCGCGTATGAATCGCAACCAGAGCAGAGCGGCGCTGCTGGAGTGCTGGAGGGATACACGGGACTGCTGGCGGCGGCTGCCGAACAAGGCTTTTTTCTTCGGCCTGCTGGTGGCCTGGGTGGCGTTGTTCCAGTTCTGGGGTAATTCCATTCTCGGTTATGTCCACACCTCGTCGCTCTTTGCGTGGACGTGGAATCTGTATGATTTGCCCGACGGCAACGATGCGCACGGCAAAATCGTGCCGCTGGTGGTGCTGGGCTTGTTGTGGTGGAAGCGCCACAAATTGCTGGCGCAGTCGCCCGCGCTTTGGTGGCCGGGAATTTTCATTCTGACCGGCGCTTTGGCGCTGCATGTGTTCGGTTTTCTGGTTCAACAACCGTATATTTCCCTGGTGGCCTTGTTTGCCGGTCTTTACGGGCTGATGGGGCTGGCGTGGGGACGCGCCTGGCTGCGGCACAGTTTGTTCCCGTTCTGGCTGTTTGTCTTTTCCATCCCCCTGGCGGGCCACGGTCAGATGGTGACTTTTCCCCTGCAGGAACTGGTCTCGTGGCTCACGGAAAAATGCGCGCACGGTCTGGGCATTGACGTCATCCGGGTGGGAACGGGGCTGTTTGATCCGTCTGGAACCTACCAATACGAAGTTGCCGCCGCGTGCAGCGGCATTCACAGCCTGGCCGCCACTTTTCTGCTGGCGGCGATCTATGGCGGCGTCAGGTTTCCCTCCTTGCCGAAGCGGATTTTGTTGATGGCGCTGGCGGTGCCGTTGGCGGTGCTGGGCAATCTGGCACGGATGTTGACAATTATTGTGGCGGCCACTTTCGGAGGTCAGGCGGCGGGGAATTACGTTCATGAAGGCGGACCGCTGGGACTCCTCAGCCTGGTGCCTTACGTGCCGGTGTTCATCGGATTGCTCCTGGCCGGTCGGTGGCTGGAGAAATCATCCGAGCCTCGAATTTCCCAAAACGAACGCGACCTCAAGACGGAAATTTCCCATGAAGTGGTTTGAAATCAGCGGTGCGGTAGAAGCGAGAAACGAAGTCGCATTTCCGGTTTCCTTTTGAGTTTCCGGCGAGGGTTTTTGATTGGCCATGAAAAATCAAAAATGGCTGTGGTTTGCAGTGGCTCTGGCGTTGATCGCCGGCACGGCGGCGGTGCTGGTGCGGGTGAAATCGCATCCGCGGCTGGGTCGGCCCGGCATTAAAGCCGCGCCGCTGCCCGGCAGCCTGGCCATGCGCCTCCATCTGCCGGAACGCGTCCTGGATTTCACCTCCACTAACGTGCCGGAGCCGGCCATCGTTTTGGGTTATTTGCCAAAGGATTCCAGCTACGTGGAGCGGATTTACCACGCGCCCGATGGTTTTCAAGCCACCGGCACCATTGTGCTCATGGGGGCCGACCGGACGAGCATTCATAACGCCGATTATTGCCTGCGCGGCCAGGGACTGGATCCCGATCAGAAAAAGGTGGTGGACCTTCGCATCGGCGGAACGCATCCGTATGCATTGCCGGTCTCGGTTTGGAAAGTGCGCGGCCTCCTGCCGCAGCCCGACGGTCAAAAAATGATGGTAGCCGGCGTGTATGTGTTTTGGTTTGTAACCGAAGGGGCGCAAACGCCCAGCCACTTTGAAATGATGAAGCGGCTGGCCCTGCATCTGCTGCGCACCGGCGAGTTGCAGCGCTGGGCTTACATCAGTTGGTTCGCCCCCTGTGCTCCCGGCCGGGAAGATGCCACCTTTGCGCGGCTGAAGGAATTGATCGCCGCCAGCGTGCCGGAGTTTGAGCCGCCCCCCGCCGCGGCGGCAACGGAAACGGCGGTTGCGCCGCGGTGAAAAATCCACTACCTTCCGAGCCTTAATCGGCCCATGTTGCAACGTGATCGTCAAATTCGGGCGCAACTCCACCAATTGGCGGACGCGTGTCTGGTGGCATTGAGCTTCTGGGTCGCTTATCAACTGCGTGCCAGCCCCACCCTTCAGGACGCCCTGGGATTGCCCGTCATTCCGCCCGACTTTTTCGACAATCTCAACTCCGTGTTGTTCGTCCTGGCGCTGATCCCCACCACACCGCTGGTCTTCGAATCTCAAGGTCTTTACAAGCATCCGCCGATCTGTCCGCGTCGGGCCTTCCTGTGGCCGCTCTTCAAGGGATGTCTGCTGACCACGATGGGGCTGGTGCTGGTCTCCTTTGCCCTGCACATCAACATGCCGCGTACGGTGATCGTTTGGTTTGGCGTCATCAGCTTTGCGATGATCTGGATCAAGGAGGAAGCGCTGCTGTTGTTGTACAAGACCCAATACGCGCAGGAGCAATTCAAACGCCGGTTTATCCTCGCCGGCACGGAACAGGAAATCGCCCGCATCAGCCGCGAACTGGAAAGGCGGGGCGATCCCACCGTCGCCGTCGTCGCCCAATTCGATTTGGGCGCGCGGCCATTGCCGGAACTGGTGCAGATGATTCACGACCATTCCGTTTACGGGGTGATCCTCAGCGCCAAACACACTTATTTCGAACAGATCGAAAACGTCATCCGGGCCTGCGAGCTGGAAGGCGTTGAAGTCTGGCTGCTGGCGGATTTCTTCACCACGCAGATTTCCCGCACCAGCCTGGACGAACTGCTCGGCCGGCCGCTGCTGACCTTTCGTTCCACGCCCGGTCTCTCCTGGCCGGCCATTGCCAAACAGGTGCTGGACATTGTCGGGGCGCTGGTGCTGCTGGTGTTGCTGTTGCCGGTCCTTTTGGTCATCGCGCTGGTCATCAAAGTCACCTCGCCCGGGCCGGTGTTGTTCAAACAGCAGCGTTCCGGCCAGAACGGCAAGCCATTTACCCTTTACAAATTCCGAACCATGGTCACCAATGCCGAACAGCTCAGACACGAACTGGAGGCCATGAACGAAATGCGCGGCCCGGTCTTCAAACTCAGCCGCGACCCGCGCGTCACGCGGGTCGGAAAGTTCCTGCGCAAATACAGCCTGGATGAATTGCCGCAGCTTTGGAATGTGTTGCGCGGGGAGATGAGCCTGGTCGGTCCGCGCCCCCTGCCCGTGGACGAAGTCAAACGTTTCCACGACCTGGCGCATCGCCGCCGCTTGAGTGTCAAACCCGGCCTGACCTGCCTCTGGCAGGTGAGTGGCCGCAACGAAATTTCAGACTTCCGGGAGTGGGTGCGGCTGGACCTGGAATACATTGATCACTGGTCGTTGTGGCTGGACCTCAAAATTCTCTTGCTGACCATCCCCGCCGTGTTGCGCGGCACGGGAGCCCGGTGAAGGGGCGGGTTCTTTATTCGTTGAATCATGGAGACGCTGAGTTACCCTGCCGCCGGCATGTTACATTCAACGATTTGACGCATTACGATGAAAACCTCCGTCGTCACCGGCGCCGCCGGATTTCTCGGATCCCATTTAACCGACCTGCTCCTGGCCCGCGGCCACCGAGTCATTGGCATTGACAATTTCATCACCGGCACCGTGGACAACATCGCGCATCTGGCCGGCAACCGGAACTTCAAGTTCATCGAGCAGGATGTGACCGAGTTTCTGTTCCTGAACGAGCCGGTGGACTACGTCTGGCACTTTGCCTCGCCGGCCAGCCCGTTTGACTATTTGAATTTTCCGATTCAAACGCTGAAGGTCGGCTCGCTGGGCACGCACAAGGCGCTCGGCCTGGCCAAAAACAAAGGGGCGCGGTTCCTGCTGGCTTCCACGTCCGAGATTTATGGCGACCCGCTCGTCCATCCACAGCCCGAGGAATACTGGGGCCACGTCAACCCCATCGGCCCGCGCGGCTGTTACGACGAGGCCAAGCGGTTCGCCGAGGCGCTGACCATGGCCTACCATCGCGAACACAAAGTCCAGACGCGCATCGTGCGCATCTTCAACACCTACGGCCCGCGGATGCGCCTTCACGATGGCCGCGTCGTGCCTTCCTTCATCAGTCAGGCGCTCAAAAACAAGCCCGTCACCGTCTTCGGCAAGGGCACTCAAACCCGCAGCTTCTGTTACGTTTCCGACCTGATCGAAGGCATCTACCGGCTGATGATGAGCGATTACGATCTGCCCATGAACATCGGCAACCCGACGGAACTGACGGTGTTGCAGTTCGCCCGGGAAATCATTCGCGCCACCGGTTCCCGGAGCAGAATCGTTTTCAAACCGTTGCCGCAGGACGATCCCAAACAACGCCGCCCCGACATTTCCAAGGCGAGAAAAATTTTGAACTGGGAACCGCAGGTGCCGCTGGCTCAGGGATTGAAGGAGACGATTGCGTATTTTCGAACCAAGGTTTGAACGTCCTGGCGTTCCGGCGGGGCGCCGCCGCCAGGCCGCGGGCGGGCCGACTTCCGCCGGAGGCCGCCAGCCTTGCTGCTGAATCAGCAACATGCTCTTTCGCGCCCGCCAGTTTGAATTTCGTTTTCCGCGCCCGGCGTTGGTCATGGGAATTGTCAACGTCACGCCCGATTCCTTTTCCGATGGTGGGAAATTTCTGGACGCGGCCGCGGCCGTGCGCCACGCGCTGGAACTGGCGGCGCGCGGCGCCGAAATCCTCGACGTGGGCGGCGAATCCACGCGTCCCGGCGCCGAGCCGGTGCCTGAAGCGGAGGAACTGCGGCGCGTCCTGCCGGTCATTGAGCTGCTGGCTTCCCAAGTCAAAGTGCCGATCTCGATTGACACCATGAAACCGGCCGTGGCGCGCGCCGCCCTCGAAGCCGGCGCCAGCATCGTCAACGATGTGGCCGCCGCTCGCCAGGGCGCGGCGATGTGGGACGTGGTGCGCGCGTTTGGCGCCGGTTACGTGCTCATGCACGCCCGGGGCACGCCGCAAACCATGCAGCAAAATCCCGTTTACGCGGATGTGGTGCGGGAAGTGGCGGAATTTTTCAGCCGCCGGCTGGAACAATTGCGAAACCACGGCATCGCTCCCGAACAGGTGGCGCTCGATCCAGGTCTGGGCTTCGGCAAGACGGCGGTCCATAATTTGCAGTTGCTTGCGAACCTGCGACATTTTACAAAGTGGGAGCGGCCGCTGGTGGTGGGGGCGTCGCGCAAATCGTTTATCAGCCATTTAACCGGCGCCGCGCCGGCGGAACGGTTGCCCGGTTCGCTGGCATGCGCCGCGCTGGCCGTGGCCCAGGGCGCACAGATCATCCGCGCCCACGACGTAGCGGAAACAATTCAGGCGGTGCGGCTGGCGGAGGCAGTGCGGGCGTGGGAAACGCCTCTTCATCCAAAAGAGCCGAATGAAAGCCGGCTGTCACAGGATGAATGACAGACTGAAGAGTATGGAGTGCGCGGTTTGGAACGGGTGCCAGGCGTCGGATGCGACAAAGCCCTGCCCTGTCACTGGCGCCACCGGAATGGTCCTCCGGAACGGAGGTTGTTTTTCCGGGTGGATTGGCCGTTGATTTTAAGTGTTGAACCTGAAATGACCGACCACTTCAAAATGATCTGGCCTTACGTGGTCAACGGCTGGCGGCCCGCTCTGGAAATCCTCATTCTGGCGGTGCTGATCTATTACGCCTTCCGGTTTCTCCGCGGAACCCGCGGCTGGCCGGTGGTCATCGGTCTGGTGGTCACCCTGGTGGTGTTGTTTGCCGTCTCCGCCATGCTGAAGGTGCTGAAGTTACAGGTGTTGAGCTGGTTGCTTAGCGGGGCCTCCACAGTTTTTGCCTTTGCGATCCTGGTTTTATTCCAGCCGGAGCTGCGCCGGATGCTGGCGGAGCTGGGCAACCTGCCGTTGTTCGCCAGCGCTCATGAGCAGCGCGAAAACATCGAAGTGATTATTCAGGCTTGCGAACGGCTGGCAGACGTCAAGATCGGCGCCCTCATCGCCATCGAACAATCCATCCAACTGCGCGACGCCGTTGAATCGGGCATCAAAGTGGATTGCGAAGCGACGCCGGAGATGCTCGAAACCATCTTCTTCCCCAACAACGCCATTCACGACGGAGGGGTTATCATTCAGGGCGATCGCATTGCCTGGGCGGCGTGCATCTTCCCCCTGACACAGCGGCAGGACCTGAACAAGTCACTCGGCACACGCCATCGCGCGGCCATCGGTTTGAGCGAGGAGACGGACGCCGTCGTGGTGGTTGTCTCCGAAGAAACAGGCCTGATTTCCTATGCCTACAAGGGTCAGTTGGTGCGGGCGGTGACGCTGGAAGAATTACGCGCCTTTCTCTCATCGGTGTTGCTGCGTCCGGCCCGCCCCCGCCGCGGAGTGGAATGGCTTCGCCAGCGATTCGGAGAACGGTTCGGAACGGCGCCGGCCGCGGTCAACAAACCTCGCCCCCGTCCGGCAGCCAAACCTTCGGAACACTGAACATGAGGGCCGGACGCGACCGTTTTTTGTCAGATTTGGGCTGGAAGGTCCTCTCCCTGGTCCTGGCCGTGGCCATCTGGTTGACGGTGACCTATAAAAACCCGGACGAGACGAGCGCCGCTCCGCAACGGGAAAACCTCTTCACCAACATCTACAGCGACCTGCCGGTCCTGCCTCTGGCGCTGCCCGCCGGCGCCCACGCGCAGATTTCTCCGAGCGCCGTCACCGTCATCGTCAGCGGGCCGCGCAACAAAATGGCGACTTTGCAACGGAACGAAATCTGTCCTCAGGTCAATTTGAGCGGCGTCGTGTCCGGCAGCGGCCTGTTGCGTTCGGTCACCGTTGCCGTGCCGCCAGGCATGACCTACGACGTGGACCCGCCGGAAGTGACCGTCACCGTCACGCCGCCGGCCGCGCTGAACCCATCGAAACAACCATGAGCGATCCACGAAAAATTTTTGGCACCGACGGCGTGCGCGGCACAGCCAACATCGAGCCGGTCACCGCCGAAACCGCTCTCAAACTGGGCCGCGCCGCCGCACATGTCTTCAAAAATCTTCATCAGGCCCGCGGCCGCGGCCGCCATAAAATCGTCATCGGCAAGGATACGCGCCTGTCCGGTTACCTGCTGGAAAACGCGATTTCCTCCGGCATTCTGTCCATGGGCGTGGACGTGCTCTTCATCGGCCCGTTGCCCACCCCCGGCGTGGCCTACGTCACCCGCAGTCTGCGCGCCGACGCCGGCATTGTCATTACCGCCTCCCACAATCCCTATGCCGACAACGGCATCAAATTTTTCCGCGCCGACGGTTACAAGCTCGATGACAAAATCGAGGAAACCATCGAACACCTGGTCTTCAGCGGCGAAATTGAAAACATCCGCCCCACCGCCGACGACATCGGCAAGGCGGTGCGCATTGACGATGCCCTGGGCCGCTACATCGAATTTGCCAAGGCCAGTTTCCCGAAGCATCTCACCCTCGAAAACCTGCGCATCGTGGCCGATTGCGCCCACGGCGCCGCCTACAAATCCACTCCTTGCGTCCTGCGCGAACTCGGCGCCGAAGTCATTGTCTATGGCAACCAGCCGAACGGCAAAAACATCAACGACGGCTGCGGCTCGATGTTTCCCGATCATTTCTGCGCCAAGGTCGTCGAACACCGTGCGCATCTGGGCATTGCGCATGACGGCGACGCCGACCGGGTATTGTTGTGCGACGAAAACGGGCGTTTGATTGACGGCGACGACATCATGGCCATCGCGGCACTCGACATGCTCGCGCAGAAAACCCTGGCGCAAAACACGCTGGTGGCCACCGTCATGAGCAACGCCGGCCTGGAAGCGGCCCTCACACGCGCCGGCGGCCGGATGCTCCGCACTCCCGTGGGCGACAAACAGGTGATTGATGAAATGCTGCGCGGCGGCTTCAACTTTGGCGGTGAGCAAAGCGGCCATTTGATTTTCCGCGATTTCTCCACCACCGGCGACGGCCTGGTCGCCGCCCTCCAGATTCTGCGCATCATGCGCGAACAAAACGCGCCCCTCTCCAAACTGGCCGCCTGCTGGACGCGCTTCCCGCAACTGGTGACCAACATCAAGGTCCGCGAAAAAATCCCCTTTGAACGGCTGGCCGGCGTTAACGAACTGGTCGCCACCGCCGAAACCCAGTTGAAAGCCCAGGACGGCCGGCTGTTGTTGCGGTATTCAGGCACCGAACCCAAGGCGCGGCTGCTGCTGGAAGGTCGCGACCCCGAACTCCTCAAAAACTGGTCCCAAAAAATCTGCGCCGCCATTCAACGGCAAATCGGCGCCTGACCCGCTCCAGCCTCCGCCGCCAGCCGCCGAATTTTCGCGCCTTTACTTTGTCCGCCAATACGCTAGTTATTTCGACATGAACGACACCAACAATTTTCTGGTCCCCATCGTGGTCGAGCAGACCGGCCGTGGCGAGCGAACGTGGGATATTTATTCGCGGCTGCTGGTGGACCGCATCATCTTTGTCGGCACCCCGATTGACGACGCGGTTTCCAACATCATCATCGCCCAGATGCTGTTCTGCCAGATGTCCGATGCCAAGAAAGACATCCACCTTTACATCAATTCCCCCGGCGGCAGCGTCACCGCCGGTCTGGCCATTTACGACACCATGCAATACCTCACCTGCGACGTGAACACCTATTGCATTGGCCAGGCGGCGAGCATGGCCGCCGTGCTGCTGGCCGCGGGCACCAAAGGTAAACGCTATGCCCTGCCCAACGCCCGCATCATGATCCATCAGCCGTGGGGCGGCGTCCAGGGTCAGGCCACCGACATCAGCATCCAGGCCCGGGAAATCCTGCGGCTGAAGGATCGCCTGAACGAAATTCTGGCCAAACACTGCGGACGCTCCATCGAGGAACTGGCGCGCGACACCGACCGCGACCGCTTCATGTCCGCCGAAGAAGCCAAGGAGTACGGCCTGGTGGATCAGGTTGTCGTCTCGCGCAAGGAAATCCCCGGCGCCGTGGAGAAAACATCGGTGACGGTCTGAACCGATATTTTCTCTGGTCAAGAGCTTTTCATAAAACAGACGGCGGTTGCCTTCGGGAGCCGCGCAAAACCACGAAACCACTCCCTCTACCCGGCTCTGGATTTTAGTCCGAGCACCCGGACCGCCATTTGGTGAACAGGCCCTGAGGAGGGGAGTTATCTTAGCTGCCGGTCAAGAGCATCGGAGAAGGCCTCGTGGTTTTCTGATCACTCCCATTCGATGGTTCCCGGCGGTTTGCTGGTGATGTCGAAGACGCAGCGGTTGACGCCTTTAACTTCATTGATGATGCGCGAGGCGAGCTTTTCCAGCAGGTCGTAGGGCAGTTTCACCCAGTCGGCGGTCATGCCGTCCTGCGATTCCACGGCGCGGAGGGCGATGGTGTAATCGTA
>DASRCU010000320.1:0-7189 GCA_035652955.1 Verrucomicrobiia bacterium | reverse complement strand
GCTGAAGGCATTCTGAAACTCGACCAGGAACATGAGCCAGAAACTGCGGAGGGAGGGGGATCCGGCGGCCGATGGCGCGCGACAGTTTCCGGCTTGGTTCATCGCCGACAAGTTACCAATGCCGGACGACGACAGAAAATTGAAAAAATTTTGCTGAAGTTTGGCGACTCATCGCCCCCCGCCGCTCGATTCGGCCGTTCGCAGGAACTGGAGCGCCTGGCGAAAATCCTCCGGCAAGGGCGCTTGAAACGTCATTTCCTGACCGGTGCGCGGATGTTTGAATCCCAGTTCCCGCGCGTGCAGCAGCATCCGCGGCGGGGCGAAACCGGTCTGCCGGGCGATTTCCCGGTTCTCCTTCCGGCCATAGACGTCGTCTCCGACCAGCGGATGACCCAGAAACTGGAAGTGCACGCGGATCTGGTGGGTGCGTCCGGTGAAAATCTGTGTTTCCAGATACGTGGCCGCGGCAAGCCGCTCCAGAATGCGCCAGCGCGTGTGGGCCGAGCGGGAGGTCATGTCACCGGCCCGCACCACCATGCGTTTGCGCCGGTGCGAAGGATGCCGGGCGATGGGCGCGCGGATTTCACCTTCGGCGTCGGCCAGCGCGCCGCAGACGATGGCATGATAAATCTTCCGCACGGTACGCTGCGCAAATTGCCGGGACAATCCCAGATGCGCCTGGTCGTTTTTGGCCACCACCAGGCAACCGCTCGTCTCTTTGTCCAGCCGGTGCACGACGCCGGGCCGGGCCACGCCGCCAATGCCGCTCAACTGCCCGGCGCAATGGTGCATCAGCCCGTGCACCAGCGTCAGTTCGTCGTAGCCTTCAGCCGGATGGACAATCAGCCCGGCCGGTTTATTGAGCACCAGCAACGAGTCGTCCTCAAACAAAACGTCCAGCGGCATGGCCACCGGCTGAATGCCGGCCGGCTTCGGATCCGGCCAGTCAATTTCAATCCGCTCCCCGGCGCGGGGGGCATGCGAAGGCTTGACGGCCTGGCCGTTCACCCGCACGTGACCTTCTTCGATCAGGCGTTTGAGCGTGGCGCGCGAGGCGGCGGGATATTTCCCGCAGAGAAATTTGTCCAGCCGCTCCCCGGGCAAGGATTGTTCCACAGCGAAAGTCTCCGTGTGCATTCAACGTCAAGCCTGAAACGGAAAACGCCGGGAGAAATCCTCCGCCTGTGGCCGTGGGAGAGGTTTCATGCGACCGGGCGTTGATTGCCGACCGTCACGCTGCCGGCACGCTCGTTTCTCCAGGTGATGAGGAAAATCAGCCCCACCCCGGCGCAGATGGCGGTATCGGCGACGTTAAAAGCCGGGAAACCCAGTTCGCCGCCGCCGCGTTGCACCAGGTAAAACCGCAAAAAATCCACCACCTCGTGCCGCACCACCCGATCGAACAGATTGCCGGCAATGCCGCCAAAAATCAGCCCGAAGGCAATCTGGCCAGTCAACGTGTGGGAATCAAAATGATGTCGCGTCAGGAACAACGCCACAAAAGCAAACAAGGCCACAATGACCAGCGCGCCATTGTTCCCGCTGAACAAGCTCCACGCCGCGCCGGTATTGCCCCAGTGAACGAATTTGAAAAACCCCCGCACCACGATTTTCTCGTCGTAAACACCCAGCGAGCGCACCACGAGCCATTTGGTCAACTGATCCAGCGCGAACACCGCCGCCGCCAGCGCGGCGATGCGCCGGTTCGATTTTTGAAAAATGGTTTCGGCAGCCAACATCCTGCAGCCTAAAGTTCAAAGTTCCAAACCCAAAGTCAAGACAGCGCGGAGGCTTCCTGGCAAAACTTTCCCCAACCTTATCAGGAGGCACCCCGGGGTCTGACATTTTGGACTTTGGACTTGGGACATCAAACCTTAGACTCCGTTCATGGCGCTGGTGAGAATTCTGGTGGATGGTTACAGCCTGCTGCATGGCTGGCCGGAGCTGGCGCCCGGCGCGCCGCGACATTCCGAGCGTGCGCGGAACGAATTGGTGCGCGTCCTCACGCAATACCACGATGCCACCGGCGAAGCGATCACGGTTTTTTTTGACGGCGCGGGCGCGACGTTGCAAGCCACGGAAAACACCTCCCGCTGTCCGGTGGAAGTCCTCTTCTCCAGCGCCGGACGAACGGCGGATGAACTGATTGAGCGCGCGGCCCACCGCTTTCTGGCCTTCGGCGAAGTGCTGGTGGTCACCGACGATTTGGCCGAGCGCGACACTGTCAGCGGCTTTGGCTGCGCCGTGGCCAGTTGCCGGAACTTCATCCGCAGGATCGAAACGGCCCTGACCGAACTGCGGGACCAGTTGCAACACCGCAATCGCGCCGAACAAAAACGTTTTCGTCGTCCGCCTGGCTGAACCATGCAAAGCCCGTTCCGAAAGACAACAAATGCGCCGGAAAACCGACTGCCCGGTTTTTGCGCATCCGCCCGTTCTTTGGCCAACCCCGCCCGGTGGCAGATGGGCTGCCAATTTTCAAAACTGCCTCGGACCGCGAGGAGTTGGGCCGCCCTGTGGGCGCTGTTTTTTTCCATTTCCCACCTCGGCGCCCAGCCGGCCGGAACCGCCATTCCGGGCCGTTGGCTGTTGATTTTTGACACCTCGGCGGAAATGAAACGGCGCCTGCCGGCCGTGCAGACGGAACTCAACACCCTGTTGGCCTCGGCACTGGGCGGGCGATTGCAGCCCGGTGACAGCATCGGGGTGTGGACGTTCGACGAAACGCTGCGCACCGGCGAATTGCCGCTGCTTTACTGGGCGCCTCAGGACGCCGCGACCATTGCCGACACGATCAATCGGTTCATCAGCAAACAACGTTACACCGGACAGACGCGCTGGGCGGTCTTGCAGCCCTTGCTGAACCGCGTGGCGCAAAATTCTCCGCGACTGACGGTGCTGATTTTTTGCGACGGCGAGGGCGCCTTCACCGGCACACCTTACGACGAAGGCGTCAACCGGATTTTTCAACAGCGGCAGGCGGAACAAAAAAAGGCGCGGCAGCCGCTGGTCGTGGTGTTGCGCTCCCAACAAGGCCGCTACACCGGTTGCACGGTGAATTTTCCGCCGGGAATGATCAAAGTACCGGATTTTCCACCGTGGCCACAGCCGCCGGCGCCCCGCCCTGCCCCGCCTCCCGCTCCGCCGTCGGCGCCCACCCCGCGGCCCACGGGACCGCCATTGGTAATCGTCGGAACCAATGTCGAATCCGGCCCGGCGCTTTCCCTGACCATTCCCGTGCCGGCGGCAAAAACTCCTGCGCCGGCGGTGCCGACCAATCCTCTTCCGGCGGCAGTTTCGAAAACGCCCGCGCTTCCGGCGGAGTCAACCAACTTTGTCGCGATGACGAATTCCATCGTGCTGTCGAATCCACCTCCGCCCGCCAAAGTGGTGGAAGGAACGAACTTTCTATCCGCTTCCACGCCGCGTTCATTGCCTCTGGCAACTTCCGCGCCGCCGGCAAATCCGGTCGCGCCGGCAAATGTTGTGCTGTCAAGCAACGGGGTGGCCGAGCCGGCGGAAAATTCCGGTTCCGCCCATCGGGGCGCATGGGTGGCGGCCGTGGGTGTCCTGCTGGCGGCCGGTGTACTGACAACCTTTGCCATCTTTCGCACACGCCGGGCCGACCGCAGCAGCCTCATCACCCGCACCATGAACCGAAAATGACCGCCAAACGCAAAGCCTGTTTCTCCAGCAAACGGCTGTGGTGGCGGTCGCCCGGCCGTCCAGAACAGAATTCCGGAAACGCTGCGGGCGGCGCCATTTTCCAAACGTGACTTTTGGCGGCGCCTGTGAGAAACTGCGTCCGATGAAAGCATGGATGTGGGCTTGTCTGGCGGGCGCGGCCGCTGTGGGCGCGCTGGTTTTGTTGAATCATCCCACCGACGGTCGCGCGGCGCCGCCGGCTTCCTCAGCGTCGGCAACCAATGCCACCGCCGGCGCCGCGGTGCCCGATTATGCTGATCCGGCCAAACTGACCGCTCGAGCGCCGGAAACTTTCCGCGCGCAATTCAACACCACCAAGGGCCCATTCGTGGTGGAAGTCACCCGCGCCCTGGCGCCCCGGGGCGCCGACCGTTTTTACAACCTGGTCCGCTCCGGTTACTTCACGGACGTCGCATTTTTCCGGGTGGTTCCGGGCTTCATGTGTCAGTTCGGCATCAGCGGCAATCCAGCCGTCGCCGCGAACTGGCGCGAGGCGACGATTCCCGACGACCCGGTCAAGGGCAGCAACACGCGCGGCACCATCACCTTTGCCACCGCTGGTCCGAATACCCGCACCACGCAATTGTTCATCAATTACGCCAACAACACCTTTCTGGACGCGCAAGGCTTCGCACCGATCGGCAAAGTGATTGAAGGCATGGACGTGGTGGACAAACTCAACGGGCAATACGGCGACGGCCCGCCGTCCGGCCAGGGACCGGATCAAGGCCGCATTCAAACCGAAGGCAACGCCTATCTGAAAAAGGATTTCCCCGGCCTGGATTACATCAAGTCGGCAACCATTTTGCCGGCGGACGACAAAAAAGCGCCGGCAAAAGAACCGTAAATTTTATGAACGAAGTCGCTCACATCCTCACCACCGAAGGCGAAATGGTCTTTGAATTCTGGCCGGACGTCGCACCCCGAACCGTTGAAAATTTCAAGGCGCTGGCGCGAAAAGGCTTTTACGACGGCACCTGTTTTCACCGCATCATTCAAGGTTTCATGATTCAGGGTGGCGACCCGCTCACCAAAGATCCGAACGCCGAAGCACGCTGGGGCACCGGCGGTCCCGGTTACCAGATCAAGGCCGAATTCAACGACCGCTCTCACCAACGCGGCGTTATTTCCATGGCTCGCGCCCAGCATCCGGATTCAGCCGGCAGCCAGTTTTTCATTTGCGACGGCGACGCCTCTTTTCTGGACCGCCAATACACGGCCTTTGGCCGGATGATTGCCGGCGAAGAGGTGTTGACAAAAATTGCCGCCACGCCTGTCGGCCCAAACTCTCATGGCGAACCCAGCAAGCCGCTTCGGCGCATCGGCGTCATCCGCATCGAAATCGCTCCGGCGTGAAACGCCGTGAACCGGCGAACCGCGGCGCGCCTGCCGGCTGTTCCAAACCATTTGACGATTCAACAAGTTGGCGAACAGCTTATGTCGCTCTCCGAACTGGCCCAAATCCTGGTGACCCTTGGTTGTCCGGCCGAAAAGGCTCCGGTGATGGCCGCGCAACTGGACAAGCGCGCCCGGCAATTGGCCCTCCGGAAGGGTCGGCCTTACGACGACGCCTTGCGGCACTTGCTGACGCTGGTCAAACAGGGCCGGGCCGGGCGGGAAAACGGGCTTTGATTTCCAATTAACGCCCCTGCAGCTCCGGCCAACCGTCATCCACCATGCCACAGCCCTGGAAAAAAATTCGTTCCACGCTCCTGGGTGATTTTCGCCTCTTCACCCTGCGCTCGGATGTAAAAATTTCGCCGCGGACGGGGCGGGAGCACGATTTCCTGGTGCTGGACAGCGTCCCCTGGGTCAATGTCATTGCGCTCACGCCGGATGATCATTTGGTGATGGTCGAGCAATTCCGCCACGGTTCCAACACCGTGGAACTGGAAATTCCCGGCGGCATGATGGAGGCCGGCGAGAGTGACCCCGTCGCCGCCGCCGCGCGCGAATTGCGTGAGGAAACCGGCTACGCCGGCGAAAAGGCGCGCATCCTGGGAAAAGTCTGGTCCAATCCCGCCATCTTGAGCAATCGCACGTTTACGGTGCTGATTGAAAATTGCCGGCGACAGCATGAAGTGGACTGGGATCACGGCGAGGATCTGGTCACACGGTTGATTCCGGCGTCTGAAATTCCCCGGCTGGTCGCCGAGGAAAAAATCGGCCACTCGCTGGTGGTGGCGGCGCTGTATCATTTTGAACTGTGGCGGCGGGGATTCAAACGGACCTGAGGCGCCACCGGCGGCGTTCAAAACGGCCAGTTAACGCCGACGGTGACGTAAATCTGCCCGTTCAAATCCAGATGCGCGCGGCGTTGTTCGTTGCCAAAGTCGGCGCCGCCCAGCGGCAGGTATTGCACCCCCAGATAAACATCGCCGCCGTCCTGGGCATGATAGAACAACATCGCATTGACATAGCCGCCAAACAAAACGCTGCTGCCGCCCATCTCCCCCGAACTGCTCGCGCCGCCGACCGTTTCATTGAACTTCAAATCGCCGGTCACAAAACCCAGGGCCGGACCGGCGCCCATCGCCACGCCCAACCGGCGATTCAAATCCCGATACAACGTTGGTCCAAGGCGAAACGTGTAAAGCGTCGCATCCAGTTTGCGGTAGCCGGCCACCGCCAGCGGTGCGCCGCCGGCCAAAGGCGTGATGCTGATCGGCGTGGCGGGAATGGCCGGGCCGGCGCCGGCGGCACCTTGATAACTGACGGGGGGCGGCGATCCCAAATTGACCCCGCCGGTGTCAAATTGAAGGGTGTTGCCGCTGACGGAGGCAGACCAGGATCCAGGATCGCTGATGGTAATCGGCAGCAATCCAAATCCAAATTCCCAACCCAGCCGCGTCCAGCCCCAATCATGGATGACGCCGCCGTAGCCCAATTCAAATCCCAGTTCGGCCGAATCCGATTCGGAATGACTGACGTCGCCCACCGGCGCGTAGCCGGTCGTTTGCTGGAAGGTCAGCGTGTGTGCCGAGGCATCGTAATGCACCGCGCCGGCATTGTTGTAACCCCAATTGGCCGTGGTGCCGAAGGCATTCCCGGAAGCAATCACGTAATCGCCTTGACCGTCGTTGTAGTTCCCCGGCGTCGGGGAAATGCCAAACGTGCCGCGAACCGTAAAATCGGCTTTGAGATTGAATCCCACCAACATGCCGATGCGAAAATGCCGCCTCCAATCGTACGGATCCGGCGGCGGCAAAAGGACCCGCACCACGCCGCTGGCATTTTCGGCCGGCGGGCGCGATTCCACCGTCCCCGCAGGCAAGAGCGACGACGGCGGCGGTTCCGTCGCAGGTGCAGCCGGCGGCGCCGAGATGGTTTGCGCCGACGCGTTCCAGGCCAGACCCAGGGCGCAGGGAATTACGCACCGGGCAGCAAAACGTTTGAGGCGGCTGGCGTCCATCACGGATCAGGGGCGTTGAGAAAAACGCGGTAAAAACGCGCGGGCGTGTCGGCGGGCCGCGCCAATGTGCCG
>DASRCU010000319.1:0-14114 GCA_035652955.1 Verrucomicrobiia bacterium | reverse complement strand
ACCCGGCGCCGGATGAAGTTCGTAGCGCGTGATGGTCGGGCCTTTGGTGATGTCGCCAAGCGCGACTTCAATGTCGAATTGCGCAAGCGTCTGCTGCATGAGCCGGGCGTTGGCCATCAATTCTTCCTTGGACTCGGTGGGTTTGACGGTCAGATCGGGCGGTTGGAGCAAATCCAGCGGCGGGAGCTGATAATTGCCGATCAATGGCGTCGCGGCCACGGCCAGGGGTTTGGGCTTTTTAGGTTTGCTTGGCGTCAAGCCGGAAATTTTGATGGCCGATTCGGGTTTCGGTTCCGCCGCACCGGCGTCCGGCTTGGAGGAGGCATCCGTCTCCGCCGGCGTTTCGGCGGCTTTGCTCTCCTGACCTTTCCCGGAAATATTCGCGCCGGTTTTCTTGCCGAGAATGTCTTCGGTGGTGGCGGCGGCGACTTCCCGGGCGGGAATCACCTCGCCCTCGGCGGCATCGGCGGGCACCGGCAATTTGGCGTCTTCGGGCAACGTGGTTTTGCGGATGCGTGGCCCCTTGACTTGGGGCACGGACAGGTCGCGCACCTGTGGTTCGGGCACCGGCTGCAGATCCGCGCCCAGGCCGCGACGGGCAACTTCTTCCTGCAGTTTTTTGGCCTGTTTTTCCAGCTCCCGCGCGCGGCGGTCCAGTGCGGCTTCCTCGATCGCGGCCGGCTCCTCGCCGGCGGCTTCCCGGCCAAACGCGCGTCGAATCCAGCCGCCCAGGCGGAAATTGGTTAAAAAAAGCAGCCCAATCAACCCCAGCGCCGCATACACGATCGTCGCGCCGATGGGGCCCAGCAACGAGAAACCGAAATTGTAGTGTTCCGTCTGGCCGTAAGTGGCCCAACCCACCCAGCCGCCGGCGCTTTGCGCGCCGAGACGCTGGTGGAGTTTGCCGAGCCAGCCTGCCTGATCAGCCAGATGCAGCAGACCGGTGAGGGAGACCAGTAAAATGGCCGACCACACCATTGACCAGCGGAGCCGCTCGCGGAGGTAACTGAAAAATCCCAGCAGATAGGCCACGCCGAACAAGGCCGCCAGCAACGGCAAGAGATAAGCGGCAGCGCCCAGCATCAGGAAGGAAAACCACGCCAGATACGCCCCCAACGGCCCGATCCAGTTGGCCGCCGGTTTGTTGACCTTCGTGGTCAAAAATGCGATGTCATCGGGGTTGAACGACCATTGCGCCACCAGCAGCGGCAGGGCCACCAGCAGAAGCAGCGCAATGCCGATGACATCGTGCCAGCCGTGGCGCGAATCCGACATTTTGCCTGACATGAAGGCAACGTAACAATTCACGCCGGCGGTTTCAAAGGAAATTGCCGCTGCCCTGCCTGAATCGAAACGGCCAGCCCTCCGCGATTGGAAACGATTGGCCGAACGGTTCGCGGTTCACATCCTGCATTGACTTTTCCAGTCGAACGGCAATAATTCTCCGCGGTGGTCGGGGTCGTAGCTCAGTTGGTAGAGCGCTACATTCGCATTGTAGAGGTCAGGAGTTCGAATCTCCTCGGCTCCACCAGCCTGGCCGGTCGGAATCCCGCTCAACGACGTGAGGCTGCCGATGCTGCCGCGTCGGGGCCGTCGGCGGCGCGCCTCTCACCATTCTCTTAACGCGGGCGCCACGGGCAATCGCGCCGCGCGAATGGCCGGAAACAGCCCGCCAACCAGCCCGATGGCCGCGGCCCACAGCGTGCCGCTGGCCAGAAGACGGGGCGTCACGCGGAAGGCAAAGGTGACCTGGCTGAAACTCTGCCAGTTCATGGTGGAGGTGTGGAAGTTGTCAAAGGCCAGATACGCCAGGCCGCCGCCGAGCGCGCCGCCGGCCAACGCCAGCAACACCGATTCCAGCATGAACGCCGTCACCACCGCGCCGCCGCCGAAGCCCAGCGCTCGCAGCGTGGCGATTTCCCGCGTCCGCGCCGCCACCGCGCTGTACATCGTGTTCAAGGCGCCGCAGACCGCCCCCAACGCCATCAGAAAGGCAATTAAAAATCCCAGGGTCGTGACCAATCGCGTCAGCGCCTCGGATTGCCCGGCGTAATAATCCGACTGTCGCAACACCTTCACATCCAGTTGCGGATTGGACGTCAGCCAGTCTTTGAATTCCTGAAAGGCGCCGGGCGAGACCAGTTTTACGTACACCGATTGAAACGAATCGCCGCGTTGATAAGCCGCCTGCAGCACCTTGGCATCGGCCCAGATTTCCGATTCCGCCACCCCGCCGTTGGCCGCAAAAATGCCGACCACCGGCCATGCGTAGCGTCCCACTTGAATGCGGGAGCCGACGCTCAAGCCCGCAAATTCCTGCGCCGCGCCACGGCCCACGATGACTTCATCCCGGCCCCACTCGAAGGGGCGGCCCTGGATGATTTTCAAATGGTCGCGCACCTGGAACGCCGCCGGCTCCACGCCGCGCAACGGCACATTTGCGTCCGTGCCGGTTGTGCGCTTGGGCAGGTTGATAACCACGAACAATTCGGCGGATGCCAGCGGCCCGTCAGCGCCCCGCGCCACCCCGGGTGCATCGGCAATCAAACGCGTCTCCGCCCGCGACAGGCCGCTCACCATTTCGGTGTCCGCGCCGCTGCGCAACACGATCGCCCCGTCCGGAACGGCGGATATCGTCATCGCCTGGCGGAATCCGGCGGCGATGGATAACACGCCCACCAGCACCGCCACCACGCCGGCGATACCGACAACCGTGGCGGCGACTGCGCCCCGACGCTGTGGCAGACTCATCAAGCCGAATTTGGTGACGGCGCCAATTTGCAAAAACCAGTTGACGAGGCCGGCCATGATTAAATTGCAGTGATTGTTTGAAAAATCCGCCGGTGCCGTGGAGCGCGGTCGCGCCCCTGGAGACCCGGCATTTTCAATCCCGGCGGCCTGGCGTTCGGCTGGCTGGCGCTGGAATCCTCGCGGCGATGGGCATTGTTCACCCAGAGAGGGAAGGCGTCTGTTTCCATTTTACAATCTCCTCAACGCCTCGGCCACCTGCAGCCGCCTGGCCTTGAGCGCCGGAAAAATGCCGGCCCCCAGCCCCAGAAGAAGGCTGATGCCCAGCCCGACAAAGATGTCGTGCGCCGGCAAATAAAACATCGGCAACAAACCGTGCGTGGGGTCGCCGCGCGCAATGATCAGCCACGCCAGACTCAAACCGAATGCGCCGCCCGGTATGGCCAGCAGACAGGATTCGGCCAGCACCAGGGCCAGAATTTGTCCGTTGCTGAAGCCCATCGCCTTGAGAGCCCCAAATTCGCCGGTCCGTTCGCGAACCGCCTGGGCCATGGTGTTGCCCACCACCAGCAGGAGGGTGAAAAACACCGCGCTCAGAATCGCCGCGACAATGAACACGATGTTGCCCGTCTGATTGGCAAAAGCCTGGATAAACGCCCCTTCCGGTTCCGTTCGGGTTTCGGCCGGCGAATTGGCGAACTCCGCGTCCACCCGCTGCGCCACCGCCGCCGCCTGCGCCGGGTCGTGAATGCGGATGATATACCACCCCACCTGGCCCTTCTGATACCGCCGCGCTTCGTCAAAATAATCGTAACGAAAAAACAGCGGCGTGGTGTCCGTGTTTTTGTCTCTCCCGTCAAAAATGCCCACGATATCAAACACCCAGGTGCGGCTGCCGTCTTCCTTGGCCCAGATGGTGGACTGGATGGGCACCTGGTCGCCGATCTTCCAGTGGAATCGTTCCGCCGTTTTGCGGCCCACGATGGCGCCGGTACGCGTTTGCAGCCAGGCATTGGACTCAGCCGGCGACAGAAGGATTTCCGGATACATCTTCAAAAATTCCTGCGGCACGACCGGCGACTGCATGAAGAAATTTTTCGGGTCCTGATAAATCCCCCCGAACCATGTTTGATGCGTGGCGAAATCCACGCCGGGAATGCGGTTGATGCGCGCCTGGTAACTCTCCGGCAGCATTTGAATGATGGAAATTTTGTTGCGCACGATCAGGCGGTCGGCGCCGGCCATTTGCACGCCACCCACCAGCGCCTGCCGGATGGCGGACAAAAATCCGAACAGCACAAAGGCCACGGTAATGGACAACAGCGTCAGCGCCGTGCGCAGTTTTTTGTGCCGCAGGTGGCTGCCGATGAGGTGCAAAAACTTCATTGACTCAGGACAGGAGCGGCGGATGGCCGGGCGGATGGGGCGAACCGACTGGTCCCTCCCGGAATTCCCTCTGTTTCATTGGACCGGTTCATGGTGCAACCGGCCCTTGTTCAAATACACCGTCCGGCCCGCGCGGGCCGCGGCGTGCGGATCATGCGTGACCATGACAATGGTTTTGCCATAGTCGCGGTTCAGCGCCTGGAGCAAATCGAGAATCTCATCGCCGGCCTTGCGGTCCAGATCGCCGGTCGGCTCGTCGCACAGCAACAGCGTGGGGTCGGTGACGATGGCGCGTGCGATGCCGACGCGCTGCTGTTCGCCGCCCGAAAGCGTGCGCGGATAGTGCCGGGCGCGGCCCGACAACCCGACCACCGCCAGGGCCGTGTCCACGTGTTTTTTCCGTTCGGCCTTTGAAAGAGGCGTCAGCAGCAAGGGCAATTCCACGTTTCGCTCCGCGGTCAGCGCCGGCAGCAGGTTGTAAAGTTGAAAAACAAATCCAATATGCCGTGCGCGCCACGCCGCCAGGCGGCGATCGGGCAACTGATCGAGCCGTTCGCCGGCCACCGTGACCGTGCCCTCAGTCGGCCGGTCCAGTCCACCCATAAGATTCAGCAGCGTCGTTTTGCCCGAACCCGACGGTCCCATCAAAGCCAGAAATTCGCCGGCGCGCACCTGCAAATCCAGATGGGTCAGCACGTGAATGGTTTCCGCGCCGCGTTGGAAAATTTTTTCAACGCCGACAATTTCCACCAACAGGCCGTTAGACGATGGATTTTCGCTCATGGCTCGTTTGGGCGGTCGCGATCATGAAACCGGCCGCTTTTATTCCATCATGTGCCGCATTCGTTGGCCGTCCGGGATCGCGCCGGCGGCGGCCTCTTGTTTGCATAATGAATCGCCGGTCGTTTTCCAACTTCAAACGTCCGGCAGCGCTGGTGCGCGTTTCGCTGCGGGCGGCGCCGGCGGCCGGGGCGGGGTTCGGAGGAGGCGCAACGTTCATGGCCGTTCCTCTTTCACGGGCGTTCCGTCTTTCAATTCCGCCGGGACGTTGACAATCACCTTCTCGCCCTCCGTCACCCCGGCGCTCAACGTCGCCTCGTCACCCTGCGTGTCGCGGACGGTGACAGCCCGGCGTTCGGCACGGCCGTTCTGAATGACAAACACCACGTCGCGGCCGTCCTGGCTGCACACGGCGGATTTGGGGATTCGCACCCCGCGGGGCGTGTCCGCGCCGCCGGCATTTTCAAACGCCACCTTCACCGACATATCCGGCAAAATTCGCCGGTCCAGATGATCGAAGGCGATGCGGACTTTGACGGTGGATTTCTGCCGGTCCGCTGTGGGGATGATGGCGATCACTTTGCAGGGGATTTTCCAGTCGGGGTAGGCATCCAGCGTGGCCTGCACCGCCTGGCCCGGCGCGACGCGGTTGATGTAACTTTCGTTGACGTCCACTTCAATCTCCAGCGAATTCATGTCCACGATGGTGCCGATGCCGGTGCGCGTAAAACCGCCGCCGGCCGAGACGGGAGAAATCATCTCACCGGGCTGGGCGTCCTTGCTGGTGATGACTCCATCAAAGGGAGCGCGAATGATCATGTCGTCCAGTTGCTGCCGCCACGAAGCCACCTGGCGTTCGGCCACGACCACGTCCAGTTTTTGCTGCGCCAGATGGGCGGCCAGCGCGTCGGCATTGGCCTGGGCCAGGTCCAAATCGGCCGGCGAAGCGATGTGTTGTCGAGCCAACTCGCGGGTACGTTGGAGTTCGAGATTGGCTTCCTTGAGTTGCGCCTCGGTTTCGGCCAGGGCGGCCCGGGCCGAGGCCAATTGGGCTTGGGCGACGGCGAGGCTGGCCCTGACGTTTGAATCGTCCAGCCGCGCCAGCACCTGGCCGTTGGTCACCCGCATGCCTTCCTCGAACAGCACGGCCACAACTTTGCCGGTGACTTTGGAGGAAACCGTCGCTTCGCGCCGGGCAGTCACGTAACCGGAGGCGTTCAATACCGTTTCGGTCCCCGCGGCGGCCGGGCGCGCCACCGCCGCGCGCACTTCGATGGCGTTCGCGCGCAAGGAAAACCACGCCCCGCCGCCGGCCAGAAGCAGAATTGCCAAGCCAATGCCTCCCCACCACCAGGAGGCACGGGATCGGGGTTCGGGCCGGCGTTCGATGCGCAAATCGTCCAGCGACGGTTTGGGCGAATTCATCCTCTGTCCAGCAAACCGGGTTTCCGGAGCCGGGTCAAGCCGGACCGTGACGGACGGGTTTGTGTGGGGCATTACGGGCCGGTGCCCTCGCGGCGGGCGAGGATTTCTTTTGCGGCGGCCACGCCGGCGGCGATTCGTTCCTCTGTGGGGGGACAGGAACCCTTGCGCAGGCCGAGTCGGTGCAATTCGAGGTGTTCAAATTGTTCAAAGTCGGCGAGCCGGAGCGTGTGCGCGGCACAATTCAGCGGACAACCGTCCACGACCAGGATACGCCCGGCATGATGCGCCTTCAACAAAATACTCTTGACACGTCCGCCGATGCCGGCCAGGCAGGACATCTGCGCGGCGCCGTCGCGTGCCAATTGCCGTGCTACCCGATCGGCAATCCCGCCGGCATCCGAACAACCCGAACAGGCATAGACGATCGCCGTCTTGCGGGGCGCCTGTTTATCGGCGGGTGCGGTCGCATCGGACGGCACCGGAGGTCTCGTTTCGTTTTCCATAACTGTGATTTTTCGATCCCATCGCGCAAACGTTCGGCACCACGCCACCGGCGACGGCACCGAACGCCGAAGCGTTGGCTGATGGCCGGCGATGCTCAAATGGTTCGGCGCCGGAAACAATTTTGCCGTCAATCGCGGAAAAAGATTTGACGTCGGTCAAGGAATTGGCTTTTGGGAAGGCGCCCCGAATTCGAGAAAATTGCGAGGCGGCGCGCCCCGGCCGCTGCCGATGGCATTCGATTTATCTGCCTTTACCGGTTCGCGACGTCTGGGCGGACTCGACGAAAGCGGCAAAATGCCTGGAACCGGCGACAGCGATGGGAAACAATAACAGGGCCAGCACCAGCCAATCGCGCGCGGTCTGATGCCGAAACAACTCCACAATGAGCAGGATGGCCGCCAGCAACAACAACGCCAGGGAAATGCCGCGATGGAAACGGCGCAGTTCGGATTGCACCCAGGCGTCCAGCCGACTTTCCAGTTCGCGGCCGGTTTCGGAATCGGTGCAATCTTTTTTGCAATGGCAGGCGTTGCAATGGTGCGCCGGCGCGCGGTAACGCGCAATGCGGCGCTCGAAATCCGTCTCCACCCGCGTCAAATGTTGTCCGGTGGGGCACTCCCAGACATCCAGTTGGCGATGATAAATGAATCCCGAATGGCGGTAATGCTCCGAGCGCCGGTGCGCGTGGCGCGCCAGCCATTCGAGAACGGCCGCCACACCGACCAGCAACAACGCATAGCCGGCGGCGAGAATCACCTCGATGTGGATGCCGTAAATCATTCGGTCATCTCGTGGAGCCGGGCGGGGAATTCAATCTTCAACGGTTTTGAATTTCCGTAAACAACGCGCCGACCGTTTCCTCACCGGGGGCGGCCGCTTTCCGCCGGCTCACGCCCCGCCAGCACAGATACAGCAGGGGCAACGTACCGCCCACGATGAACAGCGCGTCGCCCGGAAACCGCAGCCATTCGAGCAGCGAATTGGTGTGGCCGGTGATGAACTTCAGCGAGCGGGCGTCGAAATACCCCGCGCTGACCGAGTGGTAAAGTTGGATTAACCCCACGGGGAACAGCGAGGCGAACACCATCCAGGCCAGGCCGAGATTGAGGGACCAGAAACTGATTTTCGCCGCGCGGTCGCTCCAAAGTTTTTCGGGAATCAAATAGCGCAGGCAAAACAGCGCCAGGCCCACCGCCAGCATGCCATACACGCCCATCATCGCCGCGTGCCCGTGATTGGGCGTGAGCGCCGTGCCGATCTCGTAATAGGACACAATCGGCAGGTTGATGAGAAAACCGAAGATGCCCGCGCCGAGGAAATTCCAGAATCCGACCGCCGCCAGGAACATCACCGCCCAGAAATGCGGGAACGGCGTCTGCGCCTGCGAACCCTGCTGCGCGCCCAGTTGGAGAAAACTCCACGCTTCCAGCGTCAGGAACGTCAGGGGAATCACTTCCGCCGCCGAGAAAAAGGCGCCCAGCGCCATGTGCACCGCCGGTTCGCCGGAGAAATACACATGGTGCATCGTGCCAATGACCCCGCCCGCCGAATACAACACCATGTCCAGGTAAATCAACCGCAGGGCCACGCGCGGATGCACCACGCCCAGCAACACAAACACGTAAGCGACCATGACGGTGGTGAACAGTTCCAGAAAATCTTCCACCCACAAATGCACCACCCAGAACCGCCAGAAATCCGTGGTGGTGAAGTTCGATTCCGGTCGCGCGAGCAATCCGACGGCGTAAAATGCGGGAATCGAAAGGGCCGCGAAGAAAAACAGCCAGGGCATGTTGCCCACCTGCTCGGTTTGCAGCTTGTTTCGCAATCCGCGAAACAGAATCACCACCCAGAAAAATAAGCCCACCGTCAGCAAAATTTGCCAGAATCGGCCCAGGTCAAGATATTCAAAACCCTGATTGCCAAACCACGCCCAGTACTTCCGAATCCAGCCCTCAATGCCGGCGTATTCGCCAGCCAGGCTGCCGAAGACCACCACCGCCAGCGCACCGAGCAACAGATACGACAAGACGCCCTGCCCGCGCGGTTCCCGGCCGGTAATCATCGGCACCACAAAAATGCCGGCGGCCAGATAGGAGGTGGCCACCCAGAAAATCGCCAGTTGCAAATGCCACGTGCGGGCGATGTTGAACGGCAACACCCGCGCCAGGTCCAGCCCGAAGAAGTTGGAAAGCTCCGCGCGATAATGCTCGGCCGCGCCACCCAGCAACGTTTGCGCCACAAACAACACCGACATAATCAGGAAAAACCATCCGCACGCGCGCTGGGCCGGCGTCAAGGCCACCGAGTCCGGCGGGCGAAATTGGATGCGCTGCTCCTCGCGTCCGTGCCAGCCCAGAAAGTTCCACCGACCAAACGCGGCCAGCAGCAATCCAATGCCGCCCAGCAGCGCAATGAGCGAGAGCACGCTCCACAGAACGGTTTCCGCCGTGGCGTGGTTACCCACCAGTGCTTCGGGCGGCCAGTTGTTGGTGTAGGAATAATTCTTGTGCGGACGCAACGCCGACGCCGCCCAGGCCGACCAACTGAAAAAGGCGGTCAATTGCCGGATTTTGTCCAGGTTCGTGATGGCGTCCGGGCGCAGGCCGAATTTCGTGCCGGGCGTGCCAAAAAAACCGGCGTAATAATTTGTCAGTTGGTGGAAGGCCTCGGCCTGCGCCGCGCTGTAAGTCAGCACACCGCTGGCCGCGTCATAACGATTGGTTTTGAAATCGGCGACGGTTTGTTGCCGGGCCGCATCCGACGCCGCGCCGCCGTAGAATTTGACGGCGATTTCCGCTGCGCGATGCAGGTAATCGGCCGTGTAATCCGGCCCCAGATAGGCGCCGTGGCCAAAGATGGAGCCGTATTCCATCAGGCCGTTCTTGAGAAAAATTTCCTGCCCGGCGATCACATCGGCCCCGGTGAACAACACTTGGCCCTGGTCATCCACGACTTTTTTCGGAATCGGCGGTTCGCCGGTGTAGGTGCGATAGGCCAGCAATCCCAACACGAAAAATCCAAAGAGCAAAACCAGCACCACGGCTTGTATCCAGCCTTTGGAAATCAGCAAACTTTGTTTGGCGGCTCCATTCATAATTTCCTTTCGTTGCTTGAGGCGATGTGGCGGATGCTCGCCCTCGGCGCAAAGAAATGTCAAGTTGTCATGGATTAAAATTTTGCGACCCGCTCCGGCGCCGATTGGACGTTTGCCGGACCGTCCCGTTTCGACCGGGCACCGGCGCCACAAAAACCTCGGCCGGTTTCACGGGGCATCCGCCCCGACTCGGCGGGCCGGACCGATTCACCGGCTCATGCTGAAGGAAAGAGAATCCGACTTCCTTGACCTGCGTCAAAACTTTTACCGGGCGCCAGCAATGCCCGGCCATTTGAAATCAGGCAAGCGCCGAATGCCGCCTGCGGAGCCGGCCTTGTTCGCGATGGCGAGGGAGTCAGATCGTCAACAATTCCCGGCAGGCGGCCTGAAGTTGTTTCAAATTCGGTTTGCTCCGGGCTTCGATGTAGCAGCGGATAAGCGGTTCGGTGCCGCTGGCGCGAAAGGCCACCCATTCGCCGCCAGGCAGGAGAAATTTATAGCCGTCGGTGGTGATCTGTTTTTCCACCTTGAACGGCCCGATGGTTTGCAAGCCGCCGGCGAGCCGGGCCAGCAGCGCATCTTTTTTCTCCACCGGGAAACGGACGTTGATTCGCTCAGTGTAAAAACGCCCGATTTTCCGGGAAAGTTCGCGCAAAATCGCGCCCAGCGATCTTTTCTCCGTCGCCACAAGTTCGGCCATGAGCAGGCAGGCAAGAATGCCGTCTTTTTCCGGCACGTGGCCTTTGACGCTCAGGCCGCCGGATTCCTCGCCCCCCACAATAATGTCTTCGCGCTCCATCAGTTCGCCGATGTATTTAAAACCGACGGGCGTCTCGTGGACTTTCACTCCCAGCCATTCCGCCACGGCGTCCACCTGATGGCTGGTAGGCACGGTGCGCACCACGGCGCCGCTCCAGCCGCGGTTTTTTTTCAAATGATACAACGTCAGCGCCAGCACCTGATTGGGGGTCAGCCAGGTTCCGTCCTCGTCCACAATGCCGAAACGGTCGGCATCGCCGTCCAGACCCAACCCGAGGTGCGCCTTCCCCGCGCGAACAAATTGGCGGACTTCACGCATGTTTTCCGCGTTGGGTTCGGGATGATGACCGCCGAAGAGCGGATTGATTTCGTCGTGGAACAAAAAAACTTTCGCGCCGGCGCTTTCGAGCAACCGGTCCAAATAGCCGCGCCCGGTGCCGTAACTGAAATCCACGGCCACCTTCAACTTCGCCTTTTGGAGAACCGAAAAATCAACCAGTCTGCGGATTTGCTTGAAATAATCCGGCTGTGGATTGAACGTCCGGCAGGAATAAGTGCCGATGACGGCGCCCGGGAATGAAAAATTTTCAGCCTGAAGTTTGGCGATGCGCGATTCGATTTGCCGGGTGACTTCGGGCGGGGCCGGTGCACCGTTGCTCGTGGAGAATTTGAGGCCCTGATACTCCGGCGGATTGTGGCTGGCGGTAAAATTGATCCCGCCGAGCGCCCGGCGATGGCGAATCGTATAGGCGATAACGGGCGTGGGGGTATCGCGGTCGCACAGCAGGGGAGCCAGACCGTTTTTTTCCAGCACTTCGGCGGCGGCCAGCGCAAATTCCCGGCCCAGAAACCGCGTGTCGTGGCCCAGAATGACACCTTGGCGCCCCCGGCCGGCGGACCGCGCATCGGCCATCTCGGATTTCAAAAAATCCGCGATACCCTGCGTCGCCAGCCGGACGTTGCCGAAGGTGAAACCGTCCGCGATAATTTCGCGCCAGCCGGAAGTGCCGAATTTGATCATGGGCCGAAGTGTTCAACAATTCGCTCGTGAAGCCGGTTCTCATCGGGCCGGTTCGATGATTTAACGGTTTGGCGGTCGAACCGGTCAACTTTTCCAGTCAAACGCCTGTTTCTTGAGGGCGTAGAGATAGCCGACAAACAAGACCGCCAGAAAGGAAAGCATCGAGCCGAAAATGAGACTGCGCAGGGCGTGCTCGGCGAGCATCTGCCGATAGACCACCGCCCACGGATACATGAACACCACCTCGATGTCGAACAGGATAAAGAGCATCGCCACCAGATAAAATTTCACCGAAAACCGGGCGCCCCCCTCGCCAATCGGGTCCTTGCCGCACTCGTAGGCAATATCCTTGGCCCGCGTGCGCCGCCCTTTCTGACCGATCAACACCGACAAAAACAAAACTCCCGCGGCGAATCCCACCGCTGCCACCAGCAGCATCAGCACCGGAATGTATTGCGCCATTTGCGAATTTTCCATGCGCGGCAGTTTAGCGGACGAAAAAAATAATTCAACACCGGAAACCTTCCCCCCGGACAACTCAACGGCGGAACAGCCACCACAACAGCGTCAACGCCGCACTGAGCAACAGACAGGTGGTGATGGGAAAATAGAACTGAAAGCCGTCGCGCGAATAATGAATGTCGCCCGGCAGACGGCCCATCCAGCTTTTGCCGATGCCCGACCACAACAACGCGCCGATCAGCGCCAGGAGCAGTCCCAGCAATACCAGCATCTTGCCGAGATCGTTCATGCGTTTAATTTGACGCGCGCCGCCGCCGGTGGCAAGTGCTCCCTTCCGGCAATTCGTGGTCAAGCCAATTTCTGCAACCGGTCGCGAATGCCCCAAATTGTTCGGCAACCGGTGCCGCCTTCCCGGCCGGCGCGACTCTTCAGGCAGGCGCGGTGGTTTTCAGGCAGGCCCCTAATGGTTTTCAATGGGACCGGCGCTGCGTCGCCGCCGGCGATTTTTTGAACCGCAAAACGATTGGCCAACCGGCCGGCTTGATTATTTTCCAGGGGCGTGTAGTTTTGAATTGTTGTGTTTTCATCCATCGCGCCGTTTTCGGGACCTCGGATTTCCACAGGCGATCCCCTGGCCGTGGCAGCCGCTGTTCAAGCGGTGTATCAGGCCATGTTTCCCGCCGGCGATGGAAATTTTGTGCCGCGGGCTTTTCACTGGGCCGCCGATTGTTTCGCCGGCCGGTACGACGATTACCAGGCGGTGGACGCGCCATACCACAATTTCGAGCACACGCTGCAGGGCACGTTGTGTCTGGCGCGGATGTTGCGCGGTCGCGACGCCGCTGGCGCCCGGCCGGTGTTGCCGCAGCGGCTGGTGGAGCTGGCGCTTCTGGCAATTCTGCTGCACGACACCGGTTATTTGAAAAAGCGCGGTGATACCGAGGGCACCGGCGCCAAATACACCCTCACGCACGTGACGCGCAGCGCCGAATTCGCCGCCCGGCTGCTCGCCGAAAACGGGTTTGCGGCGAACGAAATTGTGTCCGTGCAAAACATGATTCGCTGCACGGGTGTGGATGCCTCGCCGGCAGCCATTCCGTTTCAGAGTGAAGTGGAAAAAATCGCGGGTCAGATGTTGGGCGCAGCCGATCTGCTGGGGCAGATGGCGGCGGACAATTACCTGGAAAAACTGCCCGCCTTGCATGCGGAATTTGCCGAGGCAGCCCAATTCTCATCGTCATCCTCCTCGTTTATCGCCCGGTTTGCCAGCGTCGAGGATTTGCTGCGTCGCACGCCTGATTTCTGGGAAAAATACGTCAAGCCCCGGCTGGAGCGCGAGTTTGGCGGTGTCCATCGTTTTCTCAACGACCCCTGGCCGGATGGTCCGAATGCGTACCTGGACCAGATTGAGCGTCACCTCCGTCGCCTGCGCGAAATCCTGGCCACGGAGGAAGGCACCAAACGGTTCCTGGAGAAGCATCGCGCGGGAGGTTGAATTTCTTTCGGCGGCACTTTTTTCTTTTGCCCTTTGCCGTTTGCCATTTGAATGGCGGCCATGCCGCGGGATTATGTCCTGGAACATTTTAAATCGGAAGCGGCGCTGCAGATTGACTACGCGCGGGAACTGAATCCGCAGCAACTGGCGGCGGTGACCGCGCCGCCGGGCCCGGCGCTGGTTATTGCCGGCGCCGGTTCGGGCAAGACGCGCACCCTCACCTACCGCGTGGCCTGGTTGCTCGAACAGGGAATTTCCCCGGAAAGCATCCTGCTGCTGACGTTTACCAACAAGGCCGCCGGTGAAATGATGCGGCGCGTGGCGGATTTGCTCGGACGGGAATTGCGCGCGTTGTGGGGCGGCACGTTTCATTCCCTCGGGGCGCGGATTTTGCGTCTGCACGCCGAAGCGCTCGGTTACCGGCGCGATTTCACCAT
>DASRCU010000318.1:0-9204 GCA_035652955.1 Verrucomicrobiia bacterium | reverse complement strand
TGAAAAGCCCTGCGACTTTGCCTGTGCACTCAAGGTCAGCCTGACTTGATACGCGTCGGAGGCCGCCTCATAGGGATGGCAATCCAATGCTGATGTATTGACGAAGGAGGAGAACAGGTCGCGTGCCGCTCGGACACGCCTCTCGGATTCATTGAGCCGCGCTTGTGGCTTGGATGGAAACAAACCTGAAAAAGCCGGCAGTATTTGTGAGCTGTGGCTTGTTGCCTTTTCGAAACGGACCCGGGGCTGCCTTTGTGCCCGCAGATTCACAAAAACCGTGGCTATGGCAACCGGTAACCTGGACGACCGGACGATGTCCAAAAGATTCTTAACTCTTGCGTCCAGGCCGTCCGGCTTCTAACTGTGAGGCATGGATCGTGAACGTTTCTCCGACGCCGCGCTGGTGATTCTGGGCCATGGCACAGAGCTGAATGAGTATTCCGCCGCGCCGGTTTTTCAGCACACCGCCGAACTGCGCCGCCGCCGCCTTTTTTGCGAGGTGTACGAGGCCTTCTGGAAACAGGAACCGCAAATCAAAAAAGTCCTCGCCGGGATTTCCGCGCCCCGCGTCTTCCTGGCGCCGCTGTTCATCAGTGAGGGCTGGTTTGCCGCCGACACGATCCCGCGCGAGTTGGGCTTTGGCTCTTCACGCCGGGCGGCGAGCGCCTCGCGCATCACCATTTATTGCCGGCCGGTGGGCACGCATGAGAGCATGACGGGCGTCATTTTGTCGCGCGCGGCGGAGGTCATCCGGCAATTTCCCTTCCCGCGGGCGCCGAAACCTTCGGAGATCACGTTGTTTATCGCCGGCCACGGCACGGAGAAAAACGAGGCCTCGCGCCGGCCGGTTGATCGCCAGGTGGAAAGGATTCGCGCGCAAAATCTGTTTGCCGCTGTGCACGGCGTTTTTCTGGAAGAATCGCCGCGCATCCCGGAATGTTTTTCACTGGCGCAGACGAAAAATCTGGTCCTGGTGCCGTTTTTTATCAGTGAAGGTTTGCATGTCCGGGAAGATATTCCCGTGCTGCTGGGCGAAGCGCGGAGCGTCGTTGAGCAACGCCTCGCCGCCGGCCAGCCGCCCTGGCGAAACCCGACGGAACGACACGGGAAACGAATCTGGTATGCCCGCGCGGTCGGCACCGCGCCGGAAATGGCCGACGTGATCCTGGAGCGCGTGCGTGAAGCAGCGCTTGGGAACGGGCTCACCCCATAACGGGAGGGGCTTCCGGCCTCAAAGCTCCAGCAACCATGCTTATGGCCGCGCGCGAAAACAGGATTCAAAACCAAAAACGGAGCGGGAGCGCCCGGCGAGACAATCGGCAAGCCGGAGCGCCGGAAGCTCCGTTCAATCCGTCCATCCGTCAATGAGAAAAACAAAACCGCTGCGAATCGGCTTTTTGAGCACCGCCCGGATTGGGCGCAAAAACTGGAAGGCGATTTTCCATTCCGGCAACTGCGTGGTCTCCGCCGTGGCCAGTCGCGATGTGGCGCGTGCCAAACAATTCATTTCCGACGGCCAGCGGGAGTTTCCGTTTGCAAAAGTTCCCGCCGCGCTGGGCAGTTACGAGGCGTTGCTCGCCTCGCCGGAGGTGGACGCGGTGTATGTGCCGCTGCCGACCGGCGTGCGCAAGCGATGGGTCATTGGCGCCGCGCGCGCCGGCAAACATGTGCTTTGCGAGAAACCCTGCGCCATCAGCGCCGCCGACCTTCGCGAGATGCTGGCCGCCTGCCGGAAACATCGCGTGCAATTTCTGGACGGGGTGATGTTCATGCACAGTCCGCGCCTGGCGCGCATTCGCCGGATCCTGGACGACGGCGAGAGCATCGGTGCCGTCCGGCACATGGCCTCGGCATTCAGCTTTTGCGGCGAGGGGAATTTTTTCCAGGACAACATCCGCGTCCACGGCGCACTGGAACCGGCCGGTTGTCTCGGTGATCTCGGCTGGTATTGCATTCGGTTCGCCCTGTGGGTGATGAACTGGCGGATGCCCAGGATTGTCGCCGGAAGAATTTTGTCGCAGTCCCGAAAATTGAAAAATCAACCGTCGGCGCCCACGGAGTTCGTCGGGGAAATGATTTTTGCCGGCCGCGTTTCCGCCGGCTTTTACTGTTCGTTTCTGGCGGCGCACCAGCAATGGGTTCAGGTGAGTGGAACGAAAGGTTGGCTGCGCGTGCCGGATTTTGTTCATCCCTTCGACAGCTACGAACCGGCATTCGAAGTTAATCGCCGGGAAATCCGCGTCTCCAGCGGCGTGTCCTGTCCGCCCGGCGCCGATCCGATGGCGCAAGGCCACGCCGTGGCGCAGGACACGCGCATGTGGCGCCAGTTCGCCAACCAGGTTGTTTCCGGCCAGCTCCGCAGTGACTGGCCGATGTGGGCGCTCAAAACGCAAATCGTTTTGGACGCCTGCCACAAAGCCGCGCGGCGCGGTGCGCCGGTGAAGTTGTAACCGCCGCGAGACGCAAACCGCCGGGCCAATTTCCCCCGCGCCGTTTTTGGAGGGCGGTGATTGGAGATTGCCCGAAACAGGCGCCGCGCGACAGCGTCGGGGCATGACGACGCTTGCGCGCAACCCTCGCGCCGGCTAATTTTTGGCCAATGCGCCCGTAGCTCAGTTGGACAGAGCATCTGCCTTCTAAGCAGGTGGTCGTGGGTTCGACTCCCACCGGGCGCGCCACAGCAGCGGTCGAACGCCGGCGAGGGCCTGTACCTCCCCGCCCGGCGCTCTTTCCACGTCGGAAACGCCCGCAAACGAAGGCACTGATGCGCCTGCCGTAGCTGCCGGGAAATTCGGCTATACGACATTTGACTGATTGTAACCGGCGGCGCCTTTGGCGAATACTCGGCCGCGTTATGCAAAAGACATTCCGTTTGATGGTTTGGGTTGCCATGATAACTTCCGCACTCTGCCCGGCGTTGGTGACAGGATGTCGGACCGAAAACCGGGACGCACCCGCCGTCAAAGAGTCCGCTGCAGGAACCGCAGCGCCGGACCTGGCGGGACAACCCTCACCGCCGGCCGTTACCGCCTCCGGCAACACGATTTTCCGCGTCAAGGCCGGCTTGGATAAATCCTATACCGACCCCGCTGGCAACGTCTGGCTGCCGGACCAGGGTTTTGAGGGTGGCGATGTGGTGGAGCGTGATCCAGACACGGCGATTGCCAACACTCCAGACCCCGGTTTGTTTCGGAGCGAGCACTACGGCATGAGTTCGTTCGCCTGCAAAATTCCCAACGGCCGTTATACGGCCAAGCTTTATTTTGCCGAGACGTTCGACGGCGTTACCGGCCCGGGACAACGAGTCTTTTCCTTCACCGTTCAGGGACATGAGTTCAAAGATTTCGACGTGTGGGCCAGGGCCGGCGGCCCCAATCGCGCTTATGTTGAAACGGTGCCGGTGGAGGTGACCAACGGAGTGTTCCGCATTGATTTTATTCCGCAAATTGAAAACCCCGAAATCAACGCCCTCGAAATCATCCCCCAGCCGCAGTGAACCCGGACGACGGCCGGCGCGGGGGATGAGGATTTCCCCAAAACAAAAACGCGCGGCGAAAATTCCGCTTTACAGGAATCCGGCCGCGCCGGTCGCCCGCCGCGTCCGGGATTTACTGGCGCGGATGACGCTCGAAGAGAAGGCCGCGCAGATGACCTGCGTCTGGCTGGAAAAATCCGCCAGGCTGACGGATGCCGAAGGCCGTTTTGATCCGGCCAGGGCGCAAGCGGCCTTTCGGGACGGTCGGGGACTCGGCCAGGTGGCCCGTCCAAGCGATGCCGGCGGGCCGCCTTCCACGCCCGAACAGGGCCGCACCCCGCGGCAGATGGCCGAATTAACCAACGCCATCCAGAAATTTTTTCTGGAACATTCCCGCCTCGGCATCCCCGTTTTTTTCCATGAAGAATGCCTGCACGGCCTGGCGGCGAAGGACGCGACGAGCTTCCCGCAACCCATCGGCCTGGCTGGCACCTTCCATCCGCAACTGGTGGAAAAAATCTACGCAGCGATTGCCGCCGAAGCCCGCTCGCGCGGCGCGCATCAGGCGCTCACGCCGGTGGTGGACGTGGCGCGGGACCCGCGCTGGGGCCGCGTCGAAGAGACCTTTGGCGAAGACCCGTTTCTGGTCGCGCAAATGGGCATGGCCGCCGTTCGGGGATTGCAGGGCAATGGACAGTTCACGGACAAAAACCGGGTGCTTGCCACGCTCAAACATTTCGCCGCGCATGGCCAGCCAGAGTCGGGCCAAAACTGTGGGCCGGCCAATATTTCCGAACGCGTCTTGCGCGAAGTTTTTTTGCAACCGTTCAAGGAATGCCTGCAAAAGGCCGGCGCCGTCAGCGTCATGGCCAGTTACAATGAAATTGACGGCGTGCCCTCGCACGCGAACCGCTGGCTGCTGCGCGACATTTTGCGGAAGGAATGGGGGTTCAAAGGCTTTGTGGTTTCCGATTATTACGCAATCTGGGAGTTGAGCCACCGGCCCGAAACCCACGGCCATGCCGTCGCAAAAGACAAGCGCCAGGCGTGCGAACTGGCAGTAAAAGCCGGCGTGAACCTTGAGTTCCCCGACCCCGATTGCTATTTGCACCTCGTCGAATTGGTCCGCCAAAAGGTCTTGAAAGAGTCCCAGCTCGATGAACTGGTCGCGCCCTTGCTCTTCTGGAAGTTTCGGATGGGCTTGTTTGACGATCCGTTTGTGGACCCCGACCGGGCCGAAAAAATCGCCGGCTGCGAAACGCACCGCCAATTGGCCTTGCAGGCCGCGCGCGAGACCATCACCCTGCTCAAAAACGAAAACGGTTTGCTGCCGCTCAATCCGGCAGACGTGAAAACCCTCGCCGTCATCGGACCGAATGCGCACCGCGTGCTGCTCGGCGGCTACAGCGGCGCGCCCAAATATTTCGTCACTGTAGCCGACGGCATTCGCGCCCGGCTCGGCAACGGCGTCCGGGTGGTTTACCACGAAGGCTGCAAAATCACCGCCGACGGCGGTTCCTGGCAGCGCGATGAAGTTTTTCCCAGCGACCCGGAACAGGATCGAAAACAAATTGCCGAGGCCGCCGCCGCGGCGCGAAACGCCGACGTCATTGTCCTGTGCCTGGGCGGCAACGAACAAACCTCGCGTGAGGCCTGGTCGCGCACCCACTTGGGTGACCGGGCGAATCTGGATTTGCCGGGTCGGCAGGAAGAACTGGTCCAGGCCCTGCTGGCCACGGGCAAACCGGTGGTGGCGCTCTTGTTCAACGGCGCGCCGCTCTCCATCCCGTTTCTCGCGGAAAAAGTCCCGGCCCTTTTGGAATGCTGGTATCTGGGCCAGGAATGCGGCCATGCCGTGGCCGACGTGTTGTTCGGCGCGTTTAATCCGGGCGGCAAGCTGCCCATTTCCATTCCGCGTTCGGCGGGGCAGTTGCCGGTGTTCTACAACCATAAACCGTCGGCCCGGCGCGGATTTTTATTCGACAGCGCCGCGCCGCTGTATCCCTTCGGTTTCGGTTTGAGCTACACCCGCTTTGAATTCAAAAATCTCCGGCTGGCGAAAAAAACCATCCAACGCCACGGCACCACCAAAGCTCTGGTGGACGTGACCAACATCGGAGAACGCGCCGGAACGGAAACGGTCCAGCTTTACATCCGCGATCGGGTCAGTTCGGTCACCCGGCCGGTCAAGGAGTTGAAGGGCTTCAGGAAAGTTTTTTTGGCGCCGCGCCAAACCCGGACTGTGGAGTTTGAAATTACTCCGGAATCGCTGGCCTTCTACGACCTCCGCATGAAATACACCGTCGAACCGGGCGAATTTGAAATCATGGTCGGCAGCTCCTCCCGCGACGAGGATTTGCAGAAAGTCGTTTTGACGGTGACCCGATGACCCAAAAACTTTCCTTCCTTGAAAAGGCCGGCTACAGCGCCGCCGACGCCGCCGCGAACTTCGTCTTTATGACGATGATTTTGTTCCAGACGAATTTCTACACGGACGTCTTCGGCCTGAGCGCCACCGCCGCGGCGATGATTCTGCTGTGGCCGAAGTTGTGGGACGCCGTGGCCGACCCGATCGTGGGTGTGCTGGCCGACCGCACGAACACGCGCTGGGGAAAGTTCCGTCCGTGGATTTTGTTCACCGCGGTGCCGTGGTTCGTTCTCATGATTCTGGCCTACACCACGCCGCACGGCTGGAGCATGGGTGCCATGATCGCCTACGCCGCCATCACCAACACGTTGTTGATGACGATTTACTCGATGAACAACATGCCGTACGCCGCGCTCGGTGGCGTGATGACCGGCGATCTGGTGGAGCGCGCAAAATTGAACTCTTTCCGGTTCGTCGCCGTGAACGTGGCGCAATTCATCGTCGGCGGCTGCACGCTGCCGCTGGTCGCCAAATTCGCCGCCGGCCATGACCGGCAATACGGCTGGCGGATGACGATGACCCTCTGGGCGGCGCTGTGCCTGGTATTGTTTCTCATTACCTTTGCCACCACGCGCGAACGTATCCGGCCACCGCCGCAACAACGGTCGAATGTAAAACAAGATTTCATGGCCCTCTTCCAAAACAAGCCGTGGAAAGTGATGTGGTGCTGGACGCTGGTGCACTTTGCGCTTCTCTCCTTCCGCGGCGGCGCGCTTTACAATTACTACCATCACTACGCTGACAAGGTCGCAATGTTCAGCTTTCTGCACCAATTCGGCTTTGTCGTCCCTCCAGGCACAACGGTCTCCGGCGGATTTTGGCGTGTGCTGGATTGGATTGGCTACCTCGTTCACGGCGATCAGACCGCGTCCAACGTTGCCGACGTGTTCAACAGCCTCATCAACATGCTCGGCACCGGCGTCACCATCATCGTGATTCTGCTTTCGCCGCCTTTGGCCAGACGGTTTGGCAAAAAAGCCGTGACCGTCGGCGGCTTCGCTCTGTCGGCGGCCAGTGCCCTGGCGTTTTATCTGCTCGCACCGGCCAACACCACCGGCATGGTGACGCTGACGATATTTGGCGCCGCGGTCTATGCGCCGACAATTCCTCTGACCTGGGCGATTTTTGCGGACGTGGCCGATTATTCCGAATGGAAGGTCGGCCGCCGCTTCACCGGCATCGTCTTCGCAACGATTGGTTTCGCCCTCAAATCCGGCCTGGCGCTGGGCCAGGCGTCGTTCCTGTGGGTGATGAAATACGGTTTCCATTACGATACCAAACTGCCCGATGCGCCGGAGGCCGTGGCCGGCTACCGCGTCTGCAGCGGCATCGTCGTCGGCCTTTTATTCGGCGTCTGCACCCTGCTGCTGGCCAGTTACTCACTCAATAAACGCTTGACAATCCAAATGGCCGAAGAGTTGGCCCGGCGGCGTCAATCCCCGGCGCCATCCTGAACAATGAAAAATAACGCGTTTCAGATTTTCCGCTCCCACGCCCTGCCCGGCGCCCGCTCGCCCCAATCCCCTCGACACGCCGGGGAATTTGCGCTCTGTTTTTTGCGCCCCATGGGATTTCTGCTGCCTGGGATTTTTCTGTTGACCGGTTGTCTCACGCGCCATTTGCCGGCCCCACAGGCGCCCGCCCTCAAGGACGCCTTCAAAAACGATTTCCTCATCGGTGCGGCGCTGAATGCCTCCGTTTTTTCAGGAAGCAACGCCGCCGAAGCCGCGCTGGTGAAGCAGCAGTTCAATTCCATCTCGCCGGAAAACGTTTTGAAATGGGAATCAGTCCATCCGCGGCCGGGCGTTTATGACTTCACCGCCGCTGACCGCTACGTTCAGTTCGGGGTTCAAAATCACCTGATCATCATCGGCCACAATCTGATCTGGCACCATCAAACGCCCGGCTGGGTGTTCCGCGACGACCGGGGCAATTACGTTGACCGCGACACGCTGCTGGCGCGGATGCGCCAGCACATCTTCACCGTCGTGGGCCGTTACCGGGGAAAAATTTTCGGCTGGGACGTCGTGAACGAGGCGTTGAACGAAGACGGCACCCTGCGCGATTCGCCCTGGCGCAAAATCATCGGTGACGACTACATTGCCCAGGCGTTCGAGTTCGCCCACCAGGCCGATCCGCGGGCGGAATTGTATTACAACGACTTTGGACTCGAAAACGAGCCGAAACGCGCCGGCGCGGTGGCGTTGATCAAAAAGTTGCAGGCGCAAGGCATCCCCATTTCCGGCATCGGATTGCAAGGCCATTATGGGCTTGACACTCCCTCAACAGCGCAGGTGGACGAAACCATTTCCGCCTTTGCACAACTCGGCCTGAAGGTAATGATCACCGAACTCGACGTGAATGTCCTGCCGACCCCGGCCGGCCCGCTGGACGCGGAAATTTCCCGCCGCTTTCAACCCGGCGCACGGTGGAATCCCTACCCGGACAGCCTGCCGGATTCGGTGCAGCAGCAATTGGCGCAACGCTACGCGGATTTGTTTGCCGTCTTTCTCAAACACCGCGGCTCCCTCAGCCGCGTCACCTTCTGGGGAGTGACCGACGCCGATTCGTGGCTCAACAACTATCCCATCCCCGGCCGCACCGATTATCCGCTGTTATTCGACCGTGCAGGGAAACCCAAACCGGCATTCTTCGCCGTACTGAAAACCGCACGGACGGAACCGACCGGAAAATAAACGGCGGGTTATTCGGCTTTAACACGTTAACCTTCGGCCATTTTTCATCCATAGGTCAGTCCTCTGAATGACAAATTGGCCGTCTGCCTGGGCAATCCGAGGCGTCAGATTGAGCTTGCAAAAGGTTCAGGACAAGTTAATTTTCTGAAAGCAACTCCCCGCTTATGAAGACACAATCCGGCGTGGGCCAGAATGGTTTTCGAGAGGAATCAAGCTCCTTCAGTGTGACTGTGTCGGCGGGCAACGTTGGGAGCCAGGCCACGGTGACCTACACGCGAGGCGTGGATTTAAGCGGGACGTTGCAAGGCGCAGGGGGAATTGGCGGATTGCTGGCGCGGACGGACATGGGCCAATGGATTGGGAATGACGCGAACGCCAACGCATACTATATCAGCGACGGGCAGGGGAATATCATCGGGCTGGTGAACACGAACGGGTGGCGGGTAGCGCATTACAAGTATGATCCGTATGGGAACCTGCTGGCGGAGAGCGGGCCGCTGGCGGAAGCCAACAAATACCGGTTTTCGAGCAAGGAATGGGACAGCCAGGCCGGGCTATACTACTACCTCTACCGCTTCTACGATCCCAATTTGCAACGGTGGGTA
>DASRCU010000317.1:0-29347 GCA_035652955.1 Verrucomicrobiia bacterium | reverse complement strand
TGGGCGGACACCGCCGGATGTTGTCGCCCGGCACCGTGGGCGTGGCGGAGATGATGTTGGGCTGGACAATGGTCTTGACGGTGGCGGCGTTGTGGAAGCGGTGTTGAGGTCGGCGGTGGCAAATTTCGTTGTCTGCCGGGTCGGGCGGGGCAGGGCGCGGAAGGCCGTCTTCGGCGATTCCGTTTTCAATCGGCCGGTGGGAGGGGGTTCGCGGGCGGAGGGCGCCGCGCGTCCAGGAATTGTTTCAATTCCAGAGCCGCTTTGCCGCCGAAACCGGGCACGGTGGCGATTTCCTCGACGCTGGCCAGTTGCAGGCGCCGCACCGAGCCGAATTTTTTGAGCAACGCCGCCTTGCGGCGCTCGCCGATGCCGGGGAATTCGTCCAGCACGCTTTCGGAAATTTTCCTGAGCCGCAGTTGGGCGTTGTAACTGTTGGCCACGCGATGGCATTCATCGCGGATACGCTGCAAGAGTTTGACCGCCGGGTGATCCAAGCCCGGTCGCAAGGGTTCGGGTTTGTCGGCCAGATAAATTTCCTCAAACTCCTTGGCCAGGCCAATGACGGGAATATTTTCCAGGCCGAGTCGTTTCAATTCGGCGCGGGCCGCATTCAATTGTCCCCGCCCGCCGTCAATGAGAATGAGGTCGGGGAACGGCACGGAAAGCCGACGCGCCGGCCGGAGCGGCAGGGATCCGTCCGTGCTTTGAGCGGTGCGGTGGGGTGGCGAGTCGGCGCCCGAGCCGTTGCCGGATTCGTTCAACAGCCGCGCATATCGTCGCCGTACGACTTCGGCCATGCCGGCAAAGTCATCCTGGCCGGCAACGGTCTTGATTTTGAACCGGCGATAATTGGCGCGGTCGGGCCGGCCGTTTTTGAAACTGACCAGGGAGGCCACGGCGAAGGTGCCGCTGATGTTGGAGATATCAAAACCTTCGATGCGCTGCGGCGGCGCGGGCAGGCCAAGGATTTTTGCCAGCTCGGCGAGGTCGCGTTCCGGGTCAATGGCCAGCGGCAGCGTGTAGGGAAGGCGCTCGAATTTTTCGGTGCGTTTCCAGGTTTGCTGGAGGTCGCGAAGGAGATCGCGCAATTCCGCCGCCTTTTCAAAGTCCTGGGCGGCGGCGGCCTTTTTCATTTCGGCCTCCAATTCGGTTTGCATTTCGCGGCAGCGGCCTTCGAGGAAGTCGCAGGCGGCGCGGACCTGCTGGAGGTATTGCTCGCGGGTGACGTTGCCGACGCACGGCGCGGTGCAGTATTTCAAATGGGCGTAAAGGCAGTGTTTGTAGTCGTTCGCGCCGGGTGTGAAGGCGCGGCAGCCGCGCAGGTTGAACTGCCGCCGCATGAGGGCGAGGGTGTGGCGCAACGCGCCGGCGTTGGCGAAAGGTCCGAAATACCGCGCGCCATCCTCCTTTTTGAGCCGCGTCAGGACGAAGTTCGGGATCGGATCGTTCAGATTCACTTTCAGCATGAGGAACCGTTTATCGTCGCGGAAGCTGACGTTGTAGCGCGGTTTGAATTCCTTGATCAGCCGGCCTTCCAGCAGCAACGCTTCCGGCTCGCTCCGCACAAGATGGAAATCGAAATCAGCAATGGCTTCGACGAGCGCGTTGAATTTCAAATCCCACCCCATCCGGCGACTGGGGTGAAAATACTGGCTGACACGCCGGCGCAGGTCGCGCGCCTTGCCCACGTAAATGACCGTGCCGAAGCGGTCTTTCATCAAATACACGCCCGGTTTGTGCGGCAACGTGCCCAGTTTTTTGCGGATGTGTTCCGACACGACCATCGGACAAAATTTTCCCGCAAAGCCGCGGCGGCGCAAAGATTTTTTGGCCGGTTGCGGCGACGGCCGGCGGAAGGGCACCGCTTCAACGCGTCAGCGCCTTGCGATGTTTTCCCAAATGACGATGAACGAAGAAATAGTACAGTCCGCCCAGGACGAGCGCCGCCCCGCCGAGCCATGCGGCCAGGTGATGCAATTCGCCGTGCATGAGCTGTTCATCCTGGCCGGCCTTGACGCCCACGTAACACAACACGGCGCACCAGATCGTCGCGCCGAGAATCGTGAACGCCGAAAACAACCCGTAATCCATCCGCGCGATGCCGGCGGGGAGACCCACCAGTTGCCGCGCGCCCGGCAGCAGCCGGGCCACAAACACGCCCATCGCGCCGTAATGCGCCATCCAGCACTCGGCCTTTTCCAGTTTGTCCGGCGGAAACAACACCAGCCGGCCGTAGCGCAACACCAGGGGACGCCCCGCCGCGCGCGCCGCCCAATACATCGCCGTGGCGCCCAGCCACGAACCGAACGCGCCGGCCATGACCAGGCCGATTTGGGCCGGCCAGCCGGAAAGATGGAGGCGAAACAGATTCAAGCCGTCTCCCGACCAGGCCAGATGCGCGGCGGGCGGGATGATGACTTCGCTGGGCAACGGCAGAAAGGAACTCTCCATCGTCATGAGCAGCACGACCAGCGGGAGGCCGCCGCTTTTGAGCGCGCCCAGATACCAGGCGATCAGCGGCTGGAAAAAGGTTTTGAGCATGGCTGTTCAAATTGAATCCACGGATCGGCGAAGAGAACGAGTGGGGAACCGGATGGGGCGTCCCTTCGCGGCAGTCGCGGATCAACTTTTCAAAAAGTAATTTCGCTGCTTCGGGCTGATGGGCATCCCCAGTTTTTCCATCACTTGCAGCATGTCTTCCCAGACCTTGCGTTTCTCGCTCAACGCCTGGTTGCGGAGGAGGTAGGCCGGATGGTAGGTGGGCATGAGCGGGATGCCGCGATAGGTCTGCCAGTGGCCGCGCAGTTTGGTGATGCCCACGGTTTTGCCCAGCAGACCTTCCACCGCCGTCGCACCGAGGGCGACGATGACCCTGGGCCGGATCAAGTCAATCTGTTCCTGCAAATATGGCAGGCAGGTGGCCATCTCTTCGGACGTCGGCTTGCGGTTGCCGGCGGTTTGACCGGGCGTATCGGGCCGGCATTTCAAGATGTTGGCGATATAGACCTCCTCGCGTTGCAAGCCCATGGCTTGGATAATTTTGGTGAGCAACTGGCCGGCCTTGCCCACGAACGGCTCGCCTTGTTCATCTTCGTCAGCGCCCGGTGCTTCGCCCACGAACATGAGTGAAGCGTCAGTGTTACCGACGCCGAACACGACGTTTTTACGCGACGCGGCCAGATGCGGGCATTTCACGCAAGCCATCACGCGCTCGCGCAACGCGGCAAAGGCCGCAGCCCGGGCGGCCGGATCGAGCGGCGGTTGAGGCGCCGGCGCCTTTTTGCCGGGCAACGGGATCAAGATTTCCTGTTCGGCCGCGGGCGCCGGCGGCGCCGATAACACCATGCCGGTGGCGGGTTGAACCGCGGATTGGGCGCGGGACGCCGGGGCGGCGGGCAGCGGCAGCGGAGATTGGCGATTTGCAATTCGGGACGCCGCCGGCGCGGGCGCGGCCAGCGCGCGGAGCGTTTCGGGCGCGACGATCACATGCCGCGCGCCGCGGGCCTTGAGCTCCTCCAGACGCCGGATGGTGGCGTCGAGCAATTCGTGGTAGCCAACGGTCATGCAGTCATCCTAACGGCCGGTCGGCCGGCGGCAAAATAATTTGTTCGCCGGCGCAGCGGTTTTTGTGAAAGGTGTTCCGGCCGGAAACGTGTCGGGCCGGAGACCGTGCGCCGTCTCGCCAGTTTTGGCGATGTCGCCGGCGTCACCTCTGCGGCAGGGTGTGCGTCTGAACCCGCAATGGCCGCCGTTCGATGGGCATTTTTATTTTTGCGTGGCGCCGCTTTGGCGACGGTTGTGCTGTCGGCAAATCGGTCCCTGGCGGCGCCGCCCGTGACCGTTTCCGAAAACGCCGGGTCTTACACGCTGGCCAACGGTCTTGTAACGGCGCGCATTTCCAAACGTTCCGGCGATTTGCTTTCGCTCCGCTACAAAAATCTGGAACTGCTCGACACGGTGGATCAGCCGCAGGCCGGCTACTGGTCGCACAACGTGGCCCGTGCCGGCAGAATCATCGCGCGGGTGACGATTGACCCGCGGCAAAACGGCGGGGCACGCGGGGAAGTTTCGCTCCAAGGCATTTCCGGCGGCCAACCGCTGGGCTACGGCCCCGGCGGCAGCGTGGTGGCGGACATTGAAATTCGTTACACCCTGGCCCGCGGCGATTCGGCGCTCTACACCTATTCGATTTTTTCGCATCCGACCAATTATCCGGCCACGTCCGTCGGCGAAGCGCGGTTTTGTCTGAAGCTCAACGACGACCTGTTTGACTGGATGACGGTGGACTCGAACCGGAACATGGAAATGATCACGGCCTACGATTGGGATCACGGCACGCAGATGAACTTGAAGGAAGCGCGCCGGATGAACACCGGGATTTACAAGGGCCAGGTGGAGCACAAATATGATTACGCGGCCAATCAATTCGCCGTGCGCGCCTGGGGCTGGTCCTCCACGAAACACAACGTCGGCGTCTGGTTCATCAATCCCAGCGTCGAGTATTTGAGCGGCGGACCCACGAAGTTTGAACTGACTGCGCATCGCGACGCGACGTTTGATACCAACGCGCTCGACGCGCCGGCGCCGCCCTGCCTGCTCAATTATTGGCGCAGCAGTCATTACGGCGGCGCCATTTGCAACATCGCCGCGACGGACAACTGGACGAAGGTCATCGGCCCCTTTCTGATTTATTGCAATTCCGCCAAAGGCCACGACGCGATGTGGCGGGACGCGCTGGCGCGGGCGGCCAGAGAGGAAAAAGCCTGGCCCTACCGTTGGGTCCAAGGCGTGGACTATCCGCATAAAAGCCAGCGCGCCACGGTTCGCGGCCAACTGCTCCTGGAGGATCCGCAGATGCCCGGCTTCCGCTTCACCAACCTGCTGGTGGGGTTGACGGCGCCGGATTACCCGCCGCCGCTGGTGAATCCTAATTTTCGCGATTTCGGGCGCCGGCGATTCGCCGGCCGGTTCGGCGGCAATTTTACCAACCGGTTCGGCACGAATTTCTTCGCGCGGTTCTGGCGATTCGCGCCGCGCGCGGTCACCTGGCAGAATGACGCGAAGGATTACGAATTCTGGGTGCAAGCCGACAGCAACGGCCGGTTCCACATCCCCAACGTCCGCGCCGGCCATTACACGCTGCATGCCATCGCCGACGGCGTGTTGGGGGAATTTGCCCTGTCCAACGTGACCGTCGCCGCCGGAAAAGATTTGTCGCTGGGGGAATTGACGTGGCGTCCGGTGCGTTACGGCCGGCAGCTTTGGGACATTGGCATCCCCAACCGCACTGCCTCGGAATTTTTCAAGGGCAACGACTATTTTCACTGGGGCTGGTATCTCAAATATGCGGAGTTGTTTCCACACGACGTCCATTACGTCATCGGCCAAAGTGACTTCCGTCGCGACTGGTTTTTTGAGCAGGTGCCACACAATGAAAATCCCGGCGACACGAACGGCGCCGGCGAAGGCCGCGCGACGCCGTGGACGATTTCCTTTGTTCTGACGAACGCGCCGCGGGGCCGGGCCATTTTGCGGCTGGCGATCTGCGGCGTGGGCGCGCGCGAACTCGACGTGACCGTTAACGGCCGGTCCGTTGGCGCCATCACCAATCTCTTTCCCAACGAGACGATTGACCGCGACGGCATCGGCGGTTCCTGGAGCGAACACGATCTGACGTTTGACGCCGCGCGGCTGAAGGCGGGCAAAAACGAATTGCAACTGATCGTCCCCGCCGGCCGGCTGGTGAGCGGCATCATGTATGATTACCTGCGCCTGGAATTAGAAGACCCGGCGGCAGCCACGGCAAAAGCAAATTCACCCGCTCCCGCACCGGCTCGGCTGGAAATGGCTGTGGACAAGCGGCGGACGTCGCACTAGGTTGTTCTCACTAAAAAATGGCGCGAATTCTGGCCACTCGAAGCAGAGCGGACGAATGGGCTCCCGTTCGCCGCCGCCACGGACGTCAATCCGCCGAAGGGAATTCCGAGGCGACTTTCGCCGGCCTGGGCGTTAAACTGCAGCCGCGACCGTTTCGCGGCGGCTTCAAACGGTCTGCAGCGGCTCAATTATGAAAAAATGCCCCTCTTGCGGTACCGAGTATCCCGATAACGCCGTCCGATGCGCCCGGGACCAGGCGTTCCTGGAACGCGTGGTGGAGACAACATCCCCGGAACCGGAGGGGCCGAACTATGATTTCCCGCCGTTGACGGTCGAAGGGCGAGGAAAACATTTTGTGACCCTGGTCAATTGCGGCACGCTGCCGGCGGCGGATGTGATTGTCAGCCGGCTGCGAGCAGCGGGGATTGAGGCGTTCATTCCGGATGAGACATTGATGCAGGTCATGGGAGGCGTCATGAATCCCTTCGGCTGTGTTCGCGTTCAGGTGACGCCGAAGGATTATGACGCGGCCCGAGAATTGTTGGCCGATCTTTTTAGAACCACTTGAAAGGGCCGAAGTCGAGCCGTTCGATCCCTGCGCCGACAGCAAGACCCTCCCGGACTTTCCGGCAATTTCAATTCGCGTTGGCGGGCGGATCATTGACCAGCCCGGTGAACAAAATCATTTGCGTTGGGCGGTCGGCAATCACAAAGAGGAAGGGTCGGTCCACCATCATTTCAAATGGTTTTTCAGGCATTCGCAACGCCAGCGCGCGCATCGTCACGGTCGTTACCGCCGCTGCTTCGGTGCCTTCCTCATCCACCGCGACGTAGCTTTTTTGTTTGACCTGGCTGATGGCCAGCGGCTGGTCGGCCATCGCCGAAAAATCGGCCTGGTCGGAAAACGCCCGGCGCATGCCCAACGCCTTCAGGGCGGCGTTGAGCACCCGGTCGTCATTGAGTTTGAACTTTGGAAACCGGAGCGTGCCTTCGCGTTCTGTGAACCGCGGCAGGATTTGGTCGCGCCAGCTTTCACCGTCCCACCCGGCCAGCAATTTTTGCGGACTGGAATTCGTTGCCGGGAGGAACAAAATCATCTCCAGCCGGTCGCCGGCGTAAGGCAGTATCACCGCTTGAAAGGCGCTGGTTTCCTGGTAACGAAATTTTCCGCTGCGGGACATCATGGGAATCGCTTTTACCGCGCCGTCGGGCAGGTGAAAATCGCGCGGAGCGGTCTGCTTTTTGTCAAACGGTTCGGCCCATTGGCCCTTGAAATAGAGGGCATTGGCCAGCAGCAACCGCGTGTCCGGCGGAAACGGGAATTGCGCCACGTTCTGGATTTTTCCCTGCGTGACTTTTTGGGCCCAGGCATTGATGAGCGCCGCCGAATCCGGTTTTTGAAAATCCACGCCCGCCAGTTCGGCGCCAAAGAAATTTTGATTGGCAGCGACGAAGTCCGGTTTCAGACGCAGTTGTTTTTGATACCAAATGCCATTGGCCAGGACCAGGGTGACGTTGGTTTGTGAAGCCAGCGAGTCCCTCAAATTTTTCCACCCGGCGTTCAGTTCCGACGGAGGGAAATGGATGGTGTGCAGGACGCGCTCCATTTCGGCACGGGTTTGGCCGGCGGCGCCCACCGCGGCCATCTGCAGCGCCGTGGCCGCGCTGAACGGCGAAAGGAAAATGTTTTTGTCCGGCTGTTCCTTGGCAATTTGCCGCGCCAGGTCGAAGGTGAAGCCATTGTTTGCCGCGGCCAGATTTTCCATGCGTGGCGCCGCGGTGCCCGGCAATCCGGCGGCGAAACACAGACCCACGCCGACGAGCATTCCCCAGAGTGAGAGGGCGGAGACGTTCATGGTGATTGGACGGAACGGCCGGGCCGTTTGTTCAAGCCTTGACGGTTCGCGGCCGGGGTTTGGGTTGGCATGGGGATGCTCCGTGCTACATTGACGTCGTGCAAACCGGTCCGTCCATTCCCGCCCATCGCGGCGCGGCGGAGAATCCGCCGAATCGTTTCGAGAAAATGCATCTCGAACCGGATGCCGAATGGCATCCCGAAGCGGACGAAGACGGGCGCCCGGCCGGACCGCGCACGCAATTTTTCCTGGATCACAGCCGGACGGCGATTGCCTGGAACGACAGCCCGGACGTCGGTTTCCGCGCCAGTTTGAATCCGTATCGCGGCTGCGAGCACGGCTGCATTTATTGCTACGCGCGGCCCACGCATGAGTATCTGGGGTTTTCCAGCGGCCTGGATTTTGAAACCCGCATCCTGGTCAAGCGCGACGCCCCGGAATTGCTGCGGGCCGAATTGTCCTCGCCCCGATGGCAACCGCAGGTCATCGTGATGAGCGGCGTGACCGATTGCTATCAGCCGGTGGAACGAAAATTGAAATTGACGCGGCGTTGCCTGGAGGTGCTGGCCGAATTTCGGAATCCGGTCGCGATTATCACGAAAAACTTTTTGGTGACGCGCGACCGGGACGTGCTTTCCGAGTTGGCCGGGTTCCACGCGGTTTCGGTGTGTCTTTCGCTGACCACGCTGGATTCGGAATTGCGCCGGGTTCTGGAGCCGCGCACCTCGCCGCCGGCAGCGCGGCTGGAGGCGATCCGCCGGTTGGCCGGGGCCGGCATTCCGGTGAGCGTGAACGTGGCGCCGGTCATTCCCGGTTTGAACGACCACGAAATTCCGAAAATTTTGCGGGCCGCGCGCGAGGCCGGCGCCCGGGCCGCCGGCTACACCGTCCTGCGCCTGCCGTATGCCGTCGCGCCGTTGTTTGAAAGCTGGCTGGCAAGGCATTTCCCGGAGCGCAAGGACAAGGTGTTGAACCGCATCAAGGCCCTGCGCGGCGGCAAAATGTACGATGCGCAGTGGGGCGTCCGGATGCGCGGCGAAGGTCTTTTTGCCGACCAGATTGCAGCGCTGTTCAAAGCGGCGCGGCGCCAGGCAGGGTTCCCGGAGGATTGGCCGGAGCTTTCAACGGCGCATTTTCGCCGCCCCGGCGGCGCGCAACTTTCGTTGTTCTCCTGACGTGCAAGCCCTCGTCGAAGATTTTTTGCAATACCTGCGCCAGGAACGCGGCCAGTCCGAAAACACGGCGCGCACCTACGCCGCGCTGCTCGGCAAATTCATCGCCTGGGCGGAAAAACAAAATCTCACCGATTGGAAACAGATCGAGCTGCGGCACCTGACGGCGTTTTTGCAGTTTGAGCGCGAACGAAATGCCGCCACGGGCCGGCCACCGGCACGTGCCCCAACCGGCGAGGGAACCGAAGACACCGGCTCGTCGCCCGGCCAGGCCCGCCTGCCGCGGCGATTGAGCGGCGAGAGCGTGTATTTGGAAATCGCCGCGCTGCGGGCGTTTTACAAATTTGCCGAGCAGGAAGGCTGGCTGCCGGCAAACATCGCGGAAAATCTCTCGCTGCCGCGCCGGTGGAAACGATTGCCCAGGGCGTTGACAAACGAGGAAATCGAAAAACTGCTCCGGTGTCCCGGAACGGCTTCGCCGGAAGACCTGCGCGATTACGCCATTCTGGAACTGGCCTACGCGTCCGGCCTGCGCTTGAGTGAATTGAAGAATTTGCGCCTGGAACAATTGCATCTGGACGCCGGGTTCCTCACCGTCGTCGGCAAAGGCAATAAAGAGCGCGCGGTACCGGTCGGCCAAAAGGCCGTGGAAGCCTTGAAACGCTACCTTGAAAGCGCGCGCCCCCGATTGGTCACACCTCAGTCCCCGGCCAATGTCTTTTTAACCCGACGCGGCACGGCCTTCGCGCCGGTCACCCTCTGGTTGCGGATCAAAAAGTGGATTCAGCGCGCGGGCATTTCGCGGAACATCACCCCGCACATGCTGCGACACAGTTTCGCAACGCATCTGCTGGAGAACGGCGCCGATTTGCGCGTGATCCAGGAATTGCTCGGTCACGCGCAAATCAGCACCACGGAGATTTACACGCACGTTGCCAGCAGCCGGCTGCGCGAGATTCACAAAAAATTTCATCCCCGCGCTTAAAAAACCGCCTGCCGGATCGGGGAAAATCTCAACGAACGCCCGGCCGCTTGCCGCCAAGTATCTCTTGGCTCCGATTTCTGGACGACATTCCAAAATTGAGACGGCCGGCGAATGTCCGGCCAGCCCGAACGACGTTCACTGAAGGAGTTTTTGATTTCGCAACCAGTTGTCATTTCATGGCTTAAAATCTGCTGCAGCGGGGCAAACCAATGTCAATCGGTTGTGAACCAATGAAACACTCCCTTTTTCATCTGCCCCGTTCGGCGGGCATTGTCAGCGGGCGCCTGATGGTGGCCGCCGCCGGCGTGGCATTGATGGCCGGAATGCCCAAGCGCGCGGTGGGCGCGGACGCGGCGCCGGACGCGGCGCCGGACCCGGTGCCAAGCACCCTCCTGGCTCGAAACGAAGAGTTGGCCAGCCTGGCCAACATGTCCCCGGAGGAATTGATGAAAATTCCGGTAACCATTCTCGGCCCGTCACAAACGGTCTCGCGAACCCCGGCGGCGGTGTCGGTCGTTACGGCGGACGACATCCAACGCTCCGGCGCGCAAAATCTGCCGGAGGCGCTGCGACTGGTGCCGGGACTGGATGTGGCGCAAATGGACGCCGCACAATGGGCGGTGAGCGTGCGCGGCTTCAATGACCAGTTCGCCAACAAACTGCTGGTGTTGCAGGATGGGCGCAGCCTTTACACGCCGTTGTTTGCCGGCGTGGTCTGGGATGTGCAGGGCACGATGCTGGAGGACATTGACCACATCGAAGTGGTGCGCGGGCCAGGGGCGACGCTCTGGGGCGCCAACGCCATGAACGGCGTTATCAACATCCTCACCAAAAACGCCGCCGACACCCAGGGCTGGCTGGTCCGCGCCGGCGGTGGAAATCAGGACCTGGCCTCTATCGCGGCGCGCTACGGCGGAAAAATCGGCGACGCTGCCTACTATCGCCTTTACGCCACTTACAACGCGCACGACAACGCGGACATGCCCGGCGGCGGCAGCGCGCACGATCCCTGGCAACTGGGCCGCGCCGGCTGGCGCACGGATTGGAACGCCGCAGGCGGCAACACGCTCACCTTTCAAGGCGACGGCTACCTCGGCGGGGTGGATGAGATGTTGACCATTTACGATCCGGCCAGCCCAACGCTCTCCAGCCAGATTCGCGACGACATGCGCGTGGGCGGCGCCAACGCGCTGGGCCGCTGGAGGCACACGATTTCGGACTCGGCCGATTTTCAATTGCAGGCGTATTACGATTTCACCACGCGCGATGCGGCGCGCGTTTTCGACGAGCAGCGGCACACGTTCGATTTGAGCTGGCAAAATGAGTTCGCCGCCGGCGACCGCCACCGGATCGTTTGGGGTCTGGGCTACCGCGTCACTGCCGATCAGCAGAAAAACAGCGACACCATCCAGTTCAACCCCCTCCACGACACGGTGAATTTGTTCAGTGGTTTCGCGCAGGACGAAATCGCGCTGGTGCCGGAGCGGTTGAGCCTGACGCTCGGCTCGAAACTGGAGCACAACGACTACACCGGCTGGGAAGTGGAACCGGGCGCCCGGCTGCGGTGGACGCCGTGGCGCGCCTCGGCGTCGCGCGCGCTGGCGAGCCAGACGTTTTGGGCCTCAGTCTCGCGCGCCGTGCGCACGCCCTCGCGCACGGAAGAAAACATCACCGAGTATCAGCCGCCCACGGCCACGACGCCGTTGGTCGTAATTTCGGGCAATACCGGCTTTGAGTCGGAAGCGATGCTGGCCTACGAAATCGGCTGGCGCGCCGCGCTCACGGAAAATCTTTCGGTGGACGCGGCGGCGTTTTACAACGATTACAACCGGCTGCGCAGTGTGGAATTCGTGTCCTTTTCACCAGCGCCCATCCCGACCGTTCACGAACAACTGGCCAACGGCCTGACCGGCGACAGTTATGGCGCGGAGCTTTCGGCCACCTGGCGTCCGGCCTTTGCCCAAAACCGCTGGCGGCTGACGCCGGCCTACTCATTTCTGAAAATGAATTTGCATCCCCGCGCCGGCAGCTCAGACACCACCAGCGCCGCGCAAAGCGAAGGCCAAAGCCCGCAAAACCAGTTTTCCCTGCGCTCGTCGCTGGATTTGCCGGGCGGCGTGACGGCGGACGCCGCGTTGCGTTTCGTGGACAGCCTGAAATTCCCGCAACAGGGCGTTTCCCTCGGCAGCTTCTGGGAGTTGGACGCGCGGCTGGCCTGGCGCATCAACCCGCACCTGGAAATCTCGCTGGTCGGACACAATCTGCTCCACGGCGAGCATCAGGAATTTATTCCCACGGAATTGGCCATTCAGCCCGCGGAAATTCCGCGCAGTGTTTTTGGGGAAATCACGTGGCAATTCTAGCCGCACCCGGCCATGAAGTTTGTTTTTCCATGCCGCGACCGGCGGCAAAGTGTCGGAAAGCAATTAAAATTGCTGCCGCTGCGCCGTGCGGCGGAAAGACGGAGGCGTGTTTGCCCAACCATTCAACTGGCAACACCCGGCATCAAACCGGCAAGGGTCTCGCGCGAAAAAATTCCGGCAAGGTCGCAGGCGGGAAACGGGATATTCGAGATTTCCTGTTTCCTCTGGCACGGCGCGGCGTTGGGGTCGCTGATTTTTATCCTTTTGCTTTTGTCGGTCGCGGGCGCGCGGGCGCAGGAAAGCCGGCCCCCGGAATACGACGTGAAGGCGGCGTTTCTGCTCAACTTCGCAAAATTTGTGGAATGGCCGACGAATGCGTTTGCCGATGCCCAGGCGCCGCTGGTCATTGGCGTGCTGAACAGCGACCCGTTTCGCGGCAGTCTGCAGGCGATAGTGGCCGGCCGGAAGATCGGCGGACGCCCGGTGACCGTCCGGATCCTCCACACGCCGGCAGAAGCGACGAACTGTCATGTCCTGTTCATTCCCGCGGCAGCCCAGAAACAGATTCCCGCGGCGCTGGAGGCGGCGCGCCGCGCCCGGGTGCTAACGGTAGGCGAAACGCCGGGCTTTTGCGAAGCCGGCGGCATGATTGATTTTGTCATTGAAAATCACCAGGTGCATTTCGACATCAACAACAAAGCCGCGCAGGCCGCCGGATTGAAAATCAGTTCCAAGTTGCTAACCTTGGCGCGGCGGCTGCTGCAATGACTTGCGACCCGCACCGGCTGGCCGGGAAGAAAAATGCTGCCGCCGGAGTTGCCGTTTTGTGGTTCATCGTTGAACGTGCGCGTATTTTCCATCCGAACCAAGTTGCTGCTGATCATCATGGCCAGCAGTGCGACGGCGTTGTTGTGCTTTGCGGTGGCGTTTTTGATTTACCAGGATCACGCCTTTCGAGAGACGCTGGTGCAGGACTTGTCGGCGGAGGCGCAAGGCATCAGCCGGCGCAGCACGGCGGCACTGGTGTTTGACGACACCAACGCCGCGGCGGAGTACTTGAGCGTGCTGGCGGACAAGCCGAACATTGTGGCGGCCTGTTTTTATCTGGGCACCAATCGTTTCGCGCCGCCGTATCTGCGCGATCCCCAGGCCGCCGAAACCGTGCCGGCACATCCCGAACCGATGGGCTGGACTTTTTCGCGCGAGGCTCTGGCCGGCTTCGAACCGATTCTGTCCGACGGCCAGCCGCTGGGCTGGATTTATTTGAAGTCGGACTTGCGCGACCTGCACCGGCAGTTGTGGAAGGCCGGCGGCTATTTGAGCGGGCTGGGGCTGGTAGCGTTGCTGGTGGCCTGGTTGCTGGCGGCATGGCTGCAACGGCTCATTACCCGCCCGATTTTTCAGTTGGCCGAAACCGCCCGGGCGGTCACCACGCAAAAAAATTACTCCCTCCGCGCCCGCAAGGAATCGGCGGATGAACTGGGCCGGCTGGTGGACGGCTTCAATGAAATGCTGGAGCAAATCCAGCAGCGGGACGAGGCCCTGCGCCGGGTCAACGACGAACTGGAGGCGCGCGTCCAGGAACGCACGCGCGATTTGCAGCAGCAGCTCAACCGCATCGGTCTGCTCAATCAAATCACTTACGCCATGGCCGAGCGGAAGGATTTCCAGAGCATTCTGCAAGTGGTGTTGGAACAACTGGAGGAGTATCTGCCGCTGGATTACGGCGCCGCGTATCTGCTGGATGCCGCCGGCGGGGTGCTCAAACTCGTCCACCGCGGTCCGCAAAGCCGGAAGGTCGCCGCGGCGCTGGGCGTGCCGGACGTGGTTCCAATCAGCCAAACGGCGTTCGGCTCCTGCCTGAACGGCGAACTGGTTTATTATCCGGACTCCCGCCGGCTGAGCGCGCCCGTCACAGCAAAGTTTCAAGCGGCTGGTTTTCATTCCAGTGTGGGTGCGCCCCTGGCGGTGGAGGGAAAAGTTATCGGTTTGATGGTGCTGATGCGCCGGACGGAAAATGGCTTCAGTCCGCGCGAACTGGAATTCATCCGCGGTTTGAGCGCGCATGTGGCGCTGGCCATTCATCAGGTGCAGTTGCATCAGGATTTGCGGAAGGCTTACGAGGAATTGCGCCGCACGCAGCAAACCGTCATGCAGCAGGAACGGCTCAAGGCGCTGGGCCAGATGGCCAGCGGCATCGCGCATGACATCAACAATGCGCTCTCGCCGGTCATTGGTTTTGCCGATTTGATTGCTCAAGGCGAACCGCACTTGAGCGACGACACCCGGCGGCATTTGCGCTACATCAAGACCGCCGGTGAAGACATCGCCCACATCGTCGAGCGGTTGCGCGAATTCTACCGTCCCCGCGACCGCGACGAGTCCCTGGCCATGATCAACCTCAACGTGCTGGTCGAGCAGGCCGTGGCCATGACCCGTCCGCGCTGGCGCGACATTCCCCAGTCCCGCGGGGTGATGATCGAAATTCGCACCGAGCTGGATCCCGCGCTGCCGGAACTGGCCGGCATTGAAACTGAAATCCGCGAGTCCCTCACCAACCTGATTCTCAACAGCGTGGATGCCATGCCCGCCGGCGGCATCATCACCCTCCGCACCCGCACCGTGGAAACGGCCCTCAAAGGCCGCGAAAAAACTTCCCCGCACGTCGTCCTGGAAGTCAGCGACACCGGTGTGGGGATGGATGAAGAGACGCGCCGGCGCTGCCTGGAGCCGTTTTTTTCCACCAAGGGCCGCCGCGGCACCGGCCTGGGGCTGGCCATGGTTTATGGCGTGATGGAGCGGCACGAAGGCCAGATTGAAGTGGACAGCGAACCCGGCCGCGGCACCACCGTGCGGCTCATTTTTCCCGTCACGGTCTTGCCCGCTGCCGGCCAGGGGACGGACTCGGAGGAACAACTGCCCGGACCGCTGCGCATTCTTTGCGTGGACGACGAGCCGCTGGTGCGCGAACTGGTCAAGGAACTGCTCGAACGCGACGGGCACACGGTGGACCTGGCCGACGGCGGTGCTGCGGGCATCGAAGCCTTCCGCACCGCTTGCGACCGCGGTCAACCCTTCCACGTGGTCATCACCGATCTGGGCATGCCCTACGTGGACGGCCGCGAAGTGGTCGCCGCCGTCAAACGCCAATCCCCTCGCACGCCCGTCATTCTGCTGACCGGCTGGGGCGCGTTTCTCAAAGAGGACGGGGCGGCGTCCATCCCCAGTGACGGTGTGTTGAGCAAACCGCCGCATTTTCAGGAAATCCGCGCCCTGCTCCGCAAGGTGGTCAAACCGTAGGCGTAAAACGTGGATGCCGCCCGCCGATTCGGCGTTTCACGGCCAGCAAATTTCTATTTGCCTTCCGGCGCCGGCCGACGAAATTAAGGGCGATGCGCCGTTTGCAGACATTTTGCGCCGCCGTCTGGCTGGCCGTTCTGACCGCGGCCTGCGGCGCGGACCACGGCCAGTTTTCCGGAGCACCCATGAATCTTCAACTAACCAGCGCCGCCTTTGCCGACGGCCAGTTCATTCCGCAAAAATTTACCTGCGAGGGCGATGACATTTCCCCGCCGCTGACCTGGAAAAATGCGCCCGTCGGCACGAAAAGTTTTGCGCTCATTGCCGACGACCCCGACGCGCCGGCGGGCACCTGGGTGCACTGGGTCATTTGGAATCTGCCCGCTTCGGCAACTTCGCTGGAGGAAAACACGCCCCCCTCCGGCTCCCTCGCCAACGGCGCCAGACAGGGTCTCAATGATTTTCATCGCCTCGGTTACGGCGGGCCCTGTCCGCCCCCCGGCAAGGCGCATCGCTACTTTTTCAAGCTCTACGCCCTGGACGCGGTGCTGGATTTGCCATCCGGCGCGGCGAAGCGGGATTTGCTCCAGGCGATGGCCGGTCACGTGCTGGCACAAGGGCAGTTGATGGGGAAGTATCAAAGAAAATGAAACGCCCGGCGCGCCAGATGAGGGACGTCCTTTGCCTTTGACCATCCGGCTTCAAAAGCTGCTTTCATTGACCACGAAATTGGTGTTTCCTTTTCCGCCGCATGAGTAAAACCGCACTGCTGTTCGCTGGCCAGGGCGCGCAAACCGTCGGCATGGGCCGGGACCTCGCCGAAAAATTTCCCTCGGCCCGCGCCTGGTTCGATCGCGCCAACGCCGCGCTGGGGTACGACCTGGCGGCGATTTGTTTCCACGGCCCGGAAACCGAATTGACCCGGACCGAAAACGCGCAGCCGGGCATTTTCCTGGTGAGCTGGGTGTGTTTTGAATTGCTCAAGGAAACAGTTCCGGACTTGAAATTTGAAGCCGCCGCCGGATTGTCCCTGGGCGAGTTCACCGCCCTGGCGGCGGCGGGCGCCATGAGTTTTGAAGACGGTCTGCGCCTGGTACGTGCCCGCGGCCGATTCATGCAGGAAGCCTGCGATGCCACGCGCGGCGCCATGGCGGCCATCCTCGGCCTGGACGAGGCATCCACGCGCGAAATCTGCGAACAGACCGGCGTGGCGCTGGCCAATTTGAATTGTCCCGGCCAGATCGTCATTTCCGGTCCGGCGGAAAAAATCGCCCCGGCCGTTGAACAGGCCAAAGCCAGGGGCGCCAAGCGCGCCGTTCCGTTGCCGGTGGCCGGGGCGTATCATTCGCCGCTCATGGCCGGCGCACAACCGAAGTTGCAGGCGGAACTGGAGAAAATCGCCATCGCCTCGCCGTCGGTGCCGGTGATCTCCAACGTCCACGCCCTGCCGCACGGCACGCCGAGCCATATCCGGGAACGGCTGGTGGAACAGGTGACCGCGCCGGTGTTGTGGGAACAATCCATGCGCACGCTGCTGGCGCAGGGCTTCACGCGCTTTATCGAACTCGGTCCCGGCACAACCCTGAGCGGTTTCATCAAGCGGATTGACAAACACGCGCAAACGCTGAACGTCGCGGACGTCGCCAGTTTGGAGGCAACGGCGAAAATGTTGGGGTAGCACGGTCGCCGTCGTTGGCAACGGGTTCGTGCCGTGCCGCCGCCTGACCTTGCGCGGTGGGGCGGTGCCGCCGGGCCGTTGGGCCGGCGCATAATTTTTTCGTGTGTTTGGCGGGCCACACGGTTAAAAATCCCGTCGCATGAACCAGCTTCAAAACCAAGTAGCAGTGATCACCGGCGCGGGACGGGGCATTGGCCGCGCTATTGCCTTGAAATTTGCCGAGGCGGGGGCCGACATTGTCTGCCTTTCGCGCACGACGGAAAATTCGGAGAAGATTGCCAACGAAATTCGGGCGCGGGGCCGCAAGGCCTGGGCGTTTGCCGTGGATGTGGCGGAGGCCGCCGCGGTCAACGCCGCCGCCGAAAAAATCCTCACTGATTGCGGGTCGGTGGACATTCTGGTCAACAATGCCGGCGTCACGCGCGACGGATTGCTGCTGCGCATGAGCGAAACGGATTGGGACACGGTGCTGGATACCAATCTCAAAGGCGCGTTTCTGGTGACGCAGGCCTTCCTCCGGGCCTTTATCAAGCAGCGACGCGGCCGCATCATCAACATCTCCAGCGTCATTGGTCTGATCGGCAATGCCGGACAGGCCAATTACGCGGCCAGCAAGGCCGGTTTGATCGGATTTACCAAGGCGGCGGCCCGTGAGGCGGCGTCCCGCGGCATCACCGTCAACGCCATAGCGCCGGGCTTTATCGAGACAGACATGACGGCGGAGTTGCGCGCCGAATTGAAGGCGGCGATTTTGAAGGAAATTCCGATGGGCCGGTTTGGTTCGGCGGACGACATCGCCGGGGCGGCGCTGTTTCTGGCCAGCGACCAGGCCGCCTACATCACCGGCCAGGTCCTGACGGTGGACGGAGGGATGGTGATGTGACCGGTTGACGCGGGACGCAGCGGAACGGTCCGGCGAACGCAGTGGAGCGGAAAAAAATTGATTCGAGGCTTGACGAGTCCGGCGCGGGCGGCTAGGAACAAGGCAAATTATGGCAGACAAACCTATTGATCAGCGGGTCAGAGACATTATTGTCGAACAACTGGGTGTGAAGCCCGATCAGGTGACGCCGGAAGCCAAATTCGTGGAGGATTTGGGCGCCGATTCCCTCGACATTGTGGAACTGATCATGGCGCTGGAAGAGGAATTCGGCATCGAAGTGCCGGACGAACAGGCCGAAAAACTGCTCACCGTCGGCGACGTGGTCAAATACATCGAAGAGAACCAAAAATAGAGGCGGCTTTGGACGATCCCGGGGCAGCCTGGCCTGGACGCCGTGAAGCTGCCCCGTTTCACTTTATGGCAACCAACTGGACCGACCGCCGCGTGGTCGTGACCGGCCTGGGAGTGGTGACACCGCTGGGCCATCAACTCGACGTCTTCTGGAACAATCTCCTCAACGGCCGATGCGGCATCGAAAAAATCTCGACGTTTGACGCCTCGCCATTCGACACACAGATTGCCGGCGAGGTGAAGCAGTTCGATCCCACCCCCGCCTTTCCCTCGCCCAAGGAAATCCGGCGCACGGATCGTTATTCGCAATTTGGCGTGTATGCCGCCTGGGCGGCCCTCCAGGATGCCGGCGCCGACCTCGACCGGTTGAACCGCGATGAGATCGGCGTGATCATCGGTTCGGGGATCGGCGGCTTGGAAACCACCACCGCGCAGCACAGGGTGTTGCTCGAACGCGGACCGGACCGGCTCTCGCCGTTCATGATTCCGATGCTCATTTCCAACATGGCGTCAGGCCTGTTCTCCATGTTTTACGATCTGCGCGGGCCGAACTTTGCCACCTGCTCGGCCTGCGCCACGGCCAATCACGCTATCGGCGAAGCCTGGCGCACCATCAAAATGGGCGAGGCGCAAATGATGTTCGCCGGCGGCGCCGAAGCCGCCGTGGTGCCCATCGGCATCGGCGGTTTTTGCGCGATGAAGGCCATGAGCACGCGCAATGACGACCCCCAGCATGCCTCGCGCCCGTTCGACAAGGACCGGGACGGCTTTGTCATGGGCGAAGGCGCGGGCGTTGTCGTGCTGGAGGAGCTGGAACACGCCAAGAGGCGCGGCGCGAAAATTTATTGTGAGCTGGCCGGCTACGGCAACACCGCCGACGCGTATCATCTCACCGCCCCCTCGCCCGGCGGCGAAGGCGCCGCGCGTTGCATGAAAATGGCCCTCCGCAGCGGCGGTCTGCGCCCTGAAGACATTTCCTACATCAATGCCCACGGCACCTCCACGCCGCAGGGCGACATCGCCGAAACGCAGGCTATCAAATCCGTTTTTGGCGAGCATGCGCGGAAACTGGCCGTCAGTTCCACCAAAGGCGCCACCGGCCACATGCTCGGCGCGGCCGGCGCGGTGGAAATGGCCGTCTGCGCCCTGGCCATCAAACATGACGTCGTCCCCCCCACCATCAATTATCAAACACCCGACCCCGAATGCGATTTGGACTACGTGCCCAACACGGCGCGCGAAATGAAAGTCCAGGCCATCATCAACAACTCCTTCGGTTTCGGCGGGCACAACGCGAGTCTGGCGGCCCGGAAATTCGTCTGAAAACTCCGCGTTCCGCGCAGAAACGTGGAAAACGCTGTCGGCGGAACGGATTCCGTTTTTCTGAAAAATTCCAACAAAACTGGGGTGGCCGACGGGATTTGAACCCGCGACAGCCAGATCCACAATCTGGGGCTCTAACCGGGCTGAGCTACGACCACCAACCAGTCGTTTCAGAATAATTTTCCGCCGGGGACGCGTCAAGTTTGCGCGCAAAAAACAGGTGGAAATCCGGGACGCGGCGTCCTGATTTACTGCCTCATTTCGGCCGGATCATTTCAAACCGGTCGCGAGTGCGGCAGTATCCATGCGGCGCGGCCAGGCGGCCGATGGTGAACAATTTCTCGGCACGAATTCGCCGCCTGACCGGGTCGAACAATTCGTCGCGCACCTGCAGTCGTTTGACCAGGCCGATGACCACGCGATTTTCCCCGATGTGCAGGGTGCCCCACTCGACGCATTCCAGGCTGGCGGGAGACTCAGCGATGCGCGGCGGTTTGACGAGCGACGACGGCGCGGCGGTCAGGCCGGCGTGTTCCAGTTCGCTTTGGCCGTAGGGCAGCGAGGCGGCGCACAAATTCATTTTTTCCGCCAGGGCTTCGTCCACCAGATTGACGACAAATTCGTGGGTGGCGCGGATGTTGAGCGCGGTGTCCTTGGGCGTGCCGTCGTCGCGGTCGCCGGGGGCGAAGGCAACGATGGGCGGCCGGGCGCCCAGGACGTTGAAGAAGCTGAAAGGGGCGGCGTTGATGGCGCCGTTGGCGCTGACCGTGGTCACCAGGGCAATGGGCCGCGGCGTGACGAGGTTCACCAGCAGAGCGTAGGCGCGATCGGCAAAGTCTTTTTCCAAGTCCAGCTCCATGCCGGTTCAGGTTACGGTGATTTTTGCAATCGCGCAACAAAGGCGCCGTCCACGGCGTCGGCAAACGGCAGCAGTTGGCGCTGGAATTCCAGCCGGAAATTCCGGTGTTCGCGCAGGAAGGCGTCCACGACCTGGACATTTTCTTCCGGTTCCAGGCTGCAGGTGCTGTAGAGCAGCACGCCGCCGGGTTTCAACGCCGGCGGGGCGGTTTGGAGCAAATCCAGTTGTGTCTGTTGCAGGCGCGAAATTTCTTCCGGTTTCAGGCGCCAGCGCAAATCCACGCGCCGCCGCAACACGCCGGTGTTGGAACAGGGGGCGTCAATCAAAATGCGGTCAAAGGTGGGATATTGAATTTTCAGTTGGGAACGGGGCGCAATTTCCACGCAGGCGGCGCCCAGGCGCAAACAGTTTTCCCGGAGTCGCTGCCGGCGTTTCTCGGACACGTCGCAGGCGACGATCCGGCCGACGTTGTTGATCTGTTGCGCCAGGAAGGTGGTTTTGCCGCCGGGCGCAGCGCACAAATCCAGGAGGACCTCGCCGGGCTGGGGATTCAATGCCAGCGGCGCCAGGAGCGTGCCGGGGTCCTGAATGTAAAACCAGCCGTCGCGCAAGCTGCCGAGGGAAGCCAGCGGCGGGTGCGATTTCAATTCAAAGACGAGGTTCTCCGGCAGCCAATTGCGGCAGACCGGATTGAATGTCACGCCTTCCTCGCGCCAGCGATCCAGCAGCAAGGACACGGCGGGGGCGGCAATTGGGCGCGCCGGGTCCGCCGACGCCGGCAGTTTCAGCGTGTTGAGGCGGGCGAATGTTCCGGCCGGCGTGTTGTTCCATTCCAGCAGCCGGCGGGTGTTTTCGACACCGAAACGGCTCAGCCATTTTTCGACAAGCCACCGGGGATGGGAAAAACCGAGGGCGGGGTCGGAGATTTTGAGGTCGCTCAACGCCTGCTCGGTGGCGTCGAATTCCCGCAAATAAGCGCGCAGGAGGGCGTTCACGAAACCGGCCTGTGGAGCGAGGCCAAGGCGCCTGGTCAATTCCACGGTTTCGTGAACGGCGGCGTGGGGCGGAATTTTGTCAAGCCAGAAAATCTGGTAAAGACCCAGGCGCAACAAATTTTGCAGGGCGGGGTTTTGTTTGCGGCCGCCGGTTTTGCGGGCCACCAGCCAGTCCAGCGTGGCGCGCCACCGCACGCAGCCGAAGACCAATTCCCGGCACAGGGCGCGGTCGGCCGGCGACAATTCCGTTTGCGCGATGGTATGTTCCCAGCGTTCTTCGGTGAAGGCGGGCGCACCGGCGCGCGCTTCCCGCAGAATCCGGGCTGCAATTTCTCTTGGATTTTGTGCGCTCACCACGTTTAATATGGATATTCTGAATTCACGACGGGGAAAAGCGATGCAATTTGTTTATGAGAGCCGAGTTTGAAAAGCTGGCGGCGGCCGGGAAGATTGAGGGGCGCCACGTGGAACCGCTCACGAAACTGGCCGAGAGCGGCTGTTGCCTGCACCGCAGTTGGGGGCTGGGGCGCATCCGGGCGGTGGACACGGTGTTTGCGCAGTTCACGATTGATTTTCCCGGCAAACCCGGTCACACGATGGATTTGGCCTTTGCCGCCGAGACGCTCAAACCCATCCCCAAAGACCACATTCTGGCGCGGAAGGCCAACGATCTGGAAGCCGTCCGCCAAATGGCCGCCCATCATCTGGAGTTGATCAAGCTGGTGCTCCATTCCTACGGCGGCCAGGCCACCGCCGAACAGATTCAACAAGTCCTGGTGCCGGATGTCATCCGCGACGACTGGAAAAAGTGGTGGGAAGTGGCCCGGCGCGAAATGAAAAAGGACGGTCACTTCATCGTGCCGTTGAAAAAGACCGACCCCATTGTCTATCAGGCGCAGGAAACGTCGCTGGCGGACCGGCTGCTGGCGGATTTTCGCGCCGCCAAAGGCCTCAAGGCCCGCATTGCCGTAGCCGCGGAGATTTTGAAGATGGTTCCGGAACTGCCGGACAAAGCCGCCGTGGCCGGCGAAGTCATCACCGCCCTGAACGCCGACATCGCTTCACACCAGCGGACGCAGCCGGCGGTGGCGCTGGAAGCCATTTTTATCCGCGACGATTTGCGCCAGGCCGCCGGCCTGCCGCCGGAGGCCAACGAAATCTCCGCCGCGCACATCTGGCAGCAGGAGGGCATCAAATTCGGCCCCTTGCTCGAAGCCGTGCCCGCGGCCAAACATCATCACGCCCTGGCCTCGTTCAAAGCGGCCCAGCCCGATCACTGGCATGAAATCCTTCTGAACACGCTGAACTCCGTTTCCGCCAAATTGTGCCGCGAATTTGCCCACCTGCTCATCCAGGGCGGCAAAATGGAGGCGCTCAAGGAAACGCTCGCGCGTCTCATCAGCCAGCACACCGCCGGCAGCGAATTGCTGCTCTGGCTGGGCCGCGATCGCAGCGACGCCTTTGCCGACATCCTCGGCCCGGAAGTCTTTCGCGCCATGCTCACGGCGATGGAACGCGACCAGTTCAACGAAAAACGCTCCAACCGCCTGCGTGAATTCATCCTGGACGACCCGGAATTACTCGGCGAACTGACGGCCGGCGCCGATATCGAAGTCATCAAGGATTTGACCCGTGCCTTGCAACTTTCGACCGTATTCGACGACATGGACAAGCGCTCGCTGCTGGCGCGGCTGGTCAAGGCCCATCCCGCCATCCAGTCGCTCATCAGCGGTGAGCAGACGCGGCAGGACACCGCGCTGCTGGTCTCGTGGGCCAGCCTCGAACGCCGCAAGGCCGAATACGAAGAACTCGTCCAGAAAAAAATTCCCGCCAACTCCCGCGAAATCGCCATCGCCCGCAGCTACGGCGACTTGAGCGAAAATCACGAATACAAGGCCGCCAAGGAAATGCAGAAGATCCTCATGCGCCGCAAGGACGAACTGGAAGCACAACTGACTCGCGCCCGCGGCACGGATTTTTCCAATCCCCGAACCGACGTGGTCAGCATCGGCACCGTCGTCGAAGCGACGGATCTGGCGACCAATCAGCGGGAAACCTTCATCATCCTCGGCGCCTGGGATTCGGACCCGGACCAGGGCATTATCAGCTACCTTTCCCCCGTCGGCGCGGCGTTGCTCAACCACAAAGTGGGCGACGAAGTGGAATTTGAATTGCACGGCGCCAAACACCGGCACCGCATTGAAGCCATTGCTCCCTGGAAAACGGAATCTCCGGCCGCACCCGCGCCGGCAGCGATTTCTGCGGAACTCTCTCCGGCCAAGCCGGAATGATCCCCGCCTGATTTCCCCCGCCGGAGCGGGAAACGGGAACAAACCGTCCGTTCCCGTTTCCGCGCCACGGGGAATCACGCCCGGCCGCCGAAACTGACGTAGTCGTCCCAATCCAGCAGGTCAAACCACGTGGAAATATCTTCGCGGTTCGGCCCGATATTTTTGTGGATGCCGTTGAAAAATTCCCGTGATTCCACGTCGCTGGGCGTCCGTTGTTCCTGCCAGGCCGACCAGGCGGCGATTTCATGCGGCGCACGTTGATGCCGGGCGTTGGCTTGAATCCACGACAGCACTTCGCCGTCGCTCTTGGTTAACTGCGCCTTCAGCGCTTCCGGGTCGAGGCCGACAAATTCCAGAAACCGCTGGTCCAGCGGGCAGGCGTATTTGTACTCGCCATTTTTTCCGGCGAGCGTCGCGCGGCCCTTGTCCAGCATGCGGGGCAGGATGACGTAACCGCCCAGCCGCACGCGCGGGCTGCGCGGCGGATGCTTAGTCAAATCAGGCGTATGCAGTGACATATTTTCTTTCTCTCTCCAGGTTTATTATTTTTTTTATTTTTTGGTTTGGGATGATGGTTCAAACCGTTGACGGCAGGGCACAGCACCCGTGCCGACGGGCTTTGATTTTCCGGACGGCTGCCCGGGAAGCGAACGGCCCCGCCGATTGACAACGGCGCATCAACTTGCCTCGAAAATGCCGAATTGCAAGCGGGGAGGCGGAATTTTATTCTACTGCCGTGAAACATTCCGGGAAAGCGACGCTGGCTGGGCTTAAACTTATTGGTGTGGGACTGGCGGCGCTCCTGTTGGTGCTGGTCGGCGCGTTGCTGGGCAAATACCTCGGCACATTGATTCTGAATTTTCTGACGTGGCCGCTGGTGGCGTTGTGGGTGTTCTTTGCGGCGTTCACGCTTTACTTCTTCCGCGACCCCGACCCGCTGGTGCCCACCGCCGCCAACCTTGTAATCGCCCCGGCGCATGGCAGGGTGGACGTGATTGACCAGACCGTCGAGCCGGAGTTCATGGGCGGGCCGTGCCGGCGCATTTCAATTTTTCTGTCCATTTTCGACGTCCACGTGCAAAACGCGCCGGTCGCCGGGAAAATTTCCTTTTTCAAACACACGCCCGGCCAGTATCTGAACGCGCTGCGGACCGACTCGGCCAAATTCAATGAAAACGTCCTGATTGGTTTGGATTGCGCCGAGCCGCCCGGCGAAAAAATCGGCGTGCGGCTGATCGCCGGCCTGATTGCGCGACGAATCGTGCCGTGGGTGGCGCCGGGGGATGAAGTGCGCCGCGGCGAACGCATCGGGTTGATTCAATTCGGGTCGCGGGTGGAGTTGTATCTGCCGCTGCGGGCCAGCATCAAGGTGAACCCGGGCGACCGGGTGATTGGCGGCGAAACGGTGGTAGCGGCGTTGGATTGAATTGAAATTGAATCGGGCAACGAAAGCAGCTTCCGGCAGACCCGCCCCGCGTTGACCAGTAGGCATGACCGGTGATCCAACGGAAACCGGAAGGCTTCCGCCGCACCCTGAGGGGACAGGCCAGGGGCCTAAAACGCGCTGTCACTGCCACAGGCCCGCGAGGTCGTCCAGACCTTCGTCGAGCATGACCAGCCCGTCCACCTGCCCGGTGCCATTGGCTGGATGAGACCCAAAGACCGGCTGGAAAACCGGTAGTTGGAAATCGCCACCGAAAACTGGCGTCGGCACAAGAAACGCAAAAGAACTCCAAAAACCAATTGAATTAGCGGCTTAACTCACCCGTCCAATGGTAATCGCCACGCTGAACCATTACCGGAACGTTGGAAAGAACGGTGTTGAACTTTCAGGAAATTCTTAAAAATTGGGCGTGAAGTGCGGTCTGGCTCATGCCAGCATTGAGGGAAAGCGAAATCACAATGAACGAACCGATTCCCCAGCCGGCGCCTGAAGAATCGGAGGAGCAGCGGCTGAAAATTTATTTTCTGCCGAACTTGCTGACGGCGGGCAATCTCTTTTGCGGCTTCGTGGCACTGACGAAGATTGTGGATGCGGATTTGACGCCCGACCCGATAACCGGCGCGGTGAACTGGGTGCCCATCAAGCTGGCGCTGGCGTTCATTTTGCTGGCGTGCATCTTTGACCTGTTTGACGGGCGCGTGGCGCGGATGGGCGGCGTCGAAAGCCCGTTTGGACGCGAATTCGATTCGCTGGCGGACCTGGTTTCCTTTGGTGTGGCGCCGGCGTTCCTGGTGCAGCGCGTGGTGCTGGCGGACGTGTTCGGTCCTCACCGGCAAATCAGTTGGTTCATTGCCTCGATTTATCTGTTGTGCGGCGCGTTCCGGCTGGCCCGGTTCAACGTGCTGGCGGCCCTGCACCTGCCGGGCGCAGGCAAGGATTTTCTGGGTTTTCCCATCCCCTCGGCGGCGGGCCTGGTGGCATCGCTGACGCTGCTGATTATTCATTTCAACGAAAAGGAAAAAAGTCTGGGGGCGTGGAATTATTTCATCGCCGTGGTGCTCCTGTTTTTGTCGGCGATGATGGTCAGCCGGGTGCGTTATCCGAGCTTCAAATCGCTGGGATTGCGTTCCACCAGCACCTTCACCAAAATGATTCTGGCGGCGCTGTTCATCGGGGCGCTGCTGGTCTTGCGCGACCGGATTCTGTATTACGTGCTGCCGGCATTTTTCACGCTGTATCTGGTGTACGGCTTTGTGCGGCCCAGCCTCTCGCGGGCCTGGCGACGCGAAATTGAAGAGGACGATGAGGAAGGTTGAATTGAAACACGCTGAAAATCAAAGACTGTGCGCCAAACGCCCAAGGGGCGGACTGCCGGTGGATGGTCGTGGAGTTTCGGGGTTTGTCGTTTGGTGTTCGGTGTTTTCCCGGTAACATGCCTGATTGGCCGCCCATCCCGCTGGCCGCGTTCGTCGGCTACCTGTTCGCACTGCTGCTCTCGTGCGTGCCGGGGCCGATCAACCTGACTATTCTCAACGAAGGCGCCCAGCGCGGGTTCAAATGGGCGTGGCTGGTCGGCCTGGGCGCGTCGGTGATGGAGGCTATTTATTGCGCCATTGCGTTCACGGGGTTCTCGTCCTTTTTCGATCACAGCCTGATCAAGGCCACGATGGAGGTCGGCACATTTGTGTTTCTGCTGTTTCTGGGACTGAAATTCCTCTCGGCGCAAAGCCTCCGCACGGCCAGCCGGTTCGACAGGGCTTCCGAGAAAATTGAAGCGCGCCTGGAAAAAAGCCTGCAGCCGCATTCGGCCTTTGCCACGGGCTTTGTGCGCGTGATGGGCAATCTGGGGGTGCTGCTGCTGTGGATTGTCCTGTCGGGAAATTTCATGGCGCACGACTGGGTGGCCGACACGCTGGCCGCCAAGGCGGCTTGCGTGGGGGGCGTCACACTGGGCTTCAACACGTGGTTCCTGGGATTGAGCTTTGCCATTTCGCGCGGCTATGGCCGCTTCAGCGAATCAACCTTGCTGCGGATGGAACATTTTTCGGGTTTGTGCCTGATCCTCGCCGGATTGCTGGACGGCGGACATATTGTCTGGCAACTGGCGCGGCATCGGATTTGAAACGCGGCGTTTGTGCGCCGGACGGATTGGTTTGAAATTTTATGCTCAAAGCTGGAATCGTCGGACTGCCCAACGTGGGCAAGTCCACTTTGTTCAATGCCCTGACCCGCTCGCGCAAGGCGGAGGCGGCCAACTATCCCTTTTGCACCATCGAACCCAATGTCGGCATCGTTACCGTGCCGGACCCGCGTCTGGAACCGCTGGCGCGAATCGCCAAAACCTCGGTGATCATTCCGGCGGCGATTGAATTTGTGGACATCGCCGGTCTCGTGAAAGGCGCCAGCGCCGGTGAAGGACTGGGCAACAAATTCCTTTCGCACATCCGCGAGGTGAACGCCCTCGTCCAAGTGGTTCGCTGCTTCGAAGACCCCGACATCCACCACGTGACCGGTTCGATTGACCCCGTTCGCGACATTGAAATCATCCATACCGAACTGGTTCTGGCCGACCTGGAAACCGTCCGCCGCCGCCGCGAGAAGCTGGCCAAAGACGTCAAACGCCGGGATAAATCCGCGCTGGCCGAGGACGCCGTGCTGGCCCGGCTGGAGCCGGTTTTGAACGCCGGCAAACCGGCCCTGACCGTTTCCTTGACGCCCGAAGAAAAACAAATTGCCCGAAATTTCTTCCTGCTCACCGACAAGCCCACGATCTTTGCCTGCAATGTGAAGGAAAGCGACCTGGCCGCCGCGGACAAAAATCAGTTCGTTCAGGCTGTGGCCGACTACGTCAAGACGCATCTGGCCTGCGAGGCCGTCGTCCTCAGTGCGCAACTGGAAAGTGATCTGGCCGATTTGTCGCCGGCCGAAGCGAAGGAATTTCTCCAGGAACTCGGCGTGGCCGAATCCGGCGTGGGACATTTGATCCGCGCCACGTATCATTTGCTGGGATTGCGCACCTTTTTCACCGCCGGCGAAAAGGAAGTGCGCGCCTGGACCATTCAGGCCGGCGACACCGCTCCGAAAGCCGCCGGGGTAATTCACTCCGATTTCGAGCGCGGCTTCATCAAGGCCGAAACGGTCGCCTACGAGGATTTAATCCGGTGTGGTTCCATCGCCGCCGCCCGCGAACAGGGACTTTACCGGATGGAAGGCAAAGATTACGTCGTCCAGGACGGTGACGTGATGTTGTTCAAATTCAACGTCTAACGGCGAGGGATGAGCGGGTCGCCGGGCGGGCCGGTGTGGTCCGGTTGACATTTCCCTCGGCCAATTGAAAATTCCGGTGATGAAAGCGGCTTACATCAACGAACTGGGCGGACCGGAAAAAATCCTTTACGGCGATTTGCCCGATCCGCAACCCGGTCCGAACCAGTGCCTGATCAAAGTCGGCGCCGTGGATGTGAATCCGGTGGATACCTACATCCGCAGCGGCGCCGTGGCGGCGAAAATCAGTTTTCCGTACATCCTCGGTCGTGACCTCGCCGGCACGGTCGTCGCCACCGGCGCAAAGGTGAGGCGGTTCAAAGTGGGCGACCGCGTCTGGTGCATCGGCCAGGGCTGGGACGGCCGGCCGGGTACGTTTGCGGAATTGGCGGCGGTGGATGAAGACTGGCTTAATCCCATTCCCGACAACGTCAGCGACGAGGAAGCCGTGGCGCTCTCGCTGGTGGGCATCACGGCGCATGTCGGCCTGGGCAAAGCGCAGGTCAAACCCGGTGAGATTCTGTTGGTTAACGGCGGCAGTGGCGGGGTGGGTTCCTGCGTGCTGCAAATGGCCAAAATCCTCGGCGCCCGGGTCATTGCCACGACCGGCTCCGAGGCGAAGGCCGCCGTCTGCAAACGCCTGGGCGCCGACAACGTCATCCAATACAAAACACAAAATGTCGCCGAGGAAGTCAAACGGTTCGCA
>DASRCU010000316.1:0-2548 GCA_035652955.1 Verrucomicrobiia bacterium | reverse complement strand
ATTTGTTCAGTAACAACTTCCTGGTTTTGCTTCTGAAGGAGGCAGAGACACGGTAAAATTGGACCAGCCCATGCCGGAAGGAAACAAATGTCCGCAATGCGGCGCGCCCCTGCCCGCAGGCGTGCTGGCCGGCCTTTGCCCCGCCTGCCTGCTCAAACAGGGCGCCGCGGCGGACACCGTCACCGACGCGAAACAGTCGCCATTCCAACCACCGACGGTCGCCGAATTGGCCGCGAAATTTCCACAACTGGAAATCCTCGAACTCATCGGCCAGGGCGGCATGGGCGCGGTCTACAAGGCGCGGCAAAAAGAATTGGACCGCATCGTCGCCCTCAAAATTCTTCCGCCCGGTATCGGTGACGATCCGGCGTTTGCCGGGCGCTTCGCTCGCGAGGCCAAAGCGCTGGCCAGGCTCAATCATCCGGGCATCGTGACGATTCACGATTTCGGCCGCGCCGACGGTTTGTTCTATTTCCTCATGGAATTCGTGGATGGCGTGAACCTGCGCCAATTGCTCCACGCCGGTCGCGTGTCGCCGCGCGAGGCGCTGGCCATTGTGCCGCAGATTTGCGACGCGCTGCAATTCGCCCACGACCAGGGCATCGTTCACCGTGACATCAAGCCGGAGAACATATTGCTCGACCGCCGCGGTCGCGTGAAGGTGGCCGATTTCGGGCTGGCGAAGTTGGTGGAAGGTCGGGCGGGCACTCCTCTGCCCGCCGATGCCTCGCAAACCGAAGGCGACGCGCACGGAGCCACGCGCCCTACCGCCGAATTGACCGCGGCCGGCAAAATCATGGGCACGCCGCAATACATGGCACCGGAGCAGAAGGAGCATCCCGGCGCCGTGGACCATCGTGCGGACATTTACGCGCTGGGCGTGGTGTTCTACCAGATGCTCACCGGCGAACTCCCCGGCAAACCAATCGTTCCGCCGTCGTCCCGCGTGGGCGGGATGCAAATTGACGTGCGGCTGGATGAGGTCGTCCTGCGAGCCCTGGAGAAGAAACCGGAGTTGCGTTATCAGCAGGTCAGCGAAGTAAAAACGATGGTGGAGATCATAGCAACGGATCAAGGAAACCCGGCCGCCGCAGCTTCACCAAGCGATGCCCCGCCAGTCGGAAAACCGTTCGGCGCCGCCTCAGGCGCCATTCACAGCTCGGAGGTTGAGGGTGAAAAACCGCAACCGGACTGGAAAGCAGTGCCGCTGTCCGTCATCCGAACGGCGCGTCCAGCCGGCAGCCTCGTCAAGCGCATTTTTCTCGGAATATCATTCGGTTTGTTGGCCTTGAGTTTAGCGTTTATCGGTTACGGCTGCCTGCGCACCGATCAGGCTGAACTCAACCGGCCTGAAGCCTGGCTGAAAGCGAACGCCGCCTTTTCCGAAGCTGACCTGACACTGGCTGAACAACCGCCCGTCGTCGTCGAAACCTTTCCCGTATCCGGTGAGCGCGAGGTGTCGCCGGGCGAAACGGAAATCCGCGTGCGCTTCAGCAAGCCGATGGCCGACGGTTCATGGAGCTGGTCCAGCGCCTGGGAAAATTCCACGCCGGAATCCGTCGGCCCGCCGCATTATCTGACTGACCAGCGCACCTGCGTCATGAAAGTGCGGCTGGAGCCGGGCAAGACTTACGCGTGGTGGCTGAACAGCGACCGGTTCAAAAATTTCACCGATCAAGCCCGTCGGCCCGCCGTGCCGTATCTGCTGATCTTTCAGACCAAACCCCGTTAAAAAAGGAGTCAACATGAAAAACAAAACATTCATTGCAACTCTCATTGCTGGAATCGTATGCGGTTTTGCTGCGCCAATCTGCCGTGCACAGGACGTGGACGCCTTCCCGCCGGTTGTCGTCAAAACCGTGCCGGAGGCCGGCAGCACCAATGTTCCCCCGGGTGAATTCGAGATCCGGATCACCTTCAGCAAGGAAATGACCGATCAGTCGTGGAGCTGGGGCACGGCTTGGAAAGGTTCCACGCCGGAATCACTCGGCAAGCCGCATTATCTGGAGGACCGTCGGACTTGCGTGATGAAGGTAAAGCTGGATCCCGGCAAAACCTACGGCTGGTGGATCAATAGCCAGAATTTCCACGGATTCCGCGACAGACAAGGTCATGCCGCCATCCCTTACCTGCTGACGTTCAAAACCAGCGATCAATGACCTGATTTGAGTTCCGTATCTTCCAGCCGGTCTTTGTCCGCGCCGGGCGATGTGTTCGCCACAACGCACTGGACGGTTGTGCTTGCGGCAGGCCAGCGTTCCACGCCGCAAGCCGACCGCGCGCTGGAGGAATTGTGCCGGACGTACTGGTTCCCCCTTTACGCCTATGTCCGACGACGCGGTTACTCCAAGGAGGATGCCGAGGATTTGACCCAGGCGTTCTTCGCGCGCTTCCTCGCCAGGAATTATCTCGCCGGCTTGAGCGCCGAGCGCGGGCGTTTCCGCGCCTTCCTGCTGGCGTCCTTGAAACATTTCCTGGCCAACGAATGGGACAAGTCGCAGCGCCAGAAACGCGGCGGCCAGGTCCCGCATTTGTCGCTCGACTGGCA
>DASRCU010000315.1:0-3767 GCA_035652955.1 Verrucomicrobiia bacterium | reverse complement strand
TCGGCCGGGAGGACGATTACCGAATGTTTCTGGCCCGCGCGCACAATTACACCAACGTGTTTGATCCGACGATCGGCTTCATGCGCGGGCGCAACGCGGACGGCTCGTGGATTTCGCCGTTCGATCCCCAGGAGCCTTACTACAATTTCATGATGAAAGAAGCCAACGGCTGGCAGACGCTCTGGCTGGTGCCGCACGACGTGGCCGGGCTGATCCGGCTGCTCGGCGGACGGGAAAAATTTTGCGCCAAACTCGATGAATTTTTTTCCACGCCCTATCACCCCAAAGGCATCGCCCGCGATGTAACCGGCATGCTCGGCCAGTATTGCCAGGGCAACCAGCCGGACTGGCAGACGCCGTATTTTTACGATTATGCCGGCCAGCCCTGGAAAACGCAGGCGGTGGTCCGAAAAATTTTGCGCGAGCTTTACGGCAGCGACCCGGACGGCCTGGCCTATCCCGGCATGGACGACCAGGGCGCCACCTCGGCCTGGTACGTGTTGAGCGCGATGGGATTTTATCCGGTGAATCCGGCGCGCCCCGAATACATCCTCGGCAGCCCGCTTTTTAACAGAGTAACGATCCATCTGGGCAACGGAAAAGATTTCGTCATCATCGCCAGAAACAATTCCGAAAAAAACATCTACATCCAGTCGGCGAAACTCAACGGCCGGCCCTGGAACCGCCCCTGGTTCCGTCACGCCGACCTTGCCAGCGGCGGGCGATTGGAACTGGTCATGGGTGACCGGCCGAATCCAAACTGGGGCAGTGCGCCGGACGCCGCGCCACCTTCAATGTCCCAGTAAATCCGTGACTTTTATGAAACCGGAATTTGTCAAGCTAGTTTTGGCTTTGGCTGTCGGCGCGGGCGGCGTCCTTCCCGGGAGGGCCGCCGGCGCGACGTCGGCGAATGATCTGACCTCATGGGTCAATCCCTTCATCGGCACCGCGCCCAACCCCGTGCTCCACGAAGGTTACGGCTGGGATACCGGCAACGTTTTCCCCGGCGCCGTCTGCCCGCGCGGCATGGTCGCCTGGAGCCCGGACACGACGCACCAGCATCAGATTGCCGGCGGCTATTGGTATCCTGACCATGTCATTGAAGGTTTCAGCTTGACTCATTTCAGCGGGCGCGGCGTGGTCTGTCTGAGGGACATTCCGTTTCTGCCGACCGTTCAACCGGTGGACGTCTCGCCCGGTGCGGACTGGGAGCGATTCACCGCCACCTTTTCGCACACGAACGAAACCGCATCGCCGGGCTATTATCGTGTCCGCCTCGACAACGGCATCGAGGTGGAATTGACGGCGACGCCGCGCACCGGCATGGCGCGGTTGACCTTTCCCAAAAAATCGTCTGCCGCGCTGCTCATCCGCGCCGACAGTTTGGTTTGCATCACCAACAACGAAGTGACGGGCTGCCACACCAACCACATCGGCGGCGCCCGCCGGCTTTACACGGTTTATTTCGCGGCAAAATTCGATCGCCCGCTTCAAACTGCCCGAACCTGGCAGGGCGATGCCCTCCTCAGCGCCACGAAGGTTGACGGAAACCACTGTGGCGCCATTTTGACCTTTGACACCGCGACCAATCCGGTGGTGCAGGTGCGCGTCGGCATTTCCTATGTGAGCCTGGAAAATGCGCGGGCAAACCTGGCGCAGGAAAATCCGGGATTGAATTTCCCCACCGTGCGCCGCCTGGCGACGATCATGTGGAACACCGAGTTGAGCCGGATTCAAATCGAAGGCGGGGACGACGAGGCCAAACGGGTTTTTTACACCGCCCTGTATCATTGTTTCCTGCACCCGAATCTGCTGGACGACGCCAACGGCGCCTATCCCGGCATGGACGGGAAAGTGCATTATCTCCCCATCGGTCATCATCAATATCAGAACATTCCGGCGTGGGATCAATATCGCTCGCTGGCGCCGCTGATCGCCCTGCTGGTGCCGGATGAAACCAGCGACATCGTGCAATCGCTGGTCAATTACGCCCAGCAGGATGCCACCGTGCGCACCAACGGCGGCGGCCTGCCGCGCTGGGAACAGGTCAACCGCAATTCCGGCGGCATGGTCGGCGACGGCGACGACGCCATCATCGCCTCGGCCTACGCCTTTGGCGCGAATCAATTCGACACCGCCGGCGCGCTGGCAGCCATGGACAAGGGAGCATCCGTGCCGGGAACCACTTCCGATGGTTTCGAGGTTCGCGCCGGACTGGCCGATTACCTCCGGCTGGGTTACGTGCCCGGCCAGGTCTCCGTCACGTTGGAATACTGCAACGACGACTTCGCCCTGGCGCAATTTGCCCAGGCGCTCGGCGATCGGCAGAAATACCTCACCTATCAAAACCGCGCCCAAAACTGGAAAAATTTGTTTGACGAATCCACCGGCCTGCTCCGGCCCAAAAATGCCGACGGCTCGTGGCTCAAGGATTTTTCGCCGGCGACCAAACAAGGCTTCGTCGAAGGCACGGCCGCCCAATACCTCTGGATGGTCAACTTCAACCTGGGCGAGTTGATTGAGAAACTGGGAGGCGCCCAAAAAGCCGTGGCGCGGCTGAACCATTTTTTCACCCGCCTCAATGGCGGGGTGGGCGCCGACACCGCGTTCATGGGCAACGAACCCTGCGAAGAAACGCCGTGGGTTTATGATTTTGCCGGCGACCCTGCCGGCACGCAGCGGGTCGTCCGCCGCATCCAAAATGAGCTGTTCATCGCCCGGCCCGACGGTTTGCCGGGCAACGACGACGCCGGCGCCTTGTCGTCGTGGTATGTCTTTTCCGCGCTGGGGCTTTATCCGGAAATTCCCGGCGTCGCCGGTTTTGTGGCGGGCAGCCCGCTTTTCCCGAAGGTTACCATTCATCTGGAAAACGGCGCGACGATCCGCATCCTCGGCCAGGACGCCTCGCCGGAAAATTGTTACGTTCAAAGTCTGAAAGTGAACGGGCGCGACTGGAATCGTTTGTGGATTCCGTGGTCGGAATTGGCGGCGGGCGGAACCCTGGATTTCCATCTCGGCGCCGCGCCCTCCACCTGGGGCACCGGTCCCCACGCCGCGCCACCCTCGTTTGGCGCCGTCAAGCCGCAGTGAACCCATGCAATTCGTTTTCCCCACCTCGAAGGCCAGGCGTTACCGTTTCCCAACGCATATCAATGACCTGGTGATGGACCGCGCCGACGCGGAAACATCCGAAGTATTCGTCGTTGTTTTGAATCCCGGCCAGGCGCCACCCCTCCATCGGCATGACGATACCGAACAGATTTTTTACATTCTGGAAGGCGCGGGCATTTTAAACATCGGCGGGCCGCGAAAAAAATTTCCGGTTCGAGCCGGTGATGTGGTGCGGATTCCGCGCAAAACGCTCCACTCGATTCGATGCACCGGAAAAACCCCGCTGCGTTATCTGGCGGTGGACTGTTTCGTCGGCGGCCGTCCCAAAGCCGAGCCTGCATGGGATGCGCACGTGCGGACGATGTGCCGGAACAACGGCTGGGATTATGAACAGGTGGTCCAGGCGACGCCAAAAGCGCGTGGCGCGAGGCACTGACCCAACATTCTCCGTTTTCGGTCGGAGACGTTTAGCGGCGGCAGCCTTCCTGATTTTCGGCCTTGCCAGTCTGGCGGGAGAATTGCCGGTCGTGCCGGTGGGCTACGACGCCTACCGCCAGTGGGACCGCTGGGCGCAGCAACGTATCGGGGTGCGCGCTTACCTGCGGAGCACTTACGACCGGTCTGGCGGAAATGAAGCAGCGGACGCCAGCCATTTT
>DASRCU010000314.1:0-1942 GCA_035652955.1 Verrucomicrobiia bacterium | reverse complement strand
ACGGCGGCATTCTAACCGGTGTTGGCAGCATCACCGGAACCGTTGTTAACGCCGCCGCGGTGGTACCCGGTAACAATGGTTTGGGCAGTCTTCGTGTCACCGGTTCCTATATACAAACCACCAACGGCGCGCTGGATATTGTACTGGGCGGAACCGGCACCGATCAGTTTGGTCAGTTGAATGTTGTCGTGAACAACAACTACTACAGCAGCGCCTCGTTGGCCGGCACGCTTAATCTCTCGCCAGCAAACAGTTTTACGCCGGCCATCGGCGACCAGTTTCAAATCTTGTCCTGCGCCAAATTAAGTGGAACATTCACCCTGCCGCCGACATTTCCTGCAGGCATAGAAGTGACCTACAGCAATCACGGTGTTTTCCTAACCGTTACCGGCGCGGTAATCTGGCCGACGCCACCGACATTCCGTCCTCCGGTGCTTCGGGAAGGCAATTTAAATTTTGGCTTTCAGACAATTTCCGGCCAGAGCTACACTTTGCAAACCAATGACGATTTGACAGAGGCTGCGTGGGGAGATTTTATTTCCTTGGTGGGCAACGGTTCGACGATTGAGTTTGCGGTGCCGGTCACCAACGTTCCGACTCGTCTTTTTCGTTTGCGCCAGCCGTAGGCGCGGATTTGCAGCGAATGCGGAGCAGTTTCTTTGCAGCAGGACCTGTTCATTCTCTTTTTGCATTTCGGCTCCGCCTAATCGAATTTCCGAAAGCAAACTGCTCCGCCAAGAGGCCGGCGAGCTGTTGCCGACTCGCGACGGGTGCAGTTTCTGGAACAGGCCAGGGGGCAGACCGGCAAATCCGCGCCGCATGCTTCCGATTCAGCTTGTCGAAAAAGCAAATGCGCCGTAGCCCACGACCGAATCGCGGGGGCCGGCCGTGTCGCCCGAATTGCGCAAATCCAGCGTTCGCGCGCTCAAGCGATGTTGCCCGGCGGCCTTCAGAAAACCGCGAATGGCCTGATAACCACAGGCGGAGCGAGACGTTAATTGTTCCGGTCGCGCGCGTTCAATGGCATCCGCCGTGAGCCGATCCAGCCGCCGTGCCGTTTGGTAATCGTGGTAATGGCTCAAATCGGAACTGATGACAAAGCGTGTCTCGTCGCCGCCCCAAACTTGTTCCACCGCTTCGCGGACTTCGTCATCCGTCGCGTTGCCGATCACCAGCGGCACGACGGTGAAATCAGAAAACAACCGCTGTAGGAATGGCAGTTCGACTTCGAGACAATGTTCGCGTTCGTGCGCTGCGGAGAATTCGTGAACCTGCGGCAGGGCGCGCAATTGCGCGGTGGCCTCGTCGTCCACGCGAACGGTGCCGAGCGGCGTCGCAAAGGCGGCGGCCTGCGGTAACGCCAGCCCCGAAAACGCGACGTAGTGTGAAGGGCCGAGCAGAACGAGCCGGCGGACATTTCGGTTTTTTCCCGTCCAGACCCGAAACGCCGAACCGGCAATGGCACCGGAATAAAGGTAGGCCGCGTGCGGCGCGATGATGGCTTTGGGGTTTAGTGCCGGGTCGGCGTGCGCCTGTTCCAGAAACTCCTCCACCATTCGCCCGAGTCGTCCCGGCTCGGCGGGATAAAATCGGCCGGCAACAGCGGCGGGTCGGATGACTTCCACTTTTGTGTGCATCTTTAATGCATGGGAGCAGCCGGCTGGGAACGCGGCGGCGTGCCTCGACTTAAATTTTCACGGCGCGCGGCAGACGACGGTAATAATCCGCCACGCTGCGGCTGCAGCGTACTTCGGCCGCGCCGCGCGAAGGCCAGATGCCGGGAATCGCCGTGGCGCAGGCCGGACATTTTCCGTCCGGCGTGATTCGATAATCGCGGATCAAATAGCCGAACCGCTCAATCAAAGTAGTCGAGCAATTCGGGCAGCGCGTGTTTTCCCAATCGCCGACCTGGCCGGGCAGGTTGCCGGCATAGACAAATTTC
>DASRCU010000313.1:0-1319 GCA_035652955.1 Verrucomicrobiia bacterium | reverse complement strand
GAACACGATCTGAGAAAGGGAGGTCAGACCGGGATTATTGGTGGAATAGAAGTAATCCAGGGTGTTGGCCCAGTTGGTGACGGTGAGCGTCACGCCCGGATCAATGAGAAAGTTGGTGGTATCGAGAATCGAGGCGAGGCCGCTGCCGAAATCGATGGTGGAGTTTCCAGTAATGTGGAGGGTGGTGAGCGTGAGATCAAAACCGGCCAGGCTGAGGGTGCCGGCGTTAAGGTTCAGCGTGCTGTTAAAGACCTGGTTGGCACCGAGGATAAGGTTGCCGGCGCCATTCATGGTGGCAGTGCCGGTGCCGGCCAGCGGGCCTTGGAGGGTCAACGAGGTACCCAAGGCGGGAGCAAAAACGGCTGCACCGTTGACCGTCAGCTGGCCTGTGAGGGTGAGGGAAGGCGTCGTTCCAGCATTGAGGACATTGAACGTGGTGGTCCCGTTGACCGTCATGGGGCTGGCAATGGTGGAAGCGCCGGATTCATTGAGAACGGTGCTGGTGCCGTTGAAGGCCATTGCGGTCGTGACGTTGCCGGTGTTATTCCACAGACCGAGGGTCGCGCCGTTGTTGAAAGTGAAGGTGCCGCTTCCGGTCGCGTTCGTGCCAGTCTGGATGGCGAATTCGCCCTGGTTCACCACGATATTGCCGTTGCCGGTGATATTCCCGGCGACGATGCTGATTTGATTCGAACCGGTCTTGGTCAACGTATTGGTTCCGAGATTAAGCGCGGGCGTTCCGCCGCGCATGTCCCAACGGCTGGAGCCGCCGATCGTGGCATCGCCGGTCAAAGTAATGTTTTGAAAAGCGTTGTTCTGGCTGTTGGTCGCGGAGCTGTTGACGATGGCGCCGTTGCCACCGACGCCGCTGCCGGAAATATTGAACTGCTTGGTGCTGAAATTTATGGCATTGGCGGCGCCGCCGCCGATATCGAGCGTGCCGCCATTGGAGATGTTGACGGCGCCACCCGGCAGGCTGCCGAGGGCATTGCTGTTTGTGACCTGCAAGGTGCCGCCCGTGATGTTGGTCGTGCCGGTATAGGTGTTGGTGCCGCTCAGCACCCATTCGCCGGCGCCGGTCTTGTTGAGGGTGGTGGCGCCGCCATTGTCGCCGATGATCGCGGCAAGGGTGTTGGCTCCCGTGTTGCTGCCGGTCAGGGTGAGGGAGCGCGTGCCGGTCTGGCCGTTGAACGCCATGCTGCCGGTGTTGCTGAAGTTGACCGCGCCGGAGCCGGAGGCATCGAGCGTGCCGCTGTTGGTGCCGACGGAAAAGAGCCGATCAGTGGTCACGGCGCCGCCGGTGTACTGGAGCGTGCCGC
>DASRCU010000312.1:0-7140 GCA_035652955.1 Verrucomicrobiia bacterium | reverse complement strand
CGGTGTGCAGATCGCCGATGATGCCGTGATTTTCAATCAGTTGCGAGGGCATGGGCGCAAGCCTGGCACAAGGCACCGCCATTTTCAACGCACGAAAATTTCCGGTGCAGCCCTGCCACACCGCGCCGAATTTCCGATTGCCGCCGGCAGTGTGGAAGGTTACTGTGAACCGGCGCGCCCGTATCGGACGCGAAAAAATTCTGCGAACGGCCGTTCAATCTACAATTCACGCGCATGTCGTCGTCGCTTAAAAACAAATGGGTTCTGATTACCGGCGCTTCCAGCGGTTTCGGCGCCGCCGCGGCGAGGGCCTTTGGCGCGGAGGGCGCCAATTTGCTGCTCGGCGCCCGACGCGTCGAACGACTGGAAAGGGTTGCCGCGGCAGCGAAAACGGCGGGGGCAGGGCAGTCTCATTTCCATTTTCTTGACGTTACTCAAACGGCGAGTGTGGAAACGTTCATGGCCTGGGCGAAAACGAAAATTCAACATTCAAAATCCTCCGCCCGGAATTTGCACGTGCTCGTCAACAACGCCGGCGGGGCACACGGCCTCGACCCGGTGGCTCAGGGGCGGGACGCCGATTGGGAGGCGATGATGCAAACGAACGTGCTGGGCATTTTGCGGGTGACGCGCGCCGCGTTGCCGTTAATGCCCCGTGACGCGGGCGCGAGCATCCTGAACATCGGCTCGGTGGCCGGCCACACCGCTTACGAGGGCGGCGCGGCCTATTGCGCCGCCAAAGCCGGTGAATTACAAATCACCCGCGCGCTCCGGCTGGAATTGCTCGGCACCGGCATCCGCGTGGGCACGGTGGATCCCGGCCTGGCGGAAACGGAATTTTCCCTGGTGCGTTTCAAGGGCGATACCGCGCGGGCAAAAAAAGTTTATGAAGGCATGCGCCCTTTGACCGCCGAAGACATTGCCGAAATTCTGGTCTGGATTGCCTGCCGTCCACCGCACGTGAACATTGACGAACTGATCGTCAAACCGGTGGATCAGGCGGACGTGGGGAAGGTGTTTCGGGGAAGGCGAGGCAGGGGACCGTCGAAGCGATGAATCGCGCCGGCCGGTTCCGTGTTCCGGCTTAAACGCCCTTGTTTGCCCGCCACAGCAACACCGCGCCGATGGCCTGGAAAATGAAATTGGGCAGCCAGAAAATCAGGTGTGGCGCCCACTCCGGCCGCCCGGCCAGCGCCTTGCCCAGCAGGATAAAACAGTAATAAACCACGACCAGTCCCAATGCCACCGCCACGCCGATATTTGTTTCGCGCCGATGCAGCCGGATGCCCAGCGGGATGCCCACCAGCGCAAAGCTGAAACACGCAAAGGAAAAAGCCATTTCCCGATGCATTTCCACGCGCACCTGCTCAAGCATTTTTTCCAAATCGCGAATCTGCCCGCGCCACACAGCCGGCGAATTCGTTCCCGCCGGCAGCAAGGCGAGCAGTTTTTCCCGCGTCCGCAGTTCGGCCTGCAGTTGCGCAAAGGTCATGTCGCTGACGCCCGGCGTGACGGTCCGATTGGTTTGCGCGCTCCAGTCCAGGGTGATGGGATAATTCAAAACCGAGGTCATCACCGCATTGCCGTTGGCCAGCACCGTCACGCTCTGCGCATTGGTCAGGGTGAGGGTGAGCTGATGTTCCGCCGCGCTGGCGGTCACCGTGCCGCGCGGCGCATGAATCGTCGTGTTGCGGGACAGCCAGAACACGGTGACGTTTTCCAGTTTGCCGCTCCGGTTTTTTTCCACGTAAAAAATGTAATCGGGAAAATCGTGAATGACCCGGCCGGCGGGCAGGGACGCATTCAGGAGATCGGCGCGGGCCCGCAACAATAAATTTTTGTAAGCCACCCGCGAGCGCGGGCCGAGGTCCAGATTGAACCAGGCGCTGACTGCGCAACAGAGCAGGCTCAACAGCAACACCGGCGCCACCAACGACACCAGGCTCACCCCGCTGGCGCGCGCCGCGGTCAATTCCTGATCGGCGCTGAACCGCCCAAACACCAGCACCGTGGCGGTGATGAACCCCATCGGCAGCGCATAAACGGCGGCAAACGGAATCAGCAGCCCCACCGCTTCCAGGGCCAGCAAAGGCCGCGTCTGACCGCTGACGAGCACCTTGAGAACTTCCTGCAGCACGTTCCCCAACAATAACACAAAGGTGAACACCGCCACCGTCAGCACCAATGCGGCCAGTACCTGCCCCGTCAGATATTGATGCAGCGTTTTCAAACGCCGGAAAACTAAAGCCTGTTCGCTAAATGCGAAATGCCAAAATCAAATTTCCAATCGCCTCCGCGTTTGAACCGGGGTTTGATCGGCTCCTGCCGGGAGGCACTTCCACCTGCCATCCGAACAGCCGTCTTTTTTCTGGGCAAGAAGGCTGGTTTTTGGGGGCGCTGCGCCACCGCCGAGGGTTTTGTTTTTGAACGGCAGACGGTCACCGTCTTTGGTCTGTGCTCTGGATATTTGACCGTCTCGTGGCCCGGCGACCGGAGAGGATGTGCCAAAGCAAAAGCGCAGGCGCCGTTACGCCGAGCCAGAGGTGAAGATGGCTGATGGCCTCGCGCCAGTTTTCATCGGCGGTATAGTAAAGTGCGTAGCCGGAGAGCGTGAGCAAACTCACGGCGGTCAGAAAGAACGCGCCGTTCGGCCGGTTGCGGCGCGCGTGCCAGGCGCGGCGGACGTGGTTGACCAGCACCGCACCCAGCAACAGCACAAAAACCATTGCGCTCCAGCCGTGAAGGGCGATGAGACCGGTTTTGAGACGGCGCAGTTCCGGGCCGGCCCGACCTGCTTCGTCCAGATGCTGAATCCATGCCCAAAAAATGCCCGACAGAAACAATGCAGCACTCGCGGCAAGCAAAAAAAACTTCTGCCGGCCTCCCAGTTGGAACGGCCGGCGTTTCATGCGGTCAGCACGAGAGCCTCGGCGCCGTGGCGGGCCAGAATTTTTCGGGCCAGAGGTTCCGGCGCGTTAAAAACCACCTTGGTCAGCGCGTCAGCCAGCCAACATTCGTGCGCGCAGACCGAGACGCTCACGGCGCCGGTCACGGCCGCGCGTTTTTGTGGATGGACCAGATGACTGACGCGCCGACCCTGAAAATTTTTTTCCGTGAAACAGGGTGAGGAAGTCGCCAGCGCAGCGTTATGAATTTCCATTCGGACGGCGGGAAGTTGCGGTCGGGCCGGGTGACGCAAATGTACCGAAACGGGCGCCGCGCCGAACGCGCGCAAATCACCGCCAGCGTTGACGACGCCCCCGGGAACGCCGTGGCGCCGCAAACTCTCAACGGCCGCGTCCACGGCAAAACCCTTGGCGATACCGCCCAAGTCCAGGGCCAGCGGCCGGCGAAAATACACGGTGCGTCCGGGCAATAACAAAACGTCGCGCCAATGGCCGGCGTCTTTGCGCTGCAGCGCCGCCGGCAGAAAACGCCAGCGGGCGAGGGTGGGCGCCACGGTGTAATCGAAGGCGCCACGCGATTCAGAAGCCAGTCGCTCCGCGCGGCGCAGGATTTGAAACAGCGCCCGACTGACAGCGACGGGGCGCGCGGCCGCGCGGAAGTTGAGTTGTGAAAGTTCGCTGGCCGGGTCGTGCGCGCTCATCCGGTTCTGAATGTTTTCCATCACGACAAAGGCGGCGTTGATGGCGGCGTGCAGTGCGTTCTCCGGCAACCCGCTGGCGGTGATTTCGACGAACGTGCCGAGCAAGGGCCGGCAGCGGCGCAGGGAAATACCGGCCGGCCGGTGATGTTCGGCCGCCGTTTCAGCCGGGCGAAACTTTCCGCCCGGCCGCCACAGCGCGAGCCCGTGGAATTCACTTTTTGAGCGCGATTTCATAAAAGCTCAGCAGGCGCTTGACGCCGTCGGTAATGTGTCGGCAGCTCAAGGTGGCGCCGGAAATGTTTTTGATGTCTTCGTCCAATTTGAGTTCGGCGCCGTGCCGTTTGCCGCGGAACTGGGCGCGCCAGGTGGCGTCCCGGATTTCCGATCCGTAGGTTTCACGATAGTCGAGAATTTCAATCTGCCGCACGCTGCCGTCACCGTTAAGCGCCAACACCCACTGAATGAATTCATGCTTGCCGAGAACTTCGTCCCGGATGATCCAGCCCAGAAATTTTTCGCCGTTCATGGCGCGCCAGACTTTTTCGGTCGGCAACCGCACATGAACGCCTGAGTCTTTTTCGATGGCCTTGATTTGCGCGCGGGTGAGGGTGACATCCGCGGGGATGAATTGCGTGGCTTCGGGGAAACAAATTTTCTGCGCTTGCTCCATCGTCAAATACGTGGTGGCGTAACCGGAAATCGCCCCAGCGGAGAGGATGATGGCCGGCGGAAGGATGATTCGCTGAATCCAGTCGTGGGTCATGGCTGGGGAGCGCGAGGGGTTAAAAGTTAAACCCGATTTTCAGGCGCACGTACCATTCTTCGTGTTCGTCGCCGTAGATGTAGCCGTGGTAGTAAGCGAATTGCTGGTTGTCCTGGCTGATGGCCACGCCGATGGGCAACTGGCGGAGGAAACCCACCGTGGCCCACCAGCGTTTGGCGCCGTAATGCAGCGTCGGCCCCACGAAGAACGCGGCATGCTCCGGCTCGGTGGCGTCGGCAAATTCGTAGTGGTTCCAAAATTCCAGACCGGCAAACCAGTTGGCCGCAAAGCGCCAGGTCAGACCGCTGAACCATTCGGCCATGCCGTCGCGGTCAAAGCTGCCGGCGTCGTTTTTCTCGAACTCCAGTTCGTAGTTCAGGTTCAACGCCCAGATCAGCCGGTCGTCCAGCCAGTTTTTCTGAAACAGCAGCTTGGCTTCCAGTTCCGTTTCCTGGTCGCCTATCGCCGGCTCAAAATAAACCGCCAGTCCCAGCGGGTCTTCGTAAGGACTCCAAATCCGGTAAATGGCCTCGGCAGAGACGGACTCGAAATGGTAGCTGTTGAAGGGCGTGTCGGGGTTGTGTCCGGCATGGACGTCTTCGCCGCCGGTGACGTATGCGCCGGGCAGGCGATGGCCGGGGTTGGCCGGGTCTTCGGCGGGGAAATCCTTGTTGGCGTAAACATAATGATGGTTCAGGTAGAGGGAAAGCTGGAAATTGTCGCTGACCCCGTATTCCACTTCCTCGCGGAAGTCAAAGACGCTGTAACTGCCGGCCTCTTTGTTGAAACGGGGCGTGACCCATTGTTCAAATTCCCAGGTGCCTTTGGGCTGTAAATCCGTGGTGTAGGTCCAGGCAAAGACGCTTTCTCCGGCGCGGGTGGAATGGCTTCCGACGAGCAGGGCGATTCCCGCCATCGCCGCCGTCGTCCATTGACGTGGTGAATGATTCATGCCTGCCAGAATACGCGGCAGGAAAGTTTTTGCTTCCGGTGACTTGCGAAATTTTGTCGGAAGATTGCGGCGGGAATTTTGGACGGAAGCCGTCCGGCCCCGGTTCTTTTCGGAGTTTCGGCCTGCGAGGCTAACGTTTTTTCAGCAATGGATACAAATTCGGACAGCAGCCCATCGTTTGGCAGAAGGCCTGACTGAAATGACTCAGGCTGTTGTAGCCCACTTCCAGTGCGGCTTCAGTGACGTTGTATTTGCCCGAGAGTAACAATTCCGCTGCCCGTTCCATGCGCAATTGGCGAAGGTATTGCGGAATCGTCATGCCCAATTCCTGCGAGAACGTGCGGCTCAGGTAAAACGGACTGCACCCCACGCGCCGGCCCAGTTCCAGCAAATCCGGCGGATGCGCCAGGTTGCCGCGCAGCAATTCGATGACCCGCTGAACGCGTTCCTGGGTTACGCGCCGCTGCCGTTCGCAAAACAATTCGTCCCGGGCCGGAATAAAAAAGAATTCCGCCATCAATTCCAGCGCCTTGCTCTCAAACCACACGCGGCGCCCCGCCAGCGGCGCCGGCGGATTTCTCAAGGCCGGAATCAGCCGCTGTTGCCCGGCCGTCAATTTCCGCACCTCAGCCAACCGGCTGGCGCTGTGATCTCCCGCCAGAACGGCCTGGATTTGCGGGTGCAGACCGGCCCGATTTTCGGTCAGCCGCCGCTTGAGAAAATCACGCGAAATCTCGACGGTGAGGAATTGATGATGTTGCCCCGGCAACCGGCGGGCGGCGAGCGGTTCGCGGCCCGAAAAATAAAACGTCGCGCTGGCCGGCGGCAATTCCGCCTTTCTGCCGCCCACAGAAAATTCCGCGTGACCATCCAGGTTCAGGCAAATTTCAACGCTGCCCGGATGAAAACTGGAAGCCCAGTCCAAAGGGCGACCGCACTCGAAATCATGCCATTCAATGCTGAACCCGTTCTGGCGAAATCCGGCCCACAGCGGCCGCCAACCGGCGCCAAACGCGTGCCACACGCCGGCCTCGCTGAACACGCTGCGACGCGGCTTGCTTTTTTCAACTTCAACAGCGGCTGAACTCATCGTTTCCATTATGCCCGTTTTGCGCCGTGATTCAAGTTTGAAGAAAGTGTCGTCTAAATGAGCGCATTCATTCCTGATTCCGTCCGGGGCAGCGATGCTTCCCCGGCAGGACGGCGCTGCCGCACGCCAAAAATTTTTTGGCAGAAAGGCTGACTGCCCACCGGCGCCGCTGATCGCTACGCGACCCCAGGAATCACATGGAATCCGCCGTTGGCACAGACGCTCCGATTGCCGGCTTGGATTTGCGCTTGTTTAAGAGGCGGAAATGGTTTTTGCGGAAGCCGCCTGGCGTATGATAGAGTCGGATATGACCGCGCTGGAAATTGTCGGCTGGAGCCTGGCATTGATCATCATGCTGGCGGGGTTGATTGGCAGTGTGCTGCCGATCGTTCCCGGCGTTCCCTTGATTCTGGCAACGGCGGTTGTTCATCGGCTGTGCTTCGGCGCGCACAGCGTCAGCAATACCGTGCTGGTGGTGCTGGCAGTTTTAACGCTGCTTTCGGTGGCGCTCGATTTTCTGGCGGGAATGCTGGGCGCGAACAAATTCGGCGCCACGTGGCGCGGGGCCACAGGCGCCGTGGCCGGCGGCCTCGTCGGCCTGTTCTTTAATTTGCCGGGAATTGTTCTCGGCCCGTTTCTGGGCGCGGTCCTGTTTGAACTGCTCGGCGAGCGCGAATGGAAACCGGCGTTGAAGGCCGGCGTCGGCGCAACGCTCGGTTTGTTCGCGG
>DASRCU010000311.1:0-11402 GCA_035652955.1 Verrucomicrobiia bacterium | reverse complement strand
TCCGCTCTTCAAAACCGACGGCAAAGTGGCCATTGCCATTGCCGATCCCTCCGACCTCAACACGATTGACACCCTGACGCATCTGCTGAACGCGGAGATCGAATTCCGCGTGGCCTCGGAGGAAGACATTGAGGCGGCGCTGAACAAATACTATGGCGCCGACAAGAAAGGAATGCAGGACGGCGCCTTCAAGGATGTGATCGAAGAGTTGACGCATTCGGACGTGGCCATCCCGGCGCTGGAGGATGACGCGGCCACGGTGGAGGCGGACGCGCCCATCATCAAACTCGTCAACCAGATCATTATTGACGCCTTCAAGATGCGCGCCTCGGACATTCACCTGGAGCCGCTGGCCAAGCGTTTTCGGCTGCGGTACCGGATTGACGGGATTCTGCACGAAATGAAGGCGCCGCCGAAACGCTTGCAGGCGCCGATCATCACCCGCCTGAAAATCCAGTCGGGCATGTCCATTTCCGAACACCGCATTCCCCAGGACGGCCGCATTCAGACCAAGGTGGGCAACAAGCTCATTGACCTGCGCGTGTCCTGCCTGCCCACCAACCATGGCGAGAGCATCGTCATGCGTATTCTGGACAAGGAAGGTTTGCGACTGGGGTTGGCGGAGCTGGGATTTTTTGCGGACGACCAGCAGACCTTTGAGCGAATTATCAGTTTGCCGGACGGCATTTTGCTGGTCACCGGCCCGACCGGTTCGGGCAAGACAACCACGCTTTACTCCTGCCTGCACTTCATCAACCGGCCCGACCGCAAGATCATCACCGTCGAGGACCCGGTGGAATATATTCTGGCCGGCATCAACCAGGTGCAGGTGAACGAGGCGGTGGGGCTGACGTTTGCCGCGGCGCTGCGCTCGATTCTGCGCCAGGCGCCGAACGTGATCATGATCGGTGAAATTCGCGACCTGGAAACGGCCTCCATCGCCATCAATGCCTCGCTTACCGGCCATTTGGTCTTCTCCACTTTGCACACCAACGATGCACCCAGCGCCGTGACGCGTCTGATTGACATCGGCGTCAAACCGTTTCTGGTGGCCTCCTCCACCCGCTGCCTCATGGCACAACGGCTGGTGCGTAAAGTCTGCAAGAAATGCGCCGAGCCGTATCAGCCGACCGAGCCGGAGATGCGCGCCCTGAACCTGACGCCGGAAATGCTCAAAACCGCCACGCTGTTCAAAGGGCGTGGCTGCGCCAATTGCTCGAACACGGGCTATCGCGGCCGATTTGGCATTTTTGAAATTTTTGTCATTGACGATGAATCGCGGAAGCTGATTTATGACAAAGTGTCCGCCTCCGTCCTGCGCGCGCGCGCCCGCGAAATGGGCATGCGCACCTTGCGCGAGGACGGGGTGCGCAAGGCCCTGGCCGGATTGACCACGCCCGAAGAGGTCATCCGCGCCACGGTGGGAGATGAAGCCTGACGTGAAAACTGATTGTCCACTTTGCCGATCCGCCCTCCGCTCCGGGCCTTCCCGGCGTTGGCGCCGGGCTTTCAACGGTTGCCGGGGCGCAGAAGGGGGCGGCCGGGAGGGTGTCGTTTGTTGATTTGAATTATGTCCTACGCCATGTCCGATTTGTTGCAGTTGGTCGTGTCCGAAGGCGCGTCCGACCTGCATTTGCGCGTCGGTATTCCGCCGACCATTCGGGTGCACGGAATTTTGCACCGTGTGGAAGGCCCGCCGCTCACGCCCGAAGACACCGAGGAGTTGATGCGCAGCATCACCTCCGAAGAGCACATTCAAAGTGTGCGCGAGCGTGGGGGGGCCGACTACGGCTTTGCCTTTGGCGATGCGGCTCGCTTCCGCGTGAGCGCCTTCAAGGAAAAGGGCAACTTCGCGATGGTCCTCCGGCAGATTCCCAACAAGCTGCTGACCATGGAGCAGATCGGTGTTCCGCCATCGGTCAAGGAATTGCTTTACAAGCCGCGCGGTCTGATTCTGGTGACCGGGCCGACCGGTTCCGGCAAAACGACCACGCTCGCTTCCATGCTCGATGTCATCAATCAGGAGCGCGACGAGGTGCACATCATCACCATCGAAGACCCCATTGAGTATTACCATAAACACAAAAAAGCCGTGGTGACCCAGCGCGAAATCGGCGTGGACGTGCCGAGTTTTGCCGAGGGACTCCGCCGCGCGCTGCGTCAGGACCCGGACGTGATTCTGGTGGGCGAAATGCGCGACCTGGAAACGATCGAGGCGGCCATCACCGCCGCCGAGACCGGCCACCTGGTCTTCGGCACGCTGCACACCACCGGCGCGGCCAAAACGATTGACCGCATCACCAATGCCTTCCCCACCAACCAGCAGGAGATGATTCGCATCCAGCTTTCCACCGTCATTCAGGCGGTCATTTCTCAATTACTGATTCCGCGTGTGGACAAACCGGGCCGCGTGGCGGTCTTCGAGGTGATGGTCAACACCCCGTCCATTGCCGCGCTGATTCGCGATAACAAAACCTTCCGCATTCAGTCGGACATTCAGACCGGCGCCAAATGGGGCATGGTCACGCTCGACTCCTTCCTGCTGGACAAATACCTGCAGGGCATGATCGCGCGCGAAGAGGTCATCACCAAAGCCCAGGACCCCACTACCATCCAGGCGAAGTTGCAGGAATTGGAATCCGAACAGGCCGTGGGCCGGTCCGCCTCGCCGCTGGCCTCCGCTGCCTGATCTTTTTTGCCATGGCCGAAGACATTTCCAGTCCGTTACTGGCGCTCATCCGCGAGCAGGGGTTGATTGACGACCTGCAATACGAGGAAGTCGTCGCCGAGCACAAACGCACCAACACGCCCATCATCCAGTTGCTCCAGGACTTTGGCATTCTGAAGCTGGAGGACATCCTGCATGTGATTGCCACGCACATCGGTGCCGAAGTGGTTTCGCTCAAAGACCGCGAATTTCCGCCCGATCTGCTTCAGACCGTTCCCGCACATGTCGCGCGGATGTATCGCTGTCTGCCGGTGGCGTTCAGCAACGGCGCGGTGCAGGTGGCCCTGGCCGATCCACTCGACCCGGCGCGGGCGGATGAAATTCAGTTTGCCATCAAGCGCGACGTGCAAATTGTCGTGGCCGACCCCGCGGAGATCGAAAAGGCCATTGACCGGTTTTACGGCCAGGACGACAGCGCCGGCAGCTTCGCCGAAATCCTCAAGGAGCTTGGCGCCGACACGGAAATCGCCCGCGAGGCCACCGAGGCCGAGGAAAACGTCCGGGTGGCGGAAGACCTCGCCAACCAGGCGCCTATCGTCAAATTCGTCAACCTGGTGTTGCAGCAGGCGATTCAGGACCGCGCCAGCGACATTCACTTCGAGCCGTTTGAAAACGAGTTCCGCATCCGCTACCGCGTGGACGGTGCGCTTTACGAAATGGCTCCGCCCCCCAAACACCTGGCCCTGCCGGTCATCTCGCGCATCAAGGTCATGTCCAACCTCAACATTTCCGAACGCCGGCTGCCGCAGGACGGACGCATCAATTTGAACATCGCCGGCCGCCAGGTGGACTTGCGGGTTTCCACGCTGCCCACGCAATTTGGTGAATCGGTCGTGCTTCGCGTGCTGGACCGGACGGCCACCAGCCTCGAACTGGAAACGCTCGGCTTCCCCAAATACGTCTATGACTACGTCACCGAGGTCATCCAGCGCCCCAACGGCATTTTCGTGGTCACCGGCCCCACCGGCTGCGGCAAGACGACCACCCTCTATTCCTGCCTGCGGCGTGTCAATACCATTGATTCCAAACTGCTCACCGCCGAGGACCCGGTGGAATACGACATCGAGGGCATCATGCAGGTGGCCATCAACGAAGCCGTCGGCATGACCTTCGGCAAGGCCTTGCGCGCCTTTCTGCGCCAGGACCCGGACATCATCATGGTGGGGGAAATGCGCGACCTGGAGACGGCGCAGATTTCCATCCAGGCCTCGCTCACCGGCCACCTGGTCCTGAGCACGCTGCATACCAACGATGCCCCCGGCGCCGTGACCCGTCTCATTGACATGGGCGTCGAACCGTTTTTGATTTCCTCGACCCTCATGGCCGTGCTGGCGCAGCGCCTGGTGCGCACCATCTGCAAAAACTGCCGCACGCCGTTCGAACCGACGGAGAATCAACTGGAGATGCTCAACCTTTCGCCGCATGACCTGGGCGACAAAGTGTTTTATTACGGCCGCGGCTGTTCCAACTGCAACGACACCGGTTACAAGGGCCGCAAAGGCATTTTTGAACTGCTGGTCATCAGCGAGGCCATCCGCACGCTCATCAACGAACGCGCCCCTACCGTCGTGCTCCGCCAGAAGGCCGTCGAATTGGGCATGGTGACCTTGCGCGAAGACGGCCTGCGGAGTATTTTTGAGGGCGACACCACGATTGAAGAAGTGGTCAAATACACGTGAACCTGAGGTCGTTAAAAGGTGACAGCCGCGAGGCGGTGAAGCGGAATTTCGGTTTCGGACCGGTTCGGCGGCGCGGCGGCGTTGCCCCGTTTTAACTTGTTTTTTTATGCCCCGATTCGAATACGTCGCATTGGACGCCCGTGGCAAGGAGACCAAAGGAACCATCGAAGTGGCCAGCCAGAACGAGGCCATCGGCCGCGTCAAGGAAATGGGCCTGTTCCCCACCCGGATTGTGGAAGCCGACCGAGTAGCAGAAAAAGGCTTTGGCCGGGGGCGAAAGACCAAACCCGCCGCCCGGGCCGGCGGCAAGAAGGGCGGCGCCCTCAACATCGAAATCAAAATCCCCGGTTTGAGTGGCCGGGTCAAACCCAAGGTGCTGACCACCTTCACGCGGCAATTGGCCACACTGGTGGACGCCGGTCTGCCGCTTTTGCGCGGCCTGCGAGTGCTCGAAAAACAGGAGCGCAATCCTACGCTCAAAAAAATTCTGGGAGAGCTGGCTCTGGCCATTGAAGGCGGCAGCACGTTTTCCGAGGCACTGGCCCAACACCCCAAGGTTTTCAATAAACTCTTCGTGAATATGGTCAAGGCCGGCGAACTGGGCGGCGTGCTGGAAGTCGTTCTCAAACGCCTGGCCGAATTTTCCGAGAAGGCTCAGAAGATCAAGGGCAAGGTCAAATCCGCCATGTTTTATCCGGTGGCCGTGCTCTGTGTGGCCACGGGCATTTTGATTCTGTTGATGACTTTTGTCATTCCCCGTTTCAAGGACGTTTTTGCCGGGATGAACATCAAGATGCCCTGGTTCACGCTGTTCGTGCTGGGGGTCAGTGACGCCATCCGGCATCATATTCTGCACGTGCTGGGTGGTTTGGCGGTGTTCGTGATCATTTTCCTGCTCCTCATCAAAAAGACCAAGACCGGACGCTTGGTATGGGACAAATTCAAGCTCAAGATGCCACCCACCGGCGCGGTGATCAGCAAGGTGTCCATCTCCCGCTTCACGCGCACCTTGGGTACGCTCATCAGCAGTGGCGTGCCTATTTTGCAGGCGTTAACCATTGTTCGGGAAACCGCCGGCAACGTCATCATTTCCAACGCCGTCGGCAAGGTGCACGAAAGTGTCAAGGAGGGAGAAACCATCACCGCTCCCCTGGAAGCCTCGCGGGTCTTTCCGCCTATGGTCGTCAGCATGGTGGACGTTGGCGAACAAACGGGTGCCTTGCCGGAAATGCTGCTCAAAATCGCCGACAATTACGATGAAGAAGTGGACAACGCCGTCTCCGCGATGACCTCGCTTTTGGAGCCGATCATGATCATTTTCCTGGCGGTGGTGGTTGGCAGCATAGTCATCGCCATGTTTCTGCCGCTAATTGCCATGATCAGCCAGATGAGTGGCGGGGGCGGCGCCGGCGGGGGTGGTGAAGGGGATTGACCAAAGCGGTTCCCCGGAAACGGCGCCAGCCCGGCGCACATCGGCTGTTTTCTCTGGTGGCACGTGAAGCAGGCGGCGTTTTACCGATAAGTTGCCAGCGCCACAGGTTTTTTGCAGAGTTCTGGCGGCGCGGAACTTTTTGTAGAAAAATCAGTTGACAGTTAGCCCACTCCATGCGTAAATACTTTGTAACGACATTGCATGGGCGATTTATTTACAATTGACCCGCTATGGAGTTCGATTGGAACAATCCGCCCTTTGAATTGGATAGTTCTTTGACTCAACGGGAAATTGAAGAGTCTTTTGAGGATCCGTTTGCCATTCGGTTACTGCCGGATTCGCCGCGGTTCAGCAAACAGGCGCGGTTCTTCAACCTCGGCATGTCGGCCGGAGGCGTGGGTATCTTTAGTGTGTACCGCACCAATGGCCGGCTCATCCGGGTGTTGCTGGCCCGGCCGTTTGAGCCGGAAGAACGTTTTTTTTATCAACGCAAGATGGACCAGACGCTAAATGCGTAAAATGTGAGAAAGTCCGGCGAGGTTGCGGATTACCGGTCGAGGATCACGTTGCTTTGCCATGCGAACCTTCGCCAGTTGGGAAGAGGTGCCGCTCTTCGACAGTGAAGAGGCCGAAGCCGATTTCTGGTCGGAAAACCGGCCGGACTTGCGCTTGATGGAAGCGGCGGTGGCCGGGGCCTCCGAAAGCAGTGAGTCGGTGACCATCACTCTGCGGATGGATCCGAGGATGCTGGCGCGCATCAAGCGGTTGGCCCGCTCGCGTTATCTGAATTACCAAAGCATGATCAAACAATGGCTCAGCGAGCGGATGGAGCAGGAATTAAGAGAACGATGAAAATAAACTCTGACAAACGGTGGAAGCGGGGCGGCGGGCTGGCGGCGGTCCGTCCGGCCTTTTGGCGTCCCGGGCGCCAGACGATGCGTCATCTTGGGGCCTTTACCTTGATCGAATTGCTGACCGTCATTTCCATTATCGCCGTGCTGGCGGCCTTTTCCATACCGGTGCTGTCTGCGGTCAAACGCCGTCAATACATCAGCCACGCGCAGGTCGAACTCACCGAGTTGGAAACGGCAATTCAAAAGTATCATGACGCAATGGGATTCTATCCGCCGGACAATGCCAGTGCGGCGAACTACCTGCCCGCGGCGCTGACCAATCAGCTTTACTACGAGTTGAGTGGAACGACCAACGAACCGACCGGCGGTGATTCGACGTTTGTGACGTTGTCCGGCGATGCCGCCATCCACGCCAGCGCCGTGGCTTCCATTTTTGGGCGCGGCGGCTTTGACAATTGCAGCAAGCCCGGCGCGGGTGAAGATACGCCGCTGGCCCACAATTTCCTGCCCGAATTGAAACCCAACCAGCTCGGCACCCTCGTTGCCGCCAGCGGCGTGGCCGTCACCAATTTGGTCACCGGCGTGGGGGGGCCGGACCCGAATTACAATCCGCTGGGTCAGGCTGCTCCGCCCTATTTTAACCCCTGGCGCTATAAATCGTCGGGCACGCTGACCAATAACCCCGGCGGATATGAGTTGTGGGTGCAACTCCAGATCAGCGGCAAAAAATATCTCATTTGCAACTGGAGCGACCAGGTGCAGGTCAACAGTCCGTTGCCGTAAAATTTATGCGACAGGAATTGAAACCGCTTCGTCAAAACGCCGAGCGCGTCGTGCCGGTGGATTGGCGCGATTGCGCCTGGCGTCCGTCCATCCGGATGTGGAAAACCGGGCGCCGGCCGGGATTTGTTCCAGCCATGGCTTCTCGGCGTTGGTCGGCGCGTCGGACGAAGCAGCACTGTGGCGCCCGCCGCAATGTCAACTCCATTTTTTTCAAAACCATGAAAATGTCCCAGCTCTCCCGGCGCCGCCGCGCGGCCTTTACCCTTGTCGAACTGTTGACGGTTATCGCCATCATTGCCGTCCTGGCAGCGATGCTCTTGCCGGTGCTGGCCGGCGTCAAGCGCCATGCCAAAATTGTTCAGGCGCGGCTGCAATGTCAGGACATCGCCTCGGCTATTGAGCAGTATGATTCGGTTTATGGCCGTTTCCCGGTATCGGCCGGCGCACAAAAAACCGCTTCGTTGGCGACGGGAGCGGGGCTGGGAGATTTTACCTACGGCGGTATCTTCAAAAGCCCCGGCGGGACTCCCATCCGGGTTGAAAATCCGCCGGCCGCCTACAGCGCGCCTTATAACCTGATCACCAATTCCGAAGTCATCGCCATTTTGATGGACCTGACGAATTATCCCAATGGCACGGTGGTGACGGCCAATACCAACCACGTCAAAAATCCGCAGCAGACCATTTTCCTGAACGCGAAATTTTCCGACTACGATCCTGCATCTAATCTACAGTCGCCGCCGGGCGGAGTGGACCGCAGCGGCGTTTATCGCGATCCCTGGGGCAACCCCTATGTCATTTCCATGGATTTGAATTACGACGACTTTTGCCAGGATGCGTTTTATAAACTCACCGCCGTGTCAAGCTCCAACGGTTCGGACACCGGCCCCGGACTGAACGGTTTGGTCAATCCCAATGCTAAAAAGGATAATTTTGAATACCGCGGCAAGGTCATGGTTTGGAGCGCCGGTCCCGACGGCATGATAGATAACACCCGCCCGGCCAATGCCGGCGCCAACAAGGATAACATTTTAAGCTGGCAGTGAAACCTCCCATGAGAATGTTGGATTGGCAGCTTCCGGGTAACACGGAAACGACAGAGTTTTGCATCCCCTTTTGTCGGATGCCTCCCGCCAATCCCAAATGCCGCGGCGCCTTTACCCTCATCGAGTTACTGGTGGTCATTGCCATTCTGGGACTGCTCGCCGCCCTGACTGTTCCGGCGCTCAAAAATTTCGGGAGAGCGGATGTCCAAATGAGTGCCGCCCAACAAATGCTCGGTGCCGTGGGCCGCGCCCGGCAACTGGCGATCGCCAACCACACCACCGTCTATTTGGTTTTCGTCACCACCAATTTTTTTGACATGCTCAACGAAAAGCTGCAACCGTTTTGGGCCGGCTTGAATGCCATTCCTTCGCCAACCGACCGGCAGGTGGCCTTTCAGACCGCGTCCAACCTTATTCCCTGGCAGTTGCGCGGCTACAATTTTATTGCCTACGGTCAGGCGGGTGATCAGCCCGGACGCCACGCCTGGCATTATCTCGATCATTGGCAGGCGTTGCCGTCAGGCGAGATCATCGCCCCGGAAAAATTTTTGTTGCCTGACGCCCGGTTTGACATCCCACAATGGGCCAGTGACTATGCCGGACAGATTGATAACTGGCGGATCGTGGGCGGCACGCGACAGTTGCAGATTTACAGCTTCAACACCAATGCTGTTCCATTTCCCACCGTGCAATCGCCCTTGCTGCGACTGCCCTGCCTTGCTTTCAACTCCTTCGGACAGTTGATCTCCGAATACGACGGCGGGCCGCCTGATAACCCGGGAAGTTATCACCATGCCTACATTCCTCTGGCGCAAGGAACGGTAGGTTACGGATTGGATGCAAATAAACAGCCCCAGCCTGCCACCGTCCAGCCCGGCGATATTACGGAAAATCCTCCTGGCAATGCCACCGGCATAACCTACAACGTCATTGACATTGACCCGCTGACCGGGCGAGCCACACACGAATTTCATAAGGTGCAATGAAAATCAAATGGTGGAGGATGGAGGGTGGAGGGTGCTTAAGTCGAGAGGCCGGCTTTGGCTGTCCTGTCGCCGGCCGCGTCCGGTGCCAGCCGTCCCGCTCGCCGCATGCCTTCACGATGATTGAGATTGCCATTAGTTTGGCCGTTATCGGCATTGCGCTGGTGGCCATCATCGGCGTGTTGCCCATTGGGATGCGTGCGCAGCGCGATAATCGCGAACGCACACTGATCAATCAGGATGCCACCGTCTTTCTTCAGGCTATTCGCTCCGGCGCACAAGGCCTGGACGACCTGACCAATTACGTTTATGCCATTACCAACTCTTGGACGCTCTACAATCGCAGCGGAGTTCCTGTGGGTTCTGGTGTTAACGGTTACACCTATTCCCAATTTTCGATCGCCAATGGGTACTTTTACCCTCCAGCCGCTGGACTGCCGATTAACCGTGGCATGGTAATTCTTGGTCTTTTGTCCACGCCGGAAATAACCGACCTGGTCGGCAATCCCACCAACAATTTGTTCAGCGGCGGTTATAGCAATCACCTCGTCGCTTACGTTCATTCCATCAGCGGACCCGCTGTGGAAAAACCGCCGCAGAATAACGACATTTTGCGGTCGGATTCTTTCAGTTATCATCTGATCTGTGTCAATGCCGCTGCACCCGTGGATACCAACCTGTTTGACTCGACGCTTTATGCCAATGGTCCGCCGATCTATGATCGCCAACTGGCTGCCAATCTTCATGAATTGCGTCTGACCTTTCTCTGGCCGCAACTGCCAAACGGTCGGCTGGCACCCCTGCCGGCCAGCCAAACCTACCGCCAACTGATCTGTGGCCAGATGATCCAGACCAATTATCTCAATCGCGGCCCGAGGCTTTATTTTTTCCAGTCCGGAATTTTTACCAATGCGCCATGAACAAGCGCCTGGCAGTTATCAATCTTCAGCAGCACCCTCCACGGTGGGGAAGAGGGCAGTGTGTTGTTTTCCTTGGCCGGGAACCGTCGAACTGCGGATTTACCTTGGTCGAAGTAATGGTGGTGCTGGTGTTGCTCTCGCTCATTGTGCTGGCGCTCATGGCGGTCTTCAGCAGTACGCAAACGGCTTTTCGCGCCAGTGTTACTCAATCCGCCATTATGGAAAACAGCCGCGCAGCGATGGATTTGATGGCGACCGATGTGCGTAATTTGACCGCCTCGGGAGGCGTCAGTAACGCGGTGGTCTATTTCCCGGGCAACAACAATTACAACTGTGGATTGAACTTTTTTGTCACTGACAACCCTCCCAACCTTCCCGCCCAACCCAATTTTTACCGGCCGCTGGTACAACCCCTGCCTGCCAGCAGCCAGCAGCGGACGAACTTGTTGCAATGGTTCTTTATTCTTGGCCGTCGCAATACTCAATGGACGGGAGCCGGCTATGTCGTCAACTCCGCTTCGACCAGTCCGCTGTATCCGCTGTATCGCTTTTATGCCGAGGCCGACATTCATTCCGACCCTTACGCACTGTTCAATGCTTTCGCCACCAATATCTACTACGGTCATTGGACTAACATGAGCCATCTGGCTGATGGAGTTTTGCATTTGGTTGTCCGCGCTTATGACTTCAATGGTTACTGGATGACGAACACCTACCAATACTATGCCGGTCAGTGGCATACGAACGTCAATGTTTGGTTCATGCCTTCGCCCTGGGGCGAAGTGAACTGCGCCATGTTCAGCAACACCCTCCCCGCCGCGGTGCAGATGGAGATAGGTGTTCTGGAAGACCGCACTTTGGAGCGCGCCGAGTCCATTCCGGTGCTCTCGGCTCGCAATAACTACCTTGCGCAACACGCCGCTCAGGTGCATCTCTTTCGTCAGCGTGTGACCATTCCCAATGCCGATCTCTCGTTA
>DASRCU010000310.1:0-6572 GCA_035652955.1 Verrucomicrobiia bacterium | reverse complement strand
GAACCCCAGCCGACCAGCAGGACGTTGCCTTCCGGCGGCCCATAAATCTTCGGCGTGGGCAAGGTCGCCGCCAGCGCCCGCAATTTATTCCGGCGCTTGGCTGTCATTTGCAGGTGAAGCTTGGGCGAAGCGGTTGGATGGCCCATCTCATCGTGCTCCAAGCCGGTGGTGACGGGGTATTTGCCGCTTAAAATACGGGTGCCGGGCGGGACATGATGCGTGATTCCATTGGGGGCGGATAAATCGTAAGGTTTGTGGTCGGGCACGGGCGTCAAATCGGGTGAAAGATCCTGGCAGATTTTTTCCAGTTCTGGTTCCAGAAACGCTTCGATGCGCGTGGCAATGCCTTGGTCGGTCAAAATAATGACCGGCACGGAGTATTGACGAGCGATGTTGACGGCTTCGATCGCGGTATAGAAACAATCCTCGACGTTCGCGGGCGCGAGCACCACGCGCGGCGAATCGCCGTGACCGCCGAAGCAGGCAATGTTCAGGTCCGATTGTTCCACGTTGGTGGGCATGCCGGTGGAGGGGCCGCCGCGTTGCACGTCAATGATGACCAGCGGCATTTCGGCCATTACCGCCCAGCCGATCGCCTCGGTCTTGAGGGAAATGCCCGGCCCGCTCGAACCGGTGACCGCTACGCGTCCGGCGTAACTGGCGCCCAGAGCCATCGCAATCGAAGCAATTTCGTCTTCGCACTGAACAAACGTCCCGCCGTATTTGGGCAATTCGCGGCGGAGCAGCTCCATAATGTCGCTCCAGGGCGTAATGGGATAGCCCGCCCCGAAGCGCACGCCGGCGGCAATCAAGCCGTAGCCCAGCGCTTCGTTGCCGTTCATTACCACCTGATGGCCGCCCCGCGCCACGCTTCCCTGGAATTGGAAAGTTTCCAGAACGTTACCGAGTGAATGGGCGTAGCCGGCGTGAAACGCCGTCAAGGCATTGGTCAACACGCTGGGGTCTTTGCCCGTGAAGCGTTCGCGAATGAGCTTTTCCAGTTTCGGGACGTTCAAATCGAACATCCGCGCGATCAGCCCCAGCGCGAAAATATTTTTCCCCTTGTCTCGGGCCGTGCCGCCGATGGCTTCGACGGTCAGACTGGAAATCGGGATGCCAATGTGCCGATAATCCCGCTCCCATTCCGGGCGGGCCTGCACATGGTCGGAATCAAAAAGCACAATGCCCCCTTTTTTCAGCGAGGCGATATGGCCTTCATAAGAATGCTGATAAAAGGCCAGCAACACATCCGCTTCGTCGCCCGCGCTCAACACCTCGCCGCTGCCAATCCGAACCTGAAAGATGGAGGGACCGCCCGAAATCGTGGACGGAATGGTCATGAACGTCATGACGTCCTGCTCGCTGCGGCCGGCCAGCCGCGCCAGGAAACCGCCGATGGCTTGGATGCCGTCCTGGGAATTGCCCGCGATGCGAATGACCGCTTCGCTGATCCTGGAAACTTTCGGCGCGCCATTCGGCGACGTCGTGGCTAATGTGTCACTCATGGTGCCTCACGTAATAAAGATGTGCATGACAAAGCGGGACTGGTCCGAACAGACAACAGCGCGACGCCTTTTGCACCTTTACCCTAAACCCAATACCCAAAACGTGTCAAATTCCAATGCTCTATTTATCTGACTGAACATAAATCAGTTACGACGCATCCCCAAACCGAGATCCCGACGATCATTTCTGAAATCATTTTTCCTTATTTTAGAACGTATACAAAAAATCGTTTTTCATCCGGCTGCCGGTTCAGCAGTCGGGCGATTCCTCCGGCGCAGCGCCGTCGGCGGGATTTGGCGTCAGGCGGCGCCTGAGCGATGCGCTCTGATTATTTGGGCGCCGGGCCTTGGGTGATTTGCGCCAGGTCGTTCGGCCGGATCCAACGGGCGAAAGCTTTTTGCACGTCGGCGGCGGTCAGGCGGGCATAGATTTTTCCGGCGCGAACGCGTTCGTCCAGGGGCAATCCCAGTTCCACGCGGTTCAGCCAGATGCGGGCAACGTAATCAAAGCTCGATTCGCCCAGCGGGATGTCCCGCAGGAGCATCAGTTTGGCCTGATGCAATTCGTGGGCGGAAACCTGTTGGGTGCGCATGGCGTTTAGTTCCTTGAGGATGGCCGCCCGGGCTTGGGAAACGTTTGGGGGGTCGCAGGCATATTGCACCTGGTAAATGCCGCGCGTCAGCCCAACATCAAAGGACGAATCCACGAAATAAACCAGCCCGCTCTTCTCGCGCAAATCGCGATAGAGGCGCGTGGCGTAGAAGCCGCCGCCCAGCACGTGATTGCCCAGCTCAAGGGCGTAATAATCGGGGTTGGTGCGCGTGAGGGTGAGCGTTTCAGCCAGCGTCACTTTGTCCTGCACCCGGCTCGAATCGGGTACGTGCGTGACGGACGCGACGTTGTTGGGCGCCGGCGGGAAAAGCGTGTTGGGCTTGGGGCCCTCTGCGCGCCAGCCGCCAAAATACTTTTCGATGGTGGCCACGGCGTCGGCTGCGGAAATTTTTCCCAGGACGACAAGGGTCGTCAGGTCGGGGCGAAAGGCGGATCGGTAGTAATTTCTCACGTCTTCAATGGTGAGCGATTGGACCGAGTCCGGCGTGGTTTGGCGCTGGGCCGGATCGCCTTTGGGGAACAGGGCCAATGTGAGCGCATGCGCGGCGAGGTGGTCGGGACTTTGCAATTCTCCGGCGGCGGCGGCAGCCAGTTGCGGCTGGATGATTTTGAAATCCATTTCGGGGAGCGCCGGCGACAATTCGTTGTCGGCCAGCAACTGCACGCCGCGGTCAAAATGCTCCGGCAAAACCTGCAGCGAAAACTCCGCCCCGGCCGATTCGTTGGCGCCGATGTCGTCCAACGCCTTTTGGAAGGCGATCCGGTCCAGCGATTTTGTGCCGTAGGAAAAGAGCCGGTCGAGCGCCGCGGCCACGCCCTCCTTGCCCGGCGGCGTCTGCACCTTGGGATTGGTTTGGACCCGGCCGTAGATGCAAACCGTGTCACTGATGTTTTCCGGTTGAACAATCACTTTCAGACCGTTGGCCAGGTTGGTGACGAAGGGGTGCAACGTGGTCGTGGGCGCGGGCAGCCGGGCGATGACTTTTTGCGCCCAGGGCGGCAGTTGGACACGGGGATTTTTGGACGAGGCGAAATTTTCCTGCCCGCCGAAACTTTTCGAGGAGATCGGCTTGCCGGACGGCTGGGGGGTGAGGATCGCGCAGATGGCGTGGTTAAAATCCAGGTACTTTTGGGCAACACGGTTCACATCGGCGACCGTCACCGCGCGGAACAATTGGATGTCGTCTTCGGGCGATTGGCGGCCTTCAATGGCCACGGCGGTGGACCACGCGGAGGCCAGGCCGGAAACGGAATTTTTCTGCAGCTCGGCGCCGAGAATTTCGTGGCGCTTGGCGGCTTCGATCAAATCACTGCTGAAGCCGTTGGTGATTTCGGCGGCGAGAATCGCCTTTACTTCGTCCAACAAATTCGTCGAATTGGCGCCGGCGGGGAACCCGGCCAGCGCATAGCCAAGCCCGGCTTTCTGCAGCGTCTGGTAGTCGAACTCGGCGAAGAGCGCCCGGCCCTGCGCCACCAGGGTATACAGTTTCCCGCGCTGGCTGCTCAACACATCGGACAAAATCTGGGCGGCGGCAAAATCAGAATTATCCACGCCCGGAAAACGAAACGTGACGGCCACCAGCCCGTACGGCAAATCAGTGTTCAGTTGCATCAATTCTGGCTTGACAGGCTGGAAATCAAAGGCCGGCTGCCGGGGCAGGGGCTTGGGCGGGATGGGATCGAAAATTTCCTTCACCTCTTCCAGAGCCGCCTGAGGCTGCACATCGCCGACGATGACCAGAACAGCGTTGTTGGGCGCGTACCAGGTGTTGTGAAAGGCCCTCAGATCGGCGGCGGTTGTTCTGTCGAACGACGGCCGCGTGCCCAGCGGGTCGTGCGCGTAAGGCGAGCCTTTGAACATGGCAGCCAACAGGTCCTTGTAAAAAACGTATTCGGGATTGGACAGGTCCTGAGCGACCTCCTGTTCGATGGCGCCGCGCTCCTTGTCCCACAACGATTCATCCGGCAGCAGATCCCGCATCCGCGCCGCTTCGATGTGCAGGGCCACATCAAGATTTTCCGCCGCGGTGGTAAAGAAATACTGGGTGACCCCTTGTTGCGTATCGGCGTTGTCGTCCCCGCCAAAGGCCGCGGAAATCGCGGCCAGTTGATCAGCGCTCAACCCCGGACTGCCGCGAAACATCATGTGCTCGGTCGCGTGCGCCATGCCCGGAAAATCAGGAGGACATTCGTCCGAACCCACTTTGTAATTCAGCATGGTGGTGACCACAGGCGCGAGAGGATTGCGGACAATGATGACCTGCAGGCCGTTGGTGAGAGTGGTCCGCCACACATCTTCATCCTGCGCGCCGGCTGCCCCGTACGCCAACAACGCCAGCAAGATGACCACCGGGAGGGAACGACATTTCATAGTTGGATTTTCTGACAACCATAAACTCAAGCTGTTCAAGCGCGAGCGAAAAGTGAACGCATCGGGACGGGCGCGGCATTCACCGATTCGCGCCAATGGAACAGTGACGAGGCCGGAACGCCTCCTTTCGTTTGAAAAATTCATGTTCATCCGGTCCCGTCCACAGTTAAAATTTGATCGTGAAGCCGGACTGGAAAAAATTGTGCGCGCTGGCCACGGACGAAATCGAAACCACGTTGGGCACACTGCCTGGACCGTTGCGCGAACGAGCGACCCAATTGCCCGTCACCTTCGAGCCTGTTCCCAACGCAGCGTTGCAGGCTGACGGCATTGGACCGGACACGCTGGGCCTGTTCACCGGCGCGGAATTTGATGACGAAGGGCTGATACCGATGCCGCCGCAGATCGTTTTGTTCCTGGAAAATCTTCGGGATTTTGCCGGCGGCGACGCAACGATTTTTCGCCAGGAAGTGCGGATCACTTTTTTGCACGAGTTGGGTCATTATCTGGGGCTGGATGAACAGGGCCTGACCGAGCGGGGCCTTGAATAGCCGCGCAAACAAAGGCGATTTTCACCGGCCGAGCGGCAAAAAAAATTCAAAAATTTTTTCAAAAAAACACTTGTGTTCTGTTTCGACTCTGCTATTTTAACGCCGCTTTCGCGGGAACCGCGAACAGCGGCGGGCCGCTTGACAGGCAGAGTTCGCAATTGTAAATTTTGCGGACTAAAAAATTCGAATCTGACAGGCCGAGTTGAGAAGATGGATTCGGCGGTCAGGTTTTTTATCCCCTGGTGAAAATCGGGGAGAGGCACGCAGAGTGGAATTTCGGGCGCGCTTGCGCGCGCCGATTGTTCTTTGAAAATTGAATGGTGCGATTAGTGAGAGCCCCTTCAAGGCCGGCGTGTTAGTTGGCCGGCAATGAAGGTTTTAACCAATCAAGGCCCTTCGATTTTCACGAATCGAAGGCGAATCAACTGACGTATTTTTTACGGAGAGTTTGATTCTGGCTCAGAACGAACGCTGGCGGCGTGGATAAGACATGCAAGTGGAACGCTGACCGTCGGGTAGCAATATTCGGCGGTTGGAGTCGCGCAAGGGTGCGTAACACGTGGGTTATCTGCCGTGAAGACTGGGATAACCCCGAGAAATCGGGGCTAATACCGGATGTGAACGAGAGTTCAAAGCTGGGGACCGCAAGGCCTGGCGCTTCACGATGAGCCCGCGGCCTATCAGCTAGTTGGCGGGGTAATGGCCCACCAAGGCGAAGACGGGTAGCTGGTCTGAGAGGACGACCAGCCACACTGGAACTGAGACACGGTCCAGACACCTACGGGTGGCAGCAGTCGAGAATTTTTCTCAATGGGCGAAAGCCTGAAGGAGCGACGCCGCGTGGGGGATGAAGGGCTTCGGCTCGTAAACCCCTGTCATTCGCGAACAATTCCGGCGACCTAATACGTCGCCGGTTGATAGTAGCGGAAGAGGAAGGGACGGCTAACTCTGTGCCAGCAGCCGCGGTAATACAGAGGTCCCAAGCGTTGTTCGGATTCACTGGGCGTAAAGGGTGCGTAGGCGGTCGGGTAAGTCTGATGTGAAATCCCGCAGCTCAACTGCGGAACGGCATTGGATACTATTCGGCTTGAGGAATGGAGGGGAGACTGGAATTCTCGGTGTAGCAGTGAAATGCGTAGATATCGAGAGGAACACCGGTGGCGAAGGCGAGTCTCTGGACATTTCCTGACGCTGAGGCACGAAAGCCAGGGGAGCAAACGGGATTAGATACCCCGGTAGTCCTGGCCCTAAACGGTGCGCATTTGCCGTGAGCGGATTCGACCCTGCTCGTGGCGAAGCTAACGCGTTAAATGCGCCGCCTGGGAAATACGGCCGCAAGGTTAAAACTCAAAGAAATTGACGGGGGCCTGCACAAGCGGTGGAGTATGTGGCTTAATTCGATGCAACGCGAAGAACCTTACCTGGCCTTGACATGTACGTAGTAGAAGGATGAAAGTCTGACGAGGTAGCAATACCAGCGTACACAGGTGCTGCATGGCTGTCGTCAGCTCGTGTCGTGAGATGTTGGGTTA
>DASRCU010000309.1:0-18350 GCA_035652955.1 Verrucomicrobiia bacterium | reverse complement strand
AAGTTGTTTTTTACGTTGGAGCGTATCTGGCCGGCGGATGGTTCACCGCGCGGGAGGTTTGGGAGCGCTTGCGGCAGCGGGTGATTGACGTGCATTTTTTGATGCTGGCAGTCGCCGCCGGCGCCGCCGCCATCGGGGCTTGGGGCCAGGGTGCCATGCTGCTGTTTTTGTTTTCCTTGAGCGGCGCGCTCGAACATTTCGCCCTGGGCCGTACGCAAAAGGAAATCCGCGCGCTCTTCCGCGAGGCGCCGAAGTTTGCCACCGTTCTGGACGACGCAGGGAACGAATTTGAAATGGCCGTCGAACACATTCGCCCCGGCATGAAGTTGCTCATCCGGCCTGGCGCACAATTTCCCGTGGACGGGGAAATCGCCCGGGGCGCTACGGCCGCCGATGAATCCAACCTGACCGGCGAAGCCACGCCGGTGGAGAAAAAAATCGGCGACACTGTCCTGGCCGGCACCCTGAATCTGTGGGGCGCCGTTGAGATCGTAGCCACCAAACCCGCCGCCGAAAGCGCGCTGCAAAAGATCGTCAAACTCATCCGGGAAGCGCAACGCCAGAAGGCGCCCGCGCAGCGGTTCACGGAGCGGTTCAGTGCCATTTACACCTACGTCGTCATTGGACTGTCCCTGGCGATGTTTTTTGTCTGGTGGCTGGGGTTTGGACTCACGCCGTTTTCCGTGGCCGGCGGTGACGAGCACAGCGCGTTTTACCGGACGATGACGCTGCTGGTTGTTTCCTCGCCGTGCGCGCTGGTGCTTTCGATTCCTTCAGCCATTCTGGCGGCCATCGCCTTTGGCGCCCGGCATGGCATCCTGTTCCGCGGCGGCGCCGCCGTGGAAAAACTAGCCGAAACAAAAATCATTGCCCTGGACAAAACGGGCACCTTGACCACCGGCGAATTGCGCGTGGAAGCCATCGAAAGCTTCCCGCCCGGCCACGAGAACGAAATCGCGCGCCTGGCCTACTCGCTCGAAAAATTGTCCACCCACCCGCTGGCCCGGGCCATCACCCGCTACGGCAAACAACAACATCTGGTCCCCGTTGCCTTTGACCGCTTCGAATCTGTCACCGGCCACGGGCTGCGCGGCCGAGGGGGCGGCCAGGAAGTTCTGTTGGGCCAGCGCGACTGGGTTTTGAGAAACGCGGGTTCCTCGCCGGCCGCCGAGGGAACGGCCCCCCTTGCCGAACGCCGTCCGGCCGGAATCGCCCCGGCCGCCCTTCCCCCGCAAAAGGAGGCCGGAATTTCCGAAATCTGGATTGCGCGTGGCGATTTGCTGGGCCGGATTTTGTTGCGGGACGACATCCGTCCGCAGGCGCGCGCCGTGGTGGACGAACTGCACGCGGAGAAATTAAAGACCGTGGTGTTGACCGGCGACAAAGCGTCCGCCGCCGCCTGTTTGCGCGCGCAATTGCATTTGGACGACGTGCGTGCGGAATTGAAGCCGGAGCAAAAGGTCGCTGCCATCCGTGAATTGAGCGCGCGCGAAAAAGTGGCCATGGTGGGGGACGGCGTGAACGATGCCCCCAGCCTGGCGGCGGCGCACGTGGGCGTGGCCATGGGCGCCCGCGGCGCCGACGCGGCGCTCGAACAGGCCGACGTGGTGCTGATGCACGACCGGCTGGAAAATTTCCTGGCCGCCTTTCGTTTGAGCCGCCGCGCGCGGAAAATCATCCGCCAAAACCTGATCATTTCCCTCGGCACCGTTGTCGTGTTGGTCGCCTTTGCGTTGCTGGGGAAAATTCCCCTGACCCTCGGTGTGGTCGGCCATGAAGGCAGCACCGTGGTGGTGGTCATGAACAGTTTGCGGCTGCTGATGGGTGGAAACAAATCCTGAGCCGCGCAGCCGGTTGAATTTGCGCCAGGCCACCTCACCAGCTTTGCCGGCCGGTTGAATTTTGCTTTTATCCCGGACAGAGACAGAATACATTGCATCCGTTGCGCTTTTAAGCCAGTACGAGCGTATAAAACCATCAGCCATGACATTGAGTCCATGAAAGGCATCATTCTTGCCGGCGGTGCCGGGTCGCGGCTGTACCCTCTCACACTCGTGGCCAGCAAACAGCTCCAGCCGGTTTATGACAAGCCGATGGTGTATTATCCGCTCACCACGCTCATCGAGGGGGGCATCCGCGAGCTGTGCCTGATTTCCACGCCGCACGATCTGCCGCGTTTCCGGCAATTGCTCGGCGACGGCTCGCGGTTCGGCGTGAACATTGAATATCGCGAACAACCCCGGCCCGGCGGCATTGCCCAGGCCTTTCTCATCGCCGAAAGTTTCATTGGACGAGACCCCGTGACCCTGATTTTGGGGGATAATATTTTTTACGGCGGCGATTCATTTCATCGCGCTTTCGCCGAGTTTCAATCCGGCGCGACCATTTTCGGTTATCACGTGCACGACCCGGAGCGGTACGGCGTGGTGGAGTTTGACGCCCAGGGCAATGCCATTTCTATCGAGGAAAAACCCCGGTCGCCCAAAAGCAATTATGCCGTGCCCGGCCTTTACCTCTTCGACAATCAGGTGGTCGAAATCGCCAAAAACCTCAAGCCATCGGCGCGCGGCGAACTGGAAATCACCGACGTGAACCTGGCCTATTTGCGGCGCGGCCAGTTGCGCGTGCTGCGGCTCAACCGCGGTTTTGCGTGGCTGGATGCCGGCACCAGCAGCAGCCTGCACGACGCCAGCGCCTACGTCCAGACCATTGAAAAACGCGCCGGCATCAAAATTGGCTGCCCCGAAGAAGCCGCCTTTCGCAGGGGATTCCTCTCCCTGGAACAACTGGAGGCGCAAGTGGCCCGGATGCCCCAGTGCGAGTATCGCGATTATCTGCGCGACGAAGTGGTGGCCGAAGCCAAACGATTGGAAAAAGTCCAGCGCGGCTGAAATTCAAATGATGGCCATGTTCGCCCCCGTTTTATCAATGGAATCCCCAAAAATCTGAAATCCCGAATACCCCCATGATTTTACTGCTCGGAGCATCCGGTTACATCGGCGAGGCGTTCGCGCGCGAACTGCGGCGGCGGGGATGGGACTTTCTGCCGCTGGCCCGCCGGCAGACCGATTACACGCGGTTCGAGATTTTGCTGGAATTTCTTCGCCGGCAAAAGCCGGAGTTTGTCCTCAACGCCGCCGGCTACACCGGAAAGCCGAACGTGGACGCCTGCGAAAGCGCCCGGGCCGACACACTGGCCGGGAACACCCTGCTGCCGCAAACCATCGCTCACGCCTGCGCCGCGCTGAACATTCCCTGGGGCCACGTTTCCAGCGGCTGCATTTACAGCGGCGCGAAAATTGTGTCTAACGGCGGCACGCGGATTGAGAAGGACCTGACCCGGCCCGGGCTTCGCGCCCTGGTGGAACAATCGCCCGAAAAAATCCGCGGCTTCACCGAAACCGACCCGCCAAATTTCAGTTTTCGCGATGGCCCGTGCAGTTTTTACAGCGGCAGCAAGGCGCTGGCCGAGGAAGCCATTGCCGGTGTGGGCCGGAGCTATGTCTGGCGGCTGCGGATTCCGTTTGACGAATTCGACAACGCGCGGAATTACCTGAGCAAGGTACAGCGCTACGCCCGGGTGTATGACAACGTCAACTCCATCTCCCACCGCGGCGATTTTGTGCGGGCGTGTCTGGATTTATGGGAGCGCCGCGCGCCGTTCGGAGTTTACAACGTGACCAATCCGGGCTTTGTCACCACCCGGCAGGTGGTGGAACTGATCCAAAAAATTCTCCGGCCGGCGCGAACGTTTGAATTCTGGCAGAGCGACGAGGAGTTTTACCGCCTGGCTGTCAAAACGCCGCGCTCCAACTGCGTCCTGGATGTTTCAAAACTTCTGGCTGCCGGCGTCCCCATGCGCCCGGTGCATGACGCCCTCGAAGAATCGTTGAAACACTGGCAGCCGGAAAAACCCTCCACCGAAAATCGTTGAATCGTGAATCTCTTGATTACAGGCGGCGCCGGATTCATCGGCTCCAATGTCATTCAGCACGTGATTGACAAGCCGGAAATCGCCCGGCTGGTCAATCTGGACTGCCTCACCTACGCCGGGCACCTGGAAAATCTCACCGCCGTCTCGAGCCATCCAAAATATGTTTTTGAAAAAGTGGATTTGCGTGACAAGGCCGCCGTGCGTCGCGTCGTGGCCGGATACCAAATCACCCACGTGATGCATCTGGCGGCGGAATCGCACGTGGACCGCTCTATCACCGGCCCGGATGATTTCATCCAAACCAACGTCATCGGGACGTTCAACTTGCTCGAAGCCGTCCGCGAATTTTGGTTGAGCCCAAAGTCTCCCATCCGCCATCCCAAATTTCACCACGTCAGCACCGATGAAGTCTTCGGTTCGCTCGGCCCGACGGGATTTTTCACCGAGACGACGCCGTATGCGCCGAACTCGCCCTATTCGGCCAGCAAAGCCGCCAGCGACATGCTGGTGCGCGCCTACCATCACACCTACGGCCTGCCGGCGGTGATCACCAACTGCTCGAACAATTACGGGCCTTATCAATTTCCCGAAAAGCTCATCCCCGTCGTCATTCAAAGCGTGCTGGCTCGAAAACCCGTTCCCGTGTATGGCGACGGCCTGAACGTGCGGGATTGGCTTTACGTGCGCGACCACGCCGAGGCGCTGTGGCAGGTGCTCACCCGCGGCAAAATCGGCGAGACCTACAACATCGGCGGCCGCAACGAATGGCCGAACATCCGGATCGTCGAGCGGATTTGCGATTTGATTGACGAAATGAAGCCGGAGCTGGGCGGCCACTCGCGCCGCCTGATCACCTTCGTCAAGGATCGTCCCGGCCACGACCGCCGTTATGCGATTGACGCCGGCAAAATTCAGCGCGAGCTTGGCTGGACGCCCGCGCATCGGTTCGAGGACGGCCTGCGCGAAACAGTGCGCTGGTACCTCGACCACCAGGATTGGGTGAACGCGGTGACCCGGAAAGTTGACCAATGGTCAAACCCCAATGATCAAAACAAACCAGGCGAGAGTTGAAAACCAGCGGGGACGCCCGCCCCGCGCCGCTTGCCCCGTGTGGTTTGCCGTTTTGATTCTGCTGCTGGGCTCATTCGGCCCGGTCGCCGGCGCGCCCACCAACTCGCTGGTCTGGCATCGTTCCGAGGACCGCGTGGACGCCGACCTTCACGGCGAGCCGTTACTGCCGTTGCTGGAGCAGATCGCCCGGCAAGCCGGCTGGCGGGTGTTTGTTGAGCCGGACATCCTCGATCATCGGAGCGCCGCAAAGTTCAAAAATCTCCCGGTTCCCGAAGCGCTGCGGATGTTGCTGGGCGACCTGAATTTTCTCCTGACACCGCCCACCAACGGCGTGCGGCAGCTTTACGTCTTTCATACCGTCGCGCAAAACGCCACCCGAGCGGTCCTGGCCGCGCGCGCGCCACCGCGGCACGTGCCCAACGAAATTCTCGTGCGCGTCAAACCGGGCACGGATATCGAAGCGCTGGCCCGGTCGCTCGGCGCAAAAATCACCGGCCGCAACGACAAACTCGGCCTCTACCGGCTGTTGTTCGACAACGCCGCCGCCGCCGATGCCGCGTTGGCTCAGCTTCAAAAAAACAGCGATGTGCTGGCGGCTGATTACGATTATTACCTGGACCCCCCGCCGCAACCGCAGTTGGTGACCGCCTCCGCGTTGCCGCCGGGGGCCGGCCCTGTTTCTTTGAATCTGAATCCACCCAAAGACGGCGATCCGTGCAGCCCGGTGGTGGGGGTGATTGACACCACGATTCAACCGCCGCTGTTGGGAAATCTCAGTCCGTTCCTCTTGCCGGCTGTTTCGGTAACCGGCGAAACCGCCACCAACGGCGACCCTGTTCCCACACACGGCACGGCCATGGCGGAAACAATCTTGCGCGCGGTGGCGCAGGCCTCCGGCGGCAGCAGTTCGGTGCGGATTTTGCCGGTGGATGTTTATGGCGGTTCGGCGACGACGACCAGTTGGAACGTGGCGCTGGGCATTCAAGCCGCCGTGGACCACGGCGCCACGGTGCTGAACTTGAGCCTGGGCGGAGCGGGGGACAGTTCCGTTCTGGCCAGCGTCGTTCAGCAGGCCGTGGCCAATGGCATCGTAATTTTCGCTGCCGCCGGCAACACGCCTGTGGCCGCGCCCACGTATCCGGCGGCTTATCCCGGCGTCAACGACGTCACCGCCTTGAGCGCGCCGGGTCAACTGGCGCCTTACGCCAACTTTTCGCCGCAGGTCAACCTGGCACTGCCCGGCGCCAGTGTGGTGTACGCCGGCAGCCAGGCTTACCTCGTTCAAGGCACCTCGCCGGCGACCGCCTACGCCAGCGGCCTGGCCGCCGGCACCAAAAATGCAAATTGCCTGGGCTGGGAACAGATTCTGGCAACCCTGCAAAAACAATTTCCCGTGCCGTCAAAGTAACTTCCGGCGCGAATCCTGGCCTTCTTGGCGGCGATGACGCGACCGGGGTTTCTGAAAAACTGTGCGGAACGCCGGCAGCGGGGTGCCTTCCTTCCGGCCGTGGGAATGGCCTTTCCGCAGGCTGACGAGCGTGGTTAGGATTTTTCCGAAGTCTCGCTCTGTTTGCCCTTGATCAGCGCGGCGACCACCTGCGGGTCGGCCAGCGTAGTGATGTCGCCGATTTGGTCTGTTTGATTTTCGGCGATCTTGCGCAGGATGCGGCGCATGATTTTGCCCGAACGGGTTTTGGGGAGCGCCGGCGCAAATTGAATGATGTCCGGCACGGCAATGGCGCCGATTTCCTTGCGCACGTGCCGCGCCAGTTCCTGTTTTAACTCCTGGCTGCCGCTGACGCCGTCCTTCAAAGTGACAAAGGCGTAAAGCGCCTGGCCTTTGATGTCATGCGGCATGGGCGCGACGGCGGCTTCGGCCACCTGGGGATGGCTGACCAGCGCGCTTTCGACTTCTGCCGTGCCGATGCGATGGCCGGAAACATTGACGACGTCGTCCACCCGGCCAAGCAGCCAGTAATCGCCGTCTTCGTCCACCCGGCAGCCGTCGCCGGAGAAATACACATTTTTGAAGGTCGTGAAATAGGTGTTGATGAAACGCTGGTGGTCGCCCCAGGTGGTGCGCATGATTCCCGGCCAGGGTTTGGTGATGCACAATTTGCCGCCTTCATTCGGGGCGCATTCGGTGCCGTCGTCGCGCAACACCACCGGTTCGACGCCCCAAAAGGGTTGGCTGGCGCTGCCGGGTTTCAAGGTGTGCACGCCGGGCAAGGGCGTGATCATGTGGCCGCCGGTCTCCGTTTGCCACCACGTATCCACAATCGGACAGCGTTCCTTGCCGATGACCTGGTAATACCACATCCACGCTTCGGGATTGATGGGTTCGCCGACCGTCCCCAGGACGCGCAGCGAGCTCAAATCGTATTTCCCCGGCCATTCATTCCCCAGGCGGATGAGCGAGCGAATGGCCGTTGGCGCGGTGTAAAACGAGTTGACTTTGAATTTCTCGACAATTTTCCAGAAACGTCCGGGGTCCGGCCAGGTGGGAATGCCTTCGAACATCAGCGTCGTCGCCCCGTTGCAGAGCGGGCCGTAAACGACGTAACTGTGGCCGGTCACCCAGCCGATGTCCGCGGTGCAGAAATAAACGTCCTCGTCGTGAAGGTCGAAAACGTATTTATGCGTGAGCGCGCTCCAGAGCAGATAACCGGCGGTGCTGTGAACCACACCCTTGGGTTTGCCGGTCGAACCGCTCGTGTAAAGGATGAAAAGGTAATCTTCCGCGTTCAGGCGCTCCGGCGGGCAGGCCTCGTCCGCCCGCGCCATCAGATCGGAAAACCACACGTCGCGGCCCGTGTGGAAAGGGCAGGGGACATCGTTTCGTCTGACCACTACGACGCGCTCGATGCTGGGTGTTTTTTTCAGGGCTTCGTCGGCGATTTCTTTGAGCGGGATGGCCTTGCCGCCGCGCAGGGAAACATTGGCGGTGATCAGAATTTTGCAGCTCGAATCATTGATGCGCTCGGCCAGCGAATCGGCGCTGAAGCCGCCGAAGACCACCGAGTGAATCGCGCCCAGACGCGCGCAGGCCAGCATGGCCACGGCTGCTTCGGGAATCATCGGCAGGTAAATCGCCACCCGGTCACCGCGTTGCACGCCGAGCAGTTTGAGGGCGCTGGCAAACCGGCAGACCTCCCGGTGCAACTCCGCGTAGGTGATTTTTTTGACGTCTTCCTCCGGTTCGCCCTGCCAAAGGATGGCGATTTTGTCGCGGGTTCGGGTTTTCAAATGACGGTCCAGGCAATTGACGGTGACGTTCAATGCGCCGTCCTCGAAAAACGTATGTTGGATTTTTCCCGCCTCGGTATCCCAAATGAACCTCCGTCCGACGGTGGGAAACCTGAACCATTCCAGCGTCCGCGCCTGTTCCAACCAGAAGGCGTCCGGCTCGCGGATGGAGCGTTGATACATTTCGCGGAACTGGTTGGCGTTGAGCAAGGCGCGTTTGACAACTTCCGGCGGCGGCGGAAATTTTCGCGTCTCATGCAACAGCGAATGGGTGGAAACACTTTTGTTGGCGGCTGTCATGGCTTTGGCTTGTCGAACATTTCGGCAAAACCCGGCGCGGCTGTCAATCCCGCTTGTTGAACACCCGCGCCGACGGTGCCAGGTGGGGTTGCAACCGGCGTGACCGGTCAGCCAATCGCCTGCCGCATGACCGCAAAAAGTTGCCGGCCGGATTCCGGCGCGACCGGCGCGGAAGATTGTTCCTCCGCGCGTTCGATCAGTTCTTCCGGCAGTTCTTTCAAAAACGGCGACGGGTGACCGGGCAGCCACTGGCCGTATTTTCGGCGGCGGGCGCAGTGGGAAATCGTCAGCGTTTGCATCGCCCGCGTAACGGCCACGTAAAACAACCGCCGTTCCTCGTCCAGCGTGCCTTCGATTTTGGCGCGCGCGTGCGGCAGCAGGCCGTCTTCCATGCCCACGATGAAGACGTGCGGGAATTCCAGTCCCTTGCAGGAGTGCATGGTGATGAGGGTGACGGCTTCGCCGGGCGGGTCGTCTTCCTCGCCCGGCGCCAGGTCGAGGGTCATCTCGGCGAGGAAATGGTGAAGTTTTTCCTGCGGCGAATCGCCGGGCGACTGGTCAAGGGTTAAAATTAAATCCTGCAATCCGCGGAGCCGCACCGCGGCGACTTCCGGGTCTTTGTCCCACCGCTGCAATTCGGCAAAGTAACCGGCTTCGTTGAGAAATTGCGTGGCCCATTGTTGCAGCGCCGGGCCGGTTTGTGAAGAACTGCCATTTTTTGAACCGTTCGGCGGCGGGGAATCATGGGCGGTCAGAAGCGCCCGGCGGGTTCGTTCAATCCAGGCGACGAAGGATTCGATGCAGTGGCGCGCGTGGCTTGCAAGTGTGGCGGTCACGGCGGGATTTTTCAGGGCGTCAAAAACGGAGCATTTGCGCTGGTGACTGGCGGCCAGGAGCTTTTCCATCGTGGCGTCGCTCAAGCCGCGCGCCGGCACATTGGCAATGCGCAGCAGGCTCACATCATCGTGGGGATTCAGAAAGGTTTTCAAATAGGCGAAAAAATCCCTGATTTCACGCCGGTCGAAAAAGCTCTGGCCGCCCACCAGACGGTAGCGCACGCCGGCGGCGCGCAAGGCCGTTTCCAGGGGGCGGGATTGCTGGTTGGTGCGGAACAGAATGGCGCAATCGCGCCAGGGAATCCGCCGGGCGATCCGCCGGAACTCGATTTGCGCCACCACCTCGCGTGCCTCGGCTTCCTCGTTGTCAAAGGTGCACAGACGGATTTTGGCACCTCTGCCGTTGGCCGACCACAGCGTCTTGCCGCGGCGGCGGATGTTGTTCTGGATAATGGCGTTGGCGGCGCGGAGAATCGTCGTGGTGCTGCGGTAGTTCTGCTCCAGCTTGATGATTTTGACTTCGGGAAAATGTTTTTCCAGGTCCAGCAGATTGGCGATTTCGGCGCCACGCCAGCCGTAAATGCTCTGGTCGTCGTCGCCGACCACGCAGAGATTGCGATGCTCTTTGGCGAGGGCATGGACCAGTTCAAACTGCGCCGCGTTGGTGTCCTGATATTCGTCCACCATGATGTAGCGATAGCGGGCGCGACAGGCCTCCAGCACCTCGGGATGCTCACGAAACAACCGCAGTGTCAACAGGATCAAATCATCGAAATCCACCGCGTTGCAGGCGCGCAAAGCCGATTCGTAGCGCCGTCGGAGGTGTTCCGCCAGGACGGCGGTTTCATCCGTCGCCGCCGCCCGGGCGCCTCCGTTTTTGTAACGGCTCAACCATGTCCGCACAGCGGCGGGGTCGGCCTTTTTGCCATTGACGGACAAGCCGGAGAGAATCTTTTTCACCGCGGCCAGTTGCTCCGCCTCGTCGTAAATGACGAACTGGCGTTTGTATCCGAGCTTTTCGATGTGCTGGCGCAGGATGCGGACGCACAGCGAGTGGAAGGTGCACAATGTCGGGCGCGAGGCCTCCCCCGCCGGTGATGAGCGGCGCGGCAGCAGTTGCGCCACCCGGTTCTGCATTTCCCGCGCGGCTTTGTTGGTGAACGTCACGCCCAGAATGTTCGCCGGCGGAACGCCCCGGACCATCAGATGCGCCACGCGACAGGTGATGACACGCGTCTTGCCCGTGCCCGCGCCGGCCAGGATGAGCACCGGGCCGTGAAGCGTTTCGACGGCCTGGCGCTGCTGCGGGTTGAGCGCGGACAAATCCAACATGGGCGGCGGAATATAAACAGCCGGCGCCCCGGCGCAAGCGCGGATGAAATTTTTCTTCGGCCGGCTGAGCGGCAGCGTTGGGCCACCAAAATGACGAACGAAACGGCCCCGCCAATTTCCCCTTGTCGCCACGGAATGGCGGGCGTTGGGCGCACCGAAAAATTTTCGGGCGGAAAAATTAAGTTGCGCCGGGCCTTGCGGGCGTCGTAAAGATGCGCGCGACAAATGGGCAAAGCACTCGTCATCGCGGAAAAACCCTCCGTGGCTGCCGACATCGCCCGCGCGCTCGGCAAATTTGAGCCGCACTATGAGGCGAATCGTCGGCAGGTGGAATTTTATGAAAACGACCGGTATATCATTTCCTCGGCCGTCGGCCATTTGCTGGAATTAACGCCGCCGGAAGGCGTCGAGGCCAAAAAGGGAAAGTGGTCGTTTGCCAATTTGCCGGTCATTCCGCCGCACTTTGAGTTGCAGCCGATTGAGAAAGCCGAGTCGCGCCTGAAGATTTTGCAAAAGCTCATCCACCGACCGGACGTGGATTTGCTTATCAATGCCTGTGACGCCGGGCGGGAGGGCGAGCTGATTTTTCGCAACATCGTCCGGTTCACCAAGGCGCGGCAACCCGTCAAACGGCTCTGGCTGCAAAGCATGACGCCGGCGGCGATTCGCGAAGGGTTTGAGCGGTTGCGCAGCGACGAGGAACTGCAGCCGCTGGCCAGTGCCGCCGTCAGCCGCAGCGAGGCCGATTGGCTGGTGGGCATCAACGGCACGCGCGCCATGACGGCCTTCAATTCCCAAAGCGGCGGGTTTTTCAAAACCACCGTTGGCCGCGTGCAGACGCCCACGCTGGCCATTGTGGTGGAACGCGAAAAATCCATTCGCCAATTCAAGCCGCGCGATTTCCGGGAAGTCGTCGCCACTTTCGAGTGCGCGGCCGGCTGCTACACCGGACGGTGGTTCGACGAACAATTCAAAAGAATAAATCCGGAAACAGGCAGGGAAGAAACCGAAATCGAACGAGCAAGGCGTTTGATGGCTCATTTCAAGCTGGAAATCGCCGACCTTGAAGAGCGGCTCGACGAAAAGCGCGGTTCGTTGTGGGAGGAATACCGAAATGATTGGCGACTGTGGTTTTCGGAAATGGCGGAGGCGATCCGCGCCAAATGCCTCGGCAAACCCGGCCTGGTCACTGAGGAAAGCAAGCCGAGCACCTCACTCCCGCCGTTGCTTTACGATCTGACCAGTCTGCAGCGGGAGGCCAATTCGCGCTTTGGCTTTTCCGCGAATCGGACGCTGGCGCTCGCCCAGGCGCTTTACGAACGGCACAAGGTTTTGACCTACCCGCGCACCGATTCGCGCGCCTTGCCGGAAGATTACCTTGACGCAGTAAAAAAAACCCTGGCAGGACTCGGCGGCACGCCGTATGCCCCCTTTGCGGACACGATTTTGAACAACGACTGGGTGCGCCCCAATAAACGCATCTTCAACAATGCCAAAGTCTCCGACCACTTTGCCATCATTCCAACGACCCAAACGCCCAAGCATTTGTCCGAGCCGGAACAGAAACTTTACGACATGGTGACCCGGCGCTTTCTGGCGATTTTTTATCCGCCGGCCGAATTTTTGGAAACGACGCGCATCACGCGCGTGGAGGGCGAAGCCTTCAAAAGCACCGGAAAAGTCCTGGTCAAGGCCGGCTGGCTGGAAGTTTACGGAAAGGAAGCGCAGGCCGAAGACGAGCATCCGACTTTGGCACCCGTTCAGCCAAACGAAAAAGTTCACACCCGCGAAATCGAGGCAAAACCCAACAACACCAAGCCGCCGCCCCGCTACACGGAAGCCACATTGCTCTCGGCCATGGAAGGCGCCGGCAAACTGGTGGAGGACGACGAATTGCGCGAGGCGATGCGCGAGAAGGGGCTGGGTACGCCGGCCACGCGGGCGGCCATCATCGAAGGATTGATTTCCGAGGATTATCTGCACCGCAACGGGCGTGAATTGCAGCCCACGGCCAAGGCCTTTTCGCTGATGGAACTGTTGAACGGTCTGGGCGTGGAGCAACTGACCAAACCGGAATTGACCGGCGACTGGGAATTCAAGCTGCGCCAGATCGAGAAACGCCAGAAAAGCCGCGAGGAATTCATGGCCGAGATTGCCGACCTGACGCGCGACATCGTCGGACGCGCCCGCAAATATGAACACGACACCATCCCTGGCGACTTTGGCGTGCTCCAGGTGCCCTGCCCCAAATGCGGAGGCGAAATCCACGAAAAATACCGCGAGTTCCAATGCGCCAATCCCGGCTGCGATTTTTCGATTCGCAAGGTGCTGGGCGGCCGGATGTTTGAAAACGAAGAAATCGAGGCGCTGATCCGCGACAAACAAATCGGCCCGCTGCAGGGGTTTCGCAGCAAAAAGGGCCGACCCTTTGCCGCCATGCTCCGGCTTAACGGTGAATTCAAGGTGGAATTCGATTTTGGCAATGATTCTTCCGCCGAGGCCGGCCCCGGCACCGCGCCGGCGGATTTTTCCGGCCGCGAGCCGCTGGGGAAGTGCCCCAAATGCGGTGCCCGCGTGTTCGATGCCGGCATGAATTATATCTGCGAAAAATCTGCCGGCCCGGAAAAGACGTGCGACTTCAAAACCGGCAAGATCATTTTGCAACAGGAAATTCCGCCGGAGCAGGTGAGAAAATTGCTGGCGGACGGCAAAACGGATTTGCTCAAGGGATTTGTTTCCAATAAAACCAACCGCCGGTTCGAAGCCTTTCTGGCCCTGCAGGATGGCACGGTGAAATTCGAGTTTGCGCCGCGGGAAAAAAGGACGAAATCGCCGGCCAAAAAATCTGCCGCCCCGCCGCCGAAATTGGATTTCACCGGGCAAACGGAGATTGGCCTTTGCCCCCGATGCGGCGGACGGGTTTTTGAAACTCCGGCCGGCTATTTTTGCGAACGGTCGCAGGCGGAGAAAAAACCCTGCCGCTTCAAGATCAACCGCGAGATTCTGCAGCAGCCGATTGAAACGGCGCAGGCCAGAAAATTGCTGACCGCGCGCCGGACCGATTTGCTGGAAAAATTCATTTCCAAGTCCGGCCGGCCGTTTTCGGCATATCTGGTGATGGATGACAAGGGTAAAATCACCTTTGAATTTCCCTCCGAGGAGTGATTTCGCGCGAACGTCGCGAAGAGGCGCGAGGTCATGCACTTGTTCTTCAAAGAATTGGGGGCTGGCGAGCCGCTGGTGATGTTGCATGGACTTTTTGGTTCGGGCGACAATTGGCTGGGCGTGGCGCCCCGGTTCGCAAAACAGTTTCGCGTGTTGCTGCCTGACCTGCGCAATCACGGCCAGTCCCCGCACCATCCGGCCATGAGCTATCCGCTCCTGGCCGGCGACCTGGCGGAATGGCTGGATTCACAAAACATCGCGACTGTCTCCCTTTTGGGCCATTCGCTCGGAGGCAAGGTGGTCATGCAATTGGCGCTGCAGTTTCCCGCGCGCGTCAAAAAACTGGTGGTGGTGGACATCTCGCCGCGCGCCTATCCCCCCGATCACGAGAAAATTTTTCGCGCGTTGCTCGCCCTGGACCTGTCCCAATGCCGCTCGCGCCGGCAAATGGAAGATGCGCTGGCGCCGGAGTTGCCGGACCTGACTTTGCGCCGGTTTCTGCTCAAAAACATCGGACGCCGCCCCGACGGCTCCTGGTTTTGGAAAATGGGCTTGCGCGAGCTGCACGAAAATTATCCGAAACTGCTGGAAGCCGTATCGGGGGTGACACCGTTTGCCAAACCGGCGCTGTTCCTTCGCGGTGGAAAATCCGGTTACCTTCGCGCCGAAGACCAGGCCCTGATTCATCGGCTCTTTCCTCAGGCGAAAATCGAAACTGTTCCCGATGCCGGCCATTGGGTTCATTCCGAAAAGCCCGAGGAATTTGTGAGGCTGACGATTGATTTTTTGACGGGGCAACCTGGAAAATCGCGCTGAAACTGTGCGCCCGCCGGGAGTTTGCGCAAATTTTGCTTTTCCCACTCCGGTCTCCCGCGCTTTGGGCGGGGTGTCAGCCATCGCCAAGACTGGCGATGGACGCCGGGGCAGAGGTGTGACAGGATGCCCCCGATGAAACAGTTTTTTTTATGGGCAACGGTCGTGGTGTTGGCGTTGACTCAAGGGAGCTGCGTCAGTTCCAGCGGCCGCGTGGCGCGGTTTGACGTGAAATCGTTCGGTGCTTTGGGCGACGGCGTTCACAAGGATACCGCCGCATTTCAGAACGCATTGGACGCCTGTGCCGCCGCCGGCGGCGGCACGGTCGTGGTGCCGCCGGGCCGGTACCTCATCGGCAGCATCGTTCTCGGCCCGCGCACCACGCTGGAACTGGATGCGCGCGCCACACTCGTCGGGAGCCCGGACATTGATGATTATCCGCTGCAGCGCGTGCGGTTCGAGGGGGAATTTGTGGAAGGCCACCGTGCGCTCGTTTCGGCCAATGACGCGGACCGGGTGGGGATTATCGGCCGCGGCGCCATTCAGGGGCCGCCGTTGGCCCTGGCGGAGTTGCGGAATCCGCGCGGCCCGCTGCTCATTGAATTTTCCAATTGCACCCACGTGGTGCTCGACGGCTTTTCCACCAGTTATCAGCGGTTGTGGTCCATTCACCTGCTGTTTTGCGATCAGGCGACAGTGCGGAACCTGACCGTCGTTTCCTTCGAGGCCAATGGCGATGGCCTGGATGTGGATTCCTGCCGGCATGTGCTCATTGAGCATTGCGATATAGACACGGGCGATGACGCCATTTCGCTCAAATCCGGTCGCGGCATGGAAGCGGTGCGGCTGGCCCGGCCTGCCGAAGAGGTGGTCATCCGCGATTGCCGGCTGGTGAGCAAACAATTCGCCGCGCTGGGCATCGGCACAGAACTGTCCGCCGGCATTCGCAACGTGCGGGTGGAAGACTGCGTGTTGTCGGGTCGCCAAAACGGCATCGTTTTCAAAAGCCGCGATGGTCGCGGCGGCGTCATTGAAAATTTCCTCGGCGAAAATCTGGTGATCAGCAATTCGCCTACTTTTCTGGCTATCAACCTGTTGAACAAGGGAATTCCGGCGACCGAGCCGGTGACCGGCGACACGACCCGCTGGACGCTGGTTAAAAACGCCTGTTTCCGCCACATCCGCGTCCATCACGTCCGCGATCTGGTCTTGGCCGATAAAATTCCGACTGAACGGCCCCTGGAAGGGCTGACGCTGGAGGACATCACCGGCGACTGCGAGCGCGGTTTGACGCTGGCCAACATAAACCAGGTGACGTTAAAAGGAATTGACGTGACCGGCTGGCACGGGGCGTTTTTGAGCGAAACCAATGTGCAGGGCCTCAGTCGAATGGATCCGTGACCGCTGTCCGGATTTGCGTTGACGTCTCGTCGCCCGGCCCGAATCATCTCCGCATGACCGGCGCCCAAACGCCCCTGGCTTCATCCGAATTTCGCGATGAGCAGATTGAAAAATTTCTTGAACATCTGGCGGCCGACCGCGGCGCATCCCTTTACACCCGGCGCAATTATCGCCAGGCACTTCAAGAATTCTGGCGCTGGCATTGTGCCGAGCGGCAGAGGCCGCCGGCATGGAACTCATTGCAACGGGACGATTTTCGCAGTTATTTGCGGTTTCTGGGCCGGAATCACCTGAGCCGCGCGGCGGTGGCCCTGCGCTTCTCGGCGCTGCGAACGTTTTACCGGTTTCTGGTGCGCCACGGCCTGGCGGCCTCGTCACCGATCAAAAATCTTTCGCTGCCTCGCCCTGAAAAGCGATTGCCGAAATTTTTAACTCGGCAGCAAATGGAAAATTTGCTCGCCACCCCCATGAAATGGCTGCAGCGGCAACGACGAAAAGCCGGTCCGGGCCGGCCCGTCTCCACCGTGGCGGCGTTGCGCGACATCGCGGTGCTGGAAACGATCTATTCCTGCGGCCTGCGCATCAGCGAATTGTGCGGGTTGCGCGCCGACGACCTGGATTGGTCGCAACAAATCGTTCGCATCCGCGGCAAGGGCAAAAAGGAGCGCCTGCTGCCCATCGGCCAGCCGGCGCTGACGGCCATTCAAAATTATTGGAACGCGCTGCCACAGCCGCCGTCCGGCCCGGCGCCGGTGTTTTTCTCCGAAACCAAACGGCGCGCGCCGCTGCAGCCGGTTCAACTCGCACGGCGGTTGAAAATTTACCTGGCATTGGCCGGGCTGGACCCGGCGTTGACGCCGCACAAATTGCGGCACAGCTACGCCACCCATTTGCTGGATGCCGGCGCGGATTTGCGGAGTGTGCAGGAGCTGCTCGGCCATGCCCATCTGATCACCACCCAGGTTTATACGCACGTCACCACCGAGCGTTTGAAGAAGGCCTACGATATGGCCCATCCCCGGGCGTGAGAAGGCGCGGCGCCATGCCCCTCAAAAACGGCCTGTCCCCCTGCACTTTCGGCTGCTGCCCCCACGCTATTGTGCTCTTGAAAATCCGTTGAATGTGCGGCAAGATAAATTGTCAAACGCAGGGCGCAGGCGAAATATGAAAACGAATTGGCGAATACCGGTTTTGACCGTGGCTTCTTCGGCGGTGTTGCTGACGGGGTGCCAGTACCCCAACGGCGATCCCAATTACACCGGCACCGGCGCATTGACCGGCGGCGCGCTGGGAGCGGCCACGGGGGCCGTCCTGGCCGGGCCGCGCAATGCCGGGGCGGGGGCGCTCATTGGCGGCGCGCTGGGCGCCATTACCGGCGGCATCATCGGCAGCGGAATGGATGAAGAACAACGCGAGCGGTTGCGCGCTCAGGCGCCGCAAACCTACGTGCGCGTCGAGCAGGGTCAGCCGTTAGGCCTGGCGGACATCAAGGCGCTGGCCCAGGCTCACGTGAGCGACGAGGTGATTATCAATCAAATCCAAAGCACGCACTCGGTTTATCATTTGAGTTCGGCGGACATCATTGATTTGCACAATGCTGGTGTGAGCGACCGGGTGATTGACTTCATGATCAACACGCAAAATTCGCCGGATGCCGCCGCCGCCACTTCCACCACCGTGGTGGTGCAGGAACCGCCTCCGCCGCCGCCCGCGGAAACCGTAGTGGTGGCGCCTGCACCAGGGTATGTTTGGATTGACGGCGAATGGGTTTGGCGCGGCCACTGGGTGTGGGTGGCTGGTCACTGGGCACCGCCTCCGCCCGGTTACCACATCTGGGTGCACGGTTACTGGTATCACGGCCCGCGGGGCTGGCATCACGTGCCCGGCCATTGGCGATAAAATCCTGTCCCAAGCCAGACGCATGCGAAGCTGGGCAAAAGCCTCTTCGCTTTTTTCTTAACCGGCGCCTGTGGCGCAACGACCCCTCTGACAATCATCTCGGCGCTCCGCGATCTTCTATTCGCCCTAACAGACGGAGCAATCCGTCCAAAATGGTGATCGGATGCGGCGGGCAGCCGGGAATGTAAAGGTCCACCGGCAGGATTTTATCGGCGCCGTTTTTTTGTTCGGGATGTCCGAAGTAAGGGCCGCCCGAAATGGCACACGCGCCCACGGCAATCACCAGCCTGGGCGCGGGCACGGCTTCATAGGTTTTGCGCAGCGCCAATTCCATATTCTGCGTCACCGGACCG
>DASRCU010000308.1:0-4176 GCA_035652955.1 Verrucomicrobiia bacterium | reverse complement strand
AACGTGACCCTGGATGTGGAGGGGCCGGGTATTCTTTACTTTGTTCGTTACAACCGCTGGCACGGCAGCCCGTGGCATTACGTGGTGGACGGACGCGATTATCTCGTCCAGGAAACCAGCACCGCTGATCCGAATCATCCGGCAGCCAACTCGGTGTTTCTTCCAGAAAAGGCTTTCCCCGAACCGCTGGCCTGGACGTGGCCGACGACGCGCGGCGCGGATTTGTCGTGGGTGCCGGTGCCGTTTGAACGCTCGTTCCAGATGGCCTACTCGCGGACGCACTACGGCACCGGTTATTACATTTATGACCAATTTGCAGCCGGCATTCCACTGTCGAAACATCTTCGCGCCTGGAACACGAACACGGCACCGCCCGATGAGGTGCTGAAATTGATTTCGCGTTCCGGCGAAGATTTGTTGCCGCCGGCCAATTCGCGCGAAGCCGCCCAACTCAAATTGGAAGAGCAAAGCGGCTCGGTAGCCCTCGCCGCCAATCAAACCGCCGCCTTTTTGAATCTCACCCGCGGGCCGCGGCTGATTCGCGCGCTGGAATTTTCTGTGCCGAAAGACCAGGCCGTTGAATTTGGCCGTGCTCGGCTGCGCATCACCTGGGACAGCCGCCCTGCGCCGTCCATTGACGCACCGGTGGCGCTATTCTTCGGAACGGGCACGCTTTACAATCGCGACGCGCGCGAGTTTTTGGTAAAAGCATTTCCGGTTCATGTCCGGTTCGGCCAGGATGAAGTGCATCTGGCGTGTTACTTCCCCATGCCGTTTTTCCGCTCGGCGCGGTTTGAATTGATTGCGCCGGACCAGGCCGTTTCACAAATCCACTGGTCGGTGCGCACTGCGCCGTGCCTGGAGCCGGCCAATCACCTCGCCTATTTCCACGCCACCTGCCGCGATTTTCCGAAGCCGGAACCGGGCCGGGATTTGGTCCTGCTCGATACGCGTAAAACGGAAGGCGGTGGTGACTGGTCCGGCCAGTTTGTCGGGACATCGCTGATTTTTTCCGATCGCGCGAACTTGAGCACGCTGGAAGGCGACCCGCGGTTTTTCTTTGACGACAGCCGCACACCGCAGGCGCAAGGCACCGGCACCGAGGAATGGGCCGGGGGTGGCGATTATTGGGGCGGCCAAACGATGACCCTGCCGTTCGTTGGCCATCCCACCGGCGCGCCGAACGCAAAGGCGGCGAAAAATGACGAGGACAAAATCGAGTCCGCCTACCGTTTTCTGCTGGCCGACCTGATGCCGTTTGGCCGCAACGCCATTATTTGCCTCGAACACGGCGGCGAGGACCAGTCCACCGAACATTATCGCACGGTGGCGTTTTGGTATGGCCTGCCGGGCGCCTCGCTGGTGAAAACGGATGAGCTGAAAATCGGCGACACAAACAGCGAGGCGGCGCACAGATATGTCTCGCCGGAAGCCTCCGCCCCTTACGAAATCACGTCGCGTTATGAATGGGGGGTGGACCATTTGAACGGAAGGGAAATTTTCCCGGCGGAAACGGATTGGGGCCGAAAAACCACCGGTGCGTCGGAATTCACGTTACGACTCGCGCCGGAGAATTTTGGCGTGCTGTTGCGGCGCAAACTGGATTATCAGTTCCCGAACCAGCGCGCCGAAGTGTTTGTTTCCGATGCCGGTCGGAGGTCACCGCATTGGCATCCGGCAGGGGTCTGGTATCTGGCGGGCGGCAACACCTGCGTTTTTTCCAATCCCGGGTCGGAAGCCGGCGCTGTCGAACATCGCCGGGAAACTTCTAACCGCCGTTTCCGCGACGACGAATTTCTCATTCCGCGCCGCCTGACGGAAGGCCGCCGCGCCATCCGTGTCAAAATCCAGTTTACACCCGTCCATCAACCTTTGTTTCCAGGCCAGCCATTGCCCGAACTGGCTTGGAGCGAGATCAGGTATTCAGCCTATTGCTTCGTCCTGCCGCCATTCCGCCCGTGACTCTCACGGAAAGCCGGGCATCAAAGGTTCAGGTATTTCACGACAGCCTCGGTGCGCGAATGGACGTGGAGTTTTTCGTACACTTTGGAGATGTAACTGTGCAGGGTGCCGAAGCTGATGCCGAGGTTTTCGACAATTTCCTTGTAGCGGAAGCCTTTGGAGAGCTGGTCCAGGATTTCCTGTTCGCGCGGGGTGAGTTTGACCGGTTCCGGGAGGGCGCCGGCGCTCTGGCGGAGCTGATACAGGATGCGACGGGCAATTTCCGGCGACATCGGCGCGCCGCCCTCGTGCACCTCGCGAATGGCCGTCAGGAGGCGGCCGGGCGAGGCGTGCTTGAGCAGAAAGCCGCTGGCGCCGGCAATGAGCGATTGGAGCAACCGGTCTTGATCTTCACAGGTGGTGAAGAGGAGGACTTGCACCTTCGGCAGTTGCGCCTTGAGCCGGCGCACAAATTCCACTCCGTTCATGCCGGGCAGGATGAGTTCGGTCACCACCACGTCCGGGCGGAAAACCGGCAGGTGATTCAGCGCCGATTCGGCGTCGGAGCAGCTCCGCACCACGCGAAAAGCGGCACTTTCTCCAATCCATTCCGCCAGAGCGAGGCGGGCCGCCTCGTCGCCATCCACCAGTGCGACGCGAATAGGTCGCAACCTGGCGGCAGCAGCCGTTTCCAGTTTGATTCCGTCAGACAGCGCGGGGTCAAGGGTATGTTTCATGGCACCTTCTCCAGGTTGGCACGCAGCGGCATTTCCGAGCGACCTCGAAAGTCGTCGTACAGCGGCTGTGCCGGAATTGCGGCATCGTTGTCATTGTGCGCCACCGTGACAGCCAGGACACGGATGCGCGGATTGTTTGGTAAGGTCAACGTTTGGGCGCCGACGGGAATGTCCACGCCGTAGCGAAACAGGTAACTGTAGGAATAAATCGCGTCGCCGCCGCCGGGCAATCGGCGGTGATCGCAGTACCACGCCAGCGGCGCGCGTTTGATGAAGCCGGGCGCGATGCGTTCCAGTGCATTGGTGACGTTGTAACTCAAGGCCGGCACCGAACCGACAAAAACCCGGTTGTCCCACGAGCCGATGCGACCGGTCCAATTCTGAATCTCCAGGGTGAAAGGCCGGCCATCCACGGAAAATTGGCCCTTGGTGTCGCCGTCCACGGCGGCCGCCAGCAGGTACAGCCGGTTGAAATTACCGTGCGGCAGGGGAATCGTCTGGCCTTGGCAACGGACGGCGTTGTCCTGGCTGCCGGTGCGCGGGCCGATCTGAAATTCAATTCCACCGCTGGTCACCGTGTTGCCGATGCTTTCGGCGGGCAACGCCGAACCGTCCTCGGCAAAATCGCCATGGACGGCGTCGTTGCGGGAGGCGAAGGCCGCCAGATTGTAGGGCAAGGCTACGGGCACAGACACCAGCGGAGATAATTTCACCGGCGATTGCAGCGTCAACGCCAGCGACCGCAGTTGGCAGGGTGTGAAGTCCAGCGTCAACCGGTCGCGTGAAGCGTGGAGCGGATGCAGAAATTGTTCGAGGCCGTTGACTTCGGAGGCTTTTTTCAGGATGTCGGCAAAGCGGACCTGGACCTGTTTCTCAGGCCGTCCGTCCAGTTCTTGCAGCCGTATGACGACCTGGTCGCTGTCTTCGGCCAGCTTGACCGCGCGCACGGTCACGGTGTCGGAGTTCAGGCGCAACAGACTGAAGCGTCGTCCCAGCGGGCCGGGATGCGATGTGGTTCGAAACACAAACATCGGCTGATCCAAGCGCGCCGCCACCCCGTCGGAGCGGCCTTGGCGCCAGTCGCCGCGATGGCCGTAAAGGCCGTAAATGAAATCGTGCTGGCCCCAATCCTGCGTAGCCTGCTCGTGAAAATCATTGGCGTTCTTCATGCCGGGCGTGTAAAGCAATGTCAGGCGCAGGACATTGTCCGCCGGCTTGTCGCTGCCGTATTTTTTCGGGCACAAAATCGAGACGCCGTAATCGCCATCGGGATCGGTCAAATCGAACCATTCGTGGCTGGGCACTTCAAATTTCTTCGGATCGTCGTTGCCGCGTTCGACCTTGCCCAGTTCCCAGTTGTAGGTGGCTTGGGGATTGGAAACTGTCAGCGGAAAAGCGGCCTTGAGCGCGCAGGCGGTGCTTTGCCAATCCACGTGGTTGGCCACTTCCACGCGGTCGCCGGCCTCGCCGGCGGAGAGGCGGATGGTTTGGATGAAAA
>DASRCU010000307.1:0-10739 GCA_035652955.1 Verrucomicrobiia bacterium | reverse complement strand
GGCGGTTGCGGAACCTGAAGTTGAGTCAGCGCTTGGGGCGGAAGGTGCGGCGGTGTTTGGGCCGAAAGCGCCGGCGGCACAAGCAGCAGTGCGGAAAGCAAACCCTTCAACGCCAAACCTGCGGCCTTCAACGTCTGGCGGCCGCGGATGAGCGCCCGGGCCAAACTGTGGCGCGTAACTTTGTCGGTTGAAAATTGAGGATTTTCCATTGTGCTTTACCAGTTGCGCCCGATTCGACTGCCCGGCGGCGGGCCGGGCTGATCGCTCATTGGCAGGCGGCGCGCGCCGTCCACCGAGAGGCCGTCGAGAATCTGTCGGGCCACGTCCGGCGAAAGGGGAACGCGCCGCTCCCGGCCGCCTTCGCGCGGAGCCGTTTCTCTTTGGCCGGCCAGCGATTCGGGCTGCGGATTTTCGTCATCGTCAAAACCGCGGTCGCCCGGCGGAGCGTCGGCGGCGGGAATCCGGCCCCTGAGTTTGCCCAGCAATTGATCCAGTTGCTGTTTCTGGCCGCCCATTTGTCCGGCCATTTGCTGCATGGTCTGCAAACTGTCCACCAGCCGGGCGATGGCGCGTTCGACCAGTTGCGCGTTGCGCGCCGCGTTCGCGTCGGCGGGGTTCAACTCGGCGGCGCTTTTGAAATCCTCCACCGCTCCCTGCCATTGGCGCAGGGTGTAACCGAAGGTTTCCAGGGCCGTCTGCACGGCCTTTTCGGCTTCGCGCAACTGGCGGCGCGCGCCGCGGCCTTCGAGATAGGCGGCGACCATTCTTGACAAATTGGTTTCCGTCAAGGCCGCTTCCAGCGAGGGGATGGCGTGCGCGCCCGCGGCCAGGGCGGCGTCGCCCTGAGCGGCGGCCCGTTGGGCGTCCGGCCCCTGTTTCAACCGCTCGAGGCCGTCGGCAAATCGCGCGTGGCCGAGATTATAAAGCGCCGGCGATTGCACACGCTCGTCCTGCGCAGCGAGCGCGGATTCGAACATTTGTTCGGCGCCGGCGAATTTTTTCGCGGCAAGCAGTGCCGTGCCGGCGTTGTAAAAATCGCGGGCGGTGACCGGCGGCGGCAAACGGGCGGCATCCTGCGCCGGGGCCGGACAACCGCTGGCCAGCCACAGCATCGCTGCCAGATTTGACCACGCGGCGACCGCTGAAGCGCGACGCCGCACGGAGAGCGGCCCACCCTTCCGACGCGCCGCGCAAGCGTGCCGTTGCCACGCCGCCCGGCCACAGCGCTCCAAAAAACATTTCGCGGAGCAAAACAGTTTCATGAGGTGGTCAAATGCTTTCGTCGCGTGCCCAGGAGCGGTTCGACGGCCAGCAACGCCAGCATGGCCGCCAGCGGAACATAAAACCGCTCGACGCCGTTTTGGTCGGGCTGGTGTTCCAGGCGGGCAGCTTCCAGGGTGCGGATGGCGGGGCGAATCTTCAGCAGGCCCTCGCCCGCCGGGCCGAGCGGAAAATACTCACCGCCCGTGGCCTGGGCGATTTCGCGGAGGGTGGTTTCGTCCAGCCGACTGCGGACAATTCGCCCTTGGGCATCCCGCAACAGCTCCGGCTGGCCGGCGGCGTTGACGGTTTGGATTTCCGCGCCCGCCGGCGTGCCGACGCCGATGGTGAAAATCACCACGCCGTTGGTCGCCAGATTTTTGGCGATGGCGACGCCGGTTCGTTCCAAATCCTCGCCGTCGGTCACCAGCACGATCAATTTGCGTCGGCTGGTTTTGTCGAAGGCCCGGGCCGCCTCGTCCAGCGCCCGGCCAATGTCCGTGCCGGGAACGGGAATGGTTTTCTCATCCACGCTCATCAGGGTTTCGGCAAACGCCGCGGTATCCAGCGTCAACGGGCATTGGATAAAGGCGCTGCCGGCAAAGGCGACCAGGCCGACCCGGCCGCGGCTTTGACGCTGGACGAAGTCGAGGATGGCGTATTTGGCGCGTTGCAGGCGGCTGGGCAAAACGTCCGTGGCCTTCATGCTCAGCGAACAATCGAGCGCGAACACCAGGTCCTCATCGGCCCACACGTCCTCGCTCCCGCGGCTGCCCCATTGGGGCCGTGCCAGGGCCAGTCCCGCCAGCGCCAGCGCGCACAGCAGCAAAATTTCCTTCAGCCGCCGCCGGCCGGGGCTGTGCGAGGCGGTGAGTTCACGAACAAATTCCGGTGAAGCGATTTTTGCCAGTTGCTCGCGCCGTTTTTTCGCGGCGCAGGCGTGCAACCGGGCCAGCGCCGCCGGGGCGAGCACCGCCAGCCACAGCCAGTGCGGGGCGGCAAAATGGAATCCGGTCATCATGGCACGCGGCGGAATCTCGTGTTGCTCAAAATAAGCTCCGCCGCCAGCAGCGCAAGGGCAGCCAGCAACGGCCATTGAAAGAGCGGATGATACGTGGCCAGACGGCGCCAGGTGATCGGCGATTTTTCCAGTCGGTCAATCTGGTCATAAATGGTTTGCAATTGGCGGGCGTTGGTCGCGCGGTAGAATTGTCCGCCGGAGAGCGCCGCCATTTTGACCAGCACCGAATAGTTGGCCGGATTGAGCAGCAGCGTGGGAATCACGCGGCCCTGGGCATCGAGGCGGAGCCGGCCGGTGGCCGGATCAAAGGCAGGCATGTTGCACGGCTGCTCGATGCCAATGCCGATGGTGTAGATTTTGATGCCCAGCGCGGCGGCCAGTTGCGCGGCCGGCAGGGGGTCCACCCGCCCCATGTTGTTGTCGCCATCGGTCAGCAGAATCATCACGCGACTCCGGCGGCCCGGATCGGCTTCCAGCCGTTGGGCCGCGGCAACCACGGCGTCGCCGATGGCGGTGCCCAGGTCGGTGATCAGGCCGACATGCAACCGCCGAAGATTTTCAATCAACCAGTCGTGATTCAGCGTCAGGGGACTGGCCAGATACGGCACGCCGGAAAAGGCAATCAGACCGATGCGATCGTTGGGGCGCCGGGCGATGAAATCTTTCAGCACGGTGGAGGCGATGGAAAAACGTGTGAGTTTTTCCGCCGGCGGCCCCATGTCAACCGCCTCCATGGACCACGACAAATCCAGCACCAGCATAATGTCAATGCCCGGCGTTTCGGTTTGGACGCGGTAATTTGCCAGCCGCGGCCCGGCCAGGGCGAGGATCAACAGCGCCAGCGCGGCCAGGCGGATGAAAAACAGGAATCGTCCCGCCGCCGCGCGGGCTGCAGCGCCGGCCGCGCGGGCGATTTCCGCGCTGGAAAACGTGAGCGCCGAGAGTTTGCCGGTCTGGCCGCGCAACAGCGCATAAACCGGCAACAGCCCCAGCAAGGCCAGCACCCACGGAAATTGGAATTCAAACTCGCTGGTCATTTTTGAGGCGGAGCGGAGGCGGGCGAGGTTTTGGATTTCTCCGCCAGATCAATCAGTTCCAATGCGCGCTGAACGGCGTGGAGCGGGGCGCGGGAATCGGCCGGCGAAAACTTTCGCGCGTCGCACTCGCGCAAAAAAGAGATCAAGGCTTGAGTGAGTTCGGCGCCGATTCTCTTGTGACCGGCCAGCGCGGCGCAGAATTCGGCCGTGGTCCGTTCGCCGGGCGGCAAAGCAAACGCCTCCGTCACGTAACGACGGAGCACCTGGGAGATGTCGCTCAAAACTTTTCCGTCTTCAGGCCGGCCTCGCCATTTTGTCAAGGCCCTTCGGGCGACGGTTTCCGGCGGCAGCGGAGGCGGCGGTTGAGGGTGGCATTTTTTCCAGACGAAAAATGCGACGACGGCCGCGGCCAGGCAAACGCCGATCCAAACGATCGTGCCGTACCGCTCTCCGAACGTCGGCGGCAGTTCGCCGTAAGGCGGGGCCAGGGCGGGCCAGGAGGGGGAATTGGTTTGGCCAAAAACCGGCAGCGCAGAAAAGAGGAGAAGCGGAATCAACCCGACTCCGGCGCGCAATGTTCGGCGTCCCGGGAACGCGCGCCGGGGCGATTCGACCCCGCGCCGGAGGTTGAAAACAGCCTGTTGGCGGTTTCCGTTCATTTCAACCGCGTCGCCGTCCCCGGCGGATTTCAAAGAACCGTTGCAGTCGCGGCGCAAACGGCTCGATGGTATTGAGCCGCAACGTATCCACGCCGGCGCGGTTGAGCGCCCGATCCAGTTCCGCCAGACGCGCGGCGTTGGCAGTGGCGAATCGCCGGCGCACGGCGGCGCGCGCGGAATCCATTTCCAGCAATTCGCCGGTCTCGGCATCTTCCACCGTCACCAGCCCGGCATCAGGCAGCTCGCTTTCGCGTGGATCGTGCAGATGCAGACAGACGACGTCGTGCCGGGCGTTGGTTAAACCCAGTTCGGCGATGAGGTCGCGCGTCTGGTCATTTGGGGCGGCGGCGGGGTGCCACGGGACCGGCACGTCGGGTTCTCCCTCCGCGACCGCTTCGACAGTGGCGTCGCGCCCGGCCGGCCGCCGCAATCCGAAATTGCTGTGCAAAAAATCCGTCAACAAAAAAATCATCGCGCGCCGGTGCAGGACATGGTTCAGAAAATTCAACGCCCGGGAGATGTTCGTGCCGCGGCGGCGGGGCTGGAATGCCAGCAGTTCCCGAACGATGCGCAGGATGTGCCGGCGACCTTTGCGCGGCGGCACGAACAATTCCACCTGGTCGCTGAAGAGCAACAGCGCGACGTGGTCGCCGGTCCTGGCGGCGGAGAAGGCGAGGGTGGCGGCGATTTCGGCGGCGAACTCGCGTTTGATGCGCCGGGCCGAACCGAAGCGGGCCGAGGCCGAAACATCCACCGCCAGAACGGCGGTCATTTCGCGCTCTTCGCGGAAGCGTTTGACGAACGGCCGGCCCAGACGGTGCGTGACGTTCCAGTCAATGTCACGCACGTCGTCGCCGGGGATGTATTCGCGCAACTCCTCAAAATCCATGCCGCGCCCTTTGAACCGGCTCAAATACGCGCCCACCATCATATCGCTGGCGAGGCGGTTGGTGCGCGCCTCCAGGCGGCGAACAGAATTGAGCAATTCAGCAAGCGTCATGCGAACCGGTCATTCGTTGGACAACCGACGTTATTTTGAATCATCAAACCCGCGCCGGAAACAACTTTTTAACGAGAAACCCGCCGTCGCGGAAGCTTGCGACGGCAGCGTTGGGCGGCGGTCTCGGCTTGTTTTGCAGCGCGTTTTGCCGAATCATCGGCGCGCTGGCATGAACTCGACACTGATTGTTGTGCCGACATACAACGAACGCGAGAATCTGCCGCGCCTGACGGAACGACTGCTGGCGTTGTCCACGCCGGTGGAGGTGCTGGTGGTGGATGACAATTCTCCGGACGGCACGGGCCGAATCGCCGATGAGCTGGCGGCGCGCCATGCGGGAATTCACGTGCTGCACCGGGCCGAGAAGGACGGCCTGGGGCGCGCTTACGTGGCGGGGTTCAAATGGGCTTTGGCGCGCCACTACGAATTCATTTTTGAAATGGACTGCGATTTCTCACATGACCCGGCGGAAATTCCCAATTTTCTGGCGGTGGCGGAGAAGGAAAACGCCGATCTGGTGCTGGGATCGCGATATTCGGGCGGCGTGCGGGTGATCAACTGGCCGTTGAGCCGGCTGATGTTGAGTCGCGCGGCGGGACTTTACGTGCGGGCCATCACCGGCATGCCCTTCACCGATCCGACGGGCGGCTACAAATGTTTTCGCCGCCGAGCCCTGCAAGCGCTGGATTTGGACCGGGTGCGCTCCAACGGCTACAGTTTTCAAATTGAAATCACCCACCGGCTTTGGCGGCAGGGGTTCAAAATTGTCGAGGTGCCAATCGTTTTCACCGACCGCATCGAAGGCCGCTCCAAAATGTCGCGGGCCATCGTGCGCGAAGCGCTGGTAATGGTCTGGCGGCTGTGGCTGCAGAACGGGTTGCGGCGCCGGCCGCGCCCCGGCAGACGTTGAAAGGGATCGTCGTTTTCGGCCGGCCAATTGCCGCTTGCATTTGTCGTCCGGCGGTTTAGTGTAGCCATCATGATTGTTTTAATCATCGGCACGAATCGGCCCGGCAGCAACACCCGCAAAATTGCCGCCCATCTCGAAGAATTTTACGGGGAATTAAAAGCGCCGTTGAAGGTGTTGGACCTGGTGCAGTTGCCGCCGGAAATTTTCTCGCCGGCCGCCTACGCCGAGAAACCTCCGTCGTTCCGCCCCTTTGCCGACGCCATTCTGGAATCGGCCGGTGTCCACGTCGTCACCCCCGAATACAACGGGAGCCTGCCGGGCGTGTTGAAATATTTCATTGACATGCTGAAGTTCCCGGAGAGCTTCGAGGGTCGGCCGGCATGTTTCACCGGCCTGTCGGCGGGGATGTGGGGCGCCCTGCGACCAGTAGAACAGTTGCAGGCCATTTTCGGCTACCGCAACGCCCACCTCTATCCCACCCGCGTCTTTCTGCCGCAGATCCACACGTTGCTCGACCCCTCAGGCCGACTTAAAGACGCCGAACTGCGGGAACGCCTGCGCCAACAAACCGCCGGCTTTGTCGAGTTTGTGGAAAAACTCAAAGGTGTGACCCTGCGCGGCGCAAAAAAATGAACATCGGATCGCTCCCCTCCGTCAAACCTCAAACCAAAAAATTATTCGCCATGAAAACCCATCTGCTCACTGCCCTCCTTGCCGTCGGCGCCACGCTGTTTTTCACCGCCGCCGTCACCGCCGCACCCCGTGTGGGCGACGTCGCGCCCTTGTTCACCGGAACCGATCAGGACGGCAAAACTGTCAAACTTGCCGACTTCATCGGTAAAAAAATTGTGTTGCTCTATTTTTACCCCAAGGATTTCACCAGCGGCTGCACCAAAGAAGCCTGCGGTTTCCGCGACCGCGTGGGCAAGTTGCAAGAGGATAACGTGGAAGTCATCGGCGTGAGCTTCGACAGCGCCGAGAGCCATCGGAAATTCATCGCCCAATACCATTTGAATTTCCCACTGCTGGCCGATCCCGACGGGAAAATTGCCGACCTCTACGACGCGCGGATGGACCATCTGAACATGACACGCCGCGTGAGTTTTCTGATCGGCTTGGACGGGAAAATCGCCCACATCACAGACTCCGGCAATCCGGACGTGCACTTCAGCCAGATGCAGGAAGCCATTGCGGCATTGAAGAAATGAGTTCAAGCCGCCTGCCCAATCGGTTCCGGGCGACTTCCCCTCAGCACGGCGCTGGTTTGCGGCTGACCTCGACGGTTCAGTTGGTGAGCCGGTTCTTCAATTCCATTGATCGGTACTTCGGCATGCCGTCGGCGTGAGCAAAAGAAAATGGAGTTGGTGGCGACGTCACGCTATGGCCGAAATGACATCGCGCGTTGCCCTCACTCCCGCTCCATTCAGCAGAAGCCGGACAACCCAACCCTATGCGCGGTCAAGACCAACTCCAGATGCAGGAAACATCAGCATCAGCAATGCCACCGCGCCGAAGCTGGAAAATTTCCCCGATTCTGCCGAATTCGTCTTCCACGCCCGACCTGCGGTGTAAAATTTTCGCGCGACGCGCGTGAGATTGGCGCGCGAGGCAAAATTGTTCAGCGAGCCGACCCTCACCGGCGAGAAGGCGGAAGCAAGGATTGAAGAGGACACCGGTCGCAAAGCGGCTGGCGCGGGCGGCAGAAATGCTTGCCGATGTTGACCAGTTGTGCGTGGTAATCCTGCCAGTAATCCAGCCGCGCCGCGCCGGTTTTCTGGTTCAACGCCGTTTCACAGAGGGACTTCAGTTCGTCGTAGCCGGCGCCACGGTTTGTTCGGTTTGGCAACGGACGCTTTCGATTGTTGCCGCTCCATCCGTGGCGTTCAAAAATCCGTTTCGTGTAGGCGTCAATCACAAAACTCGGATGCCCGCCGGCATAAAGCAACAGGCTGTCGGCCGTTTCCGGTCCGATGCCGTGAATAGCCAGCAGCCGGCGGCGCACGGCGGCGGTTGGGCCGGCAAACAGTTTTTTCAAATCGCCGCCGTATTCTTCCACCAGCACGCGCAGAAAAGCGCGCAGTCGGCGGGCCTTGACGTTGAAATAACCGGCGGGGCGGATGAGCCGGGCCAGTTGTTTTTCCGGCAGTGTAAACAACGTTTCCGGCTGAAGGACGCGGGCATTTTTGAGACGGGTTATGGCGCGCTCGACATTGGTCCAGGCCGTGTTTTGAGTGAGGATGGCGCCGACGCAGACTTCAAACGGCGTTTCGCCAGGCCACCAATTTTGATGACCGAATCGCGCGCGCATCAGACGATAAGCACGGCGGAGATCGTCTCTGGTTTTGGCCCCAATCATTCCGTAGATTTACCGCGAAGGCACGACGGAGTAAAATGCAGAACGGCAAAGGCAATGTCCCAGACAACTTTCCGCCGGCTTGCAAAAGGCTTCCGCTTTGCTGCTTTGCGTTCCAGTCGCTTTGCGTTAAAAAGGAGGCATGTTCGCCACGTTGTTCTGGGATTTGCTGAATTGGGCCTACCTCATTCACCATCCGTGGCTGTTCCTGTTGGCCGCCTTTCAGATTTGGATGTTCATTGACGCCGTCCGTCGCCGGGAATGGCTCTGGGCGATATTCATCTGGGTGTTTCCGTTTTTGAACGCGGTGCTTTATTTTTTTCTGGTCTATCGCGCCGCCGCCTCGCCAGTCACGCGCGGGTTCGAGTTGCCCGGCACGCATGATCGGCGTCGTATCCGGGAGTTGCAGGCACAGATTCACCACCTGGACAAGGCGCATCATCACTCGCAGCTCGGCGATATTTATTTTCAGCAGGGAAGGCTGGACAAGGCCGAGGCCTGCTACCGTGCGGCGCTGGAACGCGACGCGCAGGACATTGACACGCGCGCCCATCTGGGCCAATGCCTGTTGCGCCAGAAACGGCCTGCCGAAGCGCGCCCCTTGCTGGAAGGCGTTATTGCCGAAAATCCCCGCCACGAATATGGCTACACCCTGATGGCGCTGGCAGAAACACTCACGGCGCTGGGCGATACCGACGGCGCGCTGAAAATCTGGCAACAGGTCACCGCCGACCATTCCTACGCCCGCGCCAAGGTGCAACTGGCTGAACTTTATCTGGCCAAAAACCAGCCGGACGCCGCCCGCGCCGAACTGCAGGATGTCTTGAACGACGACCGGCACGCGCCGGCGTTCCAGCGCAAACGCGACCGGGTGTGGATTCGCCGGGCAAAAAATCTGTTGGCCGGGCTGGGATAACGCCGCTCTTTGCCTCGAAAATGAGCGCTTTTGGAGAGGGATGATTGGTCGGGAAAAATTCGTCTGCCAAACGGGAGAACGAAAGGCGAGGCCGGTGCTCCATCGCCGTTTTTCCATTCCGGGGCCGTTGGAATCTCAGCGCAGTTTGACAACGTGTTGGAGGATCGCCAGGAATGTTTTGGCCGGCGGGCCGTCGGTGTTGATGCGGCGCACCAGTTTGCGGCCGTAGAAATTCAGTACCGGGCGGGTCTCGGTCTCATAAACTTTCAATCGCTCGCGAATCACCTCCAGATTCGCATCGTCCAGGCGATTGTCCTTGAGCGCGCGACGTTGCATCCGGGCAATGAGATTTTCCGTTTTGTTGGAGGTGAGGTAGAAGATGGCCACGACGTTCAAGGTGTCATCCAGCATTTCGGCCTGACGCGTGTTGCGCGGAATGCCGTCCAACACCAGCGTATCGGCTTCGGGATGGAAACGCCCCATCTGGGTGCTGGCATCAATAACCTTGCGCCACAGATCAATGGTCGGTTTGTCCGGCACCAGCCGGCCCTGGCTGGTGTGTTCCAAAAAAATTTTGCCCAGTTCACTTTCCGGTCGCAGGCTGCGAAACACGTCGCCGCAGGCACAATGGAAAAAACCGGGAATCGCGCCGAGAATGCGCCCATGCGTGCCCTTGCCCGAACCGGGCGGACCGAACATCAGAATCGTGCGATATTTCATAACGATGGCCCGCGGGGGGGCGGACGTGTTCTCTGGCCCGCCGCGCTTCAGGTTTTTTGGGGTTTGAGCCGGACTTCCTGGATGTCGGCAAACGGCACGATGACTTCCTGGCGCACATTGTTGAATTCCGCCTCAAAAATCGCTTCGTTGGCGCCCACGCGCAGGATGCGTTCCACGGCGATTTCGCCCTTGGAGGTTTTCACCAAAAGCGTCTTGCCCACATCTTCGTCACCGCGAACCGAACCAAAAAAACCCGGGAACCGCGTTTCAAAAAAACGACGGTTGAACATGAACCGTCCGCGCTGAAAAACCTGGGTTTCGGCCGGTTGCGCCTCGCTGCCGGCCGCCTGCCAGGACGCCGCCACGATGTGGATTTCCTCTGGCGGCGGTGAAGAAGCCGCCGGCGGCGTGTTTGGCACCGTGAATGAATGCGGTGCGGCGGGAGCTTCCGCGGCAGGAGCAGTCTCCTCCACCGGGGCCGCCACCCGCGCGGGTATCATCGCCAGAAAAATCGCCGGTCCGGCCACCGGCAGCACGGCGGACAATCCCATCACTACCGGCACCGGCTGGACACGGTAACGCGCTACTTCGTAACCGGCATAGAGATTGGCCGCGTAAATCAGCAGCAACGCCAAAAGGGTGACGGGTGAGGAAAAGAGTGCGCCCGGCAGGGATTGCGGCGCGGGAGGTGCCAGGCGCGGAGGCGGATTGACGTGCACCGGCGGTTTGGGCGGATGGGCCGGAGGCGGCTCAATGAACGGCGCAACGAACGGCTGGATTTTGGGGTTTTGCGCCAGTTGTTTCAACCCCGCCTGCGAAAATTTCAGCCACGGCAGCCGGTCCGTGTATTTGTCGTCCGCCAG
>DASRCU010000306.1:0-7366 GCA_035652955.1 Verrucomicrobiia bacterium | reverse complement strand
CAAATCGAGACAATCGCCTTTGATCAATTTGAACCGCGGATTGGCCTGGGCCTCGGCCAGAAATTCAGGCTGACCGGTGGAAAAATTATCGAAACCCACCACGGTTCGGCCATCGCGCAGCAGGCGGTCCACGAGATTGCTGCCGATGAACCCGGCCGCGCCGGTGACGAAAATGCTATCCATGATCGGGCGCGGAGTTTAGGGTGCACCGCGACAAGGCGCCAGCACTTTGATCACCGCGGCATTTCCCGCAGCCATTTCGCCACCCGGACCGCCGTGTAGGTAATGAGGAGGTCCGCGCCGGCGCGGCGCAGGGCCAGGAGAGTTTCCAGCGTGACGGTGCGTTCATCCATCCAGCCGCGAGCGGCAGCGGCCTGGATCATGGCGTATTCGCCGCTGACGGCGTAGGCGGCGGTTGGCATTCCAAATGCGCTTTTGACCCGGTAAAGAATATCCAGATACGCCAGCGCCGGCTTAACCATCACGATGTCCGCGCCTTCCTGAATGTCCAACGCCACTTCGCGCAGCGCCTCGTTCGCGTTCGCCGCGTCCATTTGATAACTGCGCCGGTCGCCAAATTTCGGCGCTGATTCGGCCGCTTCGCGGAACGGGCCGTAAAAGGCCGAGGCGAACTTCGCCGCGTAGCTCATGATGGGGGTGTCGGAAAAACCGTTTCGGTCGAGGGCCTCGCGAATGGCGCGGACCCGCCCGTCCATCATGTCGCTCGGCGCCACGATGTCCGCGCCGGCCTCGGCGTGGCTGACGGCGGTTTGCGCCAGCAGTTTGAGAGTAGGGTCGTTCAGGATTTTTCCGCGCGCCACAATGCCGCAATGGCCGTGCGTCATGTATTCGCACAGGCAAACGTCCGTGATGACCAGCAGTTCCGGCAATTCCTTCTTCAGCAGCCGCACTGTTTGCTGGACGATGCCGTTTTTGGCGTAGGCGCCGGAAGCTTTGGCATCCTTTTGGTCCGGAATGCCAAACAGTAAAACCGCCGGCACGCCGAGCGAAAACGCGTGGGCCGCCTCGCGAACGATTTCATCCGGCGACAACTGGCAGACGCCGGGCATGGCGTCAATTTCACGGCGCACCTTGCTGCCGGGCCGCGCGAACAGCGGCAGGATGAGTTGCGAGGGGTGCAAGTGCGTTTCCGCCACCAGCCGCCGCAGGGCAGGGGATTGGCGCAGCCGGCGCGGCCGACTCACGGGAAAGCCAGGCAAAATCATGGACCCAGTTTAGGCTCTGCGGGCAAGTCGCAAAAGGGGAAACTTCCGCCGCCGAACTTTCTTTATCGCTCTATTTTGTTGGCGGATCAGGAATGGAAAGTTTCCGGCAGATGCGCCGGGCCAGAAATGAATCTATTTCGGCATGGCGCGGCACGGGCTGAATTTCATTGGTGGCAGGGTTTTCCAGATGGAATGAGGTCCGCTGTCTCGCGCGCAAAGGCAGCCGTGCGTTTCCGGGTGGCGCAGCAATTCCCGTCGCTTCATGCCACCTCGACCACGGTCTCTTCAAATCCAGTTTTGAGATTAGCCCTGGTCTCTTCGCGGCGGTATTCCAGAACGCTTTGAATGGATCCGGCCAAATCGCGCAGACATTCCTCGCGCGTCAGTCCCTGGCCGTGCGCCTCCGGCACTTCCGGCGACGTGGCGATGAGATATTTTTCACCGCGCTGGATGATGGCTGTGAACTGATGTTTCATACTGCTTAATTAAGCACAAATTTCCGGCTCGGCAAAATAAAATCAAAAGCCGCTGGGGATTGTCGCAGCCGGCGCGGCCGGTTCACGGGAAAGCCAGGCAAAATCATGGAAATAGTTTAGGTTCCGCCGGCGTGGTGCAAAGCCGAAAATCAGCCCGACAAAAATTCAGGCGCAACATTGCCGAACCGGCGATGCGGGAGCGGTGAATTGCCTCCCGCGCGGGACTCAGCCTTTTGTTCAATGGCCGGTTCGCGGCCATTGCCTTATATTTTCCGCGTCCATGTCCAAATTGGTGCAACTGGTTTTACTCGCCTCGGGCGCGGCGACCGCCATCGTGGCGCCGGCCGCTGCGCAGATTGGCGGGGTGGGTTGGAGTCCCAAACCGCTGAAGTTTCATGTGCAGTCGCCCACAAACGTTCCGCAAAGTGAGCGTTACTGGATCACCAACGGCTATTATCACATGGTGGTTTACAGCAACGACGGCGCGTTTTCAGTCGGCAACACCACCGCGCCGCGCACGGAGCAGCGGTTCGATCCCGATTACACCAACGGCATCATCCAATACCAGGCCGCGATGATGACCGACACGAATTCTTCGAGCGTCTGCCTGTTTCAAATCCATACCGGCGACGCGCAATCGCCACAGTTTGGCTCGACGACATTCATGCTGTTCTGGTTTAGCGACCACAACGGTTCCGTGCATGATTACAGCGGCGCGACGCTGGCCACGAATCTCTCCGGCAAATGGTTTCAGTTGAACGTGGACCACAATTTGAACTCCGGCATCATTACCGTCTGGGTCAACGGCACGGACGTTTGGCAACAGGCGGACAACGGAGCGGGAGATTTTTATTTCAAGGACGGTGTTTACGAACAGCCGCGCCACGGCCCCACTTACAAAATGGAGAACAACGTCTCGAACATTTGGATCTGGACGAATCTGACGGCAGCCGTCTTCTCCGGCTTTTATGAAATCAAAAACGCCAACAGCCTGCTGGCCGCGACCGTGCGCGGCGGCGCGACGAAGGGTGCGGCCATTGTCCAATCCAACTTCACCGCCGGCGCCAGCGCGCTCTGGTATCTGGTGCCGACGGACGGCGGCTATTACCGCGTGATGAACGTTGCCAGCGGCCTGGCGCTGGCGATGCAAAACAGTGCGACGGCCGACGGCGCACCGGTCGTTCAGCAACCCTATGTCGCCGGCGGCGCCGCCGACTGGTTGCCCGGCCGGAACGCCACCAATGTGAATACTTACACATTCACCAACCGCCTGAGCGGCAAAGTTCTCGAGGTGCCTGGCGGCAGCAAGTTACAAAACGTCCAGTTGGACCAGGGAACGTTCACCGGCGGCGCAAACCAGAAATGGTTGCTGATTCCCTGCGGTAACGTCACGAGCAACAGCGTCTTTGCGGCGTCCCTGGCTTCCCTCCTGACAAACGGAAACCAAATTCAACTGCAACTGTCCGGCGTTCCCGGCGCGCGCTACGTCGTGCAGGCGGCGACAAACCTGACCGCGCCGGACTGGCACCCACTGTTCACCAACGTCGCCGACCCTTTTGGCCACTGCGCCTTCACGGACGTTGAGGCTGCAGCGAGCCCTGGTCGTTTTTACCGCACGGTGCTGCAATAAAAAAACAAATTGCGTCCGCCGCCGCACGCTCCGTATGTTGCGGCCATGCGGCGGTTGGGGAAACTGTTTCTGGCGGCGCTGGTTTTGCTGCTGTTTGCCGCGGGCGTCTGGCTCGGCAGCCGGCTATCCCGCGGGGAAAATTCCCGTTTGCGCTTCACCAACACCGCCACGGTTTTGCAGCAAATTCAAACCCTTTCAGAGCTGGTGACCGTTAAATACGTGATGGAAAAAGTCGAGATTGTTAACTCGCCGCCGGAGAACACGCTGGGCAAATTTGTGCAGGGCGAGAACCGCGTGCTGCTGCTGGCCCACGGCATCGTCAAGGCCGGCGTTGATTTGAAACGGCTCCGGCAGGGCGACGTGAAAATTTCCGGGCAGACTGTTTTCATCCGTTTGCCCCCGGCGCAAATTACCGACGCCTACCTGGACGAAAAACGAACGCAGGTGATTGACTGGCAGCGCGGCTTTTTGCGCGATTACGACAAGGACCTGGAAACAGCGGCGCGTCAGAACGCCGTGGACGACATCCGCCGGGCGGCCCGCGCCGCAGGCATTTTGCCGGATGCCGAGGAGCGCGCGCGACTGGAATTGGCCGCGCTGTTGCACGCGGCCGGATTCACGCGGGTCGAATTTCTCAATCGGCCGCTTCTTCCCGCGTCCACTCCCGAAACCGCGCCTTAATCCTTGACTCGTCGGATGATTTTGACCGGTTGGACTCTGTCTGCACCGGCATCCATCTGCACCGCAATGTGTGAACGTGGCCGCAAGCGCGAGGATTTGCGAGGCGGCGCCGGCGGCGTCCATGAAGTGCCGCCCAGGAACGGCGGCAGGTTCGCCGCCCCGGGGGTGCGCGCGCCGGGTGCAAGGGTCACTGCTTGCAGTTTTTTAGCCACACCGAACCCAAAAGCAATCCTTATGCCAGAAAATGAGACCGTCAAAAAACCGGAGCCGCTGGTCAGCCGGTGTTTGGCCAAAAAAGGATGAAAAATAACCAACGTTGGCCAAAAAGTTTTCTTCGCCTTGAGAGCCTGTTGGGATATGCTGCCGGCCGATGAATTGTCCGAAACTCATTCCCGAAAGTGAATTTTCGTTTGTCTCATTTCGGGTCTGGGGTGTCTTGCGCCCGTCGCGCGGATTTTCCCTGCTGGAGGATGCGCCATGAAAATGTATTCGCCTGCGGATCTTCGCAACTTCGCCATCGTCGGCCACGCCTCGTCGGGCAAAACCATGTTAAGCGAGGCGATGCTCCGTTGCGCCGGCGTCATCGGCCGCATGGGCCGGATCGCCGACGGCTCGACCGTTTCGGATTATCACGTCAGCGAAAAGCAGCGGCAAATTTCCCTCTCGGCCTCGCTGATGCACCTGGAGTGGGCGGGGAAAAAATTTAATCTGATTGACACGCCCGGCTACCTGGATTTCATCAGCGAAGGGCTGGGCGCCTTGCGCGTGGGCGATTTTGCGCTGGTGGTGATTCACGGGGTGGACGGCCTGGGGGTGGGCACCGAGCGCGTCTGGCATTACGCAACCAGCTACGGCATTCCCAAAATCATCGTGGTCAATCAAATGGACAGGGAACACGCGGATTTCGACCGCGTCCTGAAAGCGGCACAGGCGCATTTCGGGCGGCACGTGTTCCCGCTGGCAGTCCCCGTGAATGCCGGGCCGGGCTTCAACCGGGTGCTCGACGTGTTGCGCAGCGAGATCGTTACCTACGCCGCCGATGGCTCCGGCCAATATACCGAGGAACCGGCGTCCGGCGAATGGGCGGCAAAGGTCAAGGCCTGGCACGGTCAGCTCATCGAACACATCGCTGAATCCGACGACGCGCTGATGGAAAAATTTTTTGAGCAGGGCACGCTGTCCGAAGAGGAATTCCGCGCCGGAATTCACGCCGCAGTGCAGAAGGAATTATTCATTCCGCTCTTCGCCACGTCGGCGGAAAACAACATCGGTGTGGCCCGGCTGATGGATTTCCTGGCCAAATACGGCTCTTCGCCGGTGGACCGCAAGCAGGTTCCGGCGCTGGACGCCAATGGTCGCGAAGTTGAAATTTCACTTGATAACGGCGAAACGGCGGCCTATGTCTTCAAAACCATGTCCGAGGCGCATTTCGGCGAGCTCTCGTTCTTCCGCGTCTATTCCGGCACGGTGACGACGGGCATGGATTTGTTCAACAGCGACCGCAAAATCACCGAGCGCATTGGCCCTCTTTACCTCCTCAACGGCCAGAACCGCGAAGCCGTCAACAGCGTTGGCCCCGGCGACATCGCGGCCACCGTGAAGCTCAAGGACACGCACACCGGCCACACCCTCTGCAGTCCCAAACGCGCCGTGACACTGCCTAAAGTCGTTTATCCCAAACCAAACATTCACGCGGCGCTCGTTGCCAAAGTCAAGGGCGAAGAAGACAAAATCGCCTCCGGCCTGGCCGCGTTGCATCACGAAGACCCGACGTTCCTGTACGTGGTGGATGCGGAATTGCATCAGACTGTGCTTTCTGCGCAGGGCGAATTGCATTTGGAAGTCATCGCCGATCGCCTGCGCCGGCGGCACAACGTGCACGTGGAACTGGCCCCTCCACGGGTGCGCTACCGCGAAACCATCAAGGGCCGGGGCGACTCCAAATATCGGCACAAAAAACAGACCGGTGGTGCCGGACAGTTTGCGGAAGTCTGGTTGCGCATCGAGCCGCTGCCGCGCGACAGCGGAGTTCAATTCACCCACTCGCTCGTCGGCCAGAATGTGGACCGCGTGTTCGTGCCCTCCGTGGAAAAGGGCGTCAACCAGGCGATCCAGGAAGGCATCCTGGCCGGCTGCCGCGTGACGGATGTCAAGATTGATTTTTATGACGGCAAGATGCATCCGGTGGATTCCAAGGACATCGCCTTTCAAATCGCCGGTTACTTCGCTTTCAAAGAAGCGTTCATGGCCGCCAAACCGTGTCTGTTGGAGCCGATCGAGACGGTGGAAATCCGCATCCCGGAGGATTGCCTGGGCAAGGTCATGGGCGATTTGTCGGCCCGGCGCGGGAAAATTCTGGGCATGGAGGCCGACGGCGCGTTTCAAGTGATCAAGGCGCATGTGCCAACGGCGGAGCTTTACCATTACTCCAGCACGCTGCGCTCACTCACCGGCGGTCGCGGGGTGCACACTGAAGAATTCAGTCATTACGAGGAAATGCCGCGCGACGCGGCTGAAAAAGTGATTGAGGAAGCGAAGAAGCGCAAGGCCGCCGCTGAAATGCATTGAAACGCATTGCCCTCCCGCAAATGCCGCGGGCCTGATCCCGCGAGAAAGCGCCGGCTTGCCGAGGGGCCGCCCATCGGCCAGTGGCGGCCAGAACCGCATGGAACTAAACCTTCCGAGAATTATTTTCCGCCAAGGCTTGACACCACAAAACATAGTGTGCTATAAACGGCCAGCCACAATTAGCTGGGGATTATGCGTTGTCCCAAATGCGGCTGTCAGGAAGATCGAGTCATTGATTCGCGTGCCTCCCGCGAAGGCGCCACCATTCGCCGACGCCGTCAATGTGAACAATGTGGTCACCGATTCACCACTTACGAGGAAGTTGAGCATGAAGGGCTTCTGGTGCTCAAGCGTGACGGCCGGCGCGAGGAATTTTCCCGCGAGAAACTGCTGAACGGCATCAAAAAGGCCTGCCAGAAACGCCCCGTCAGCCTCAAAGCCATGGACGAATTGGTGGATCACGTGGTGGCCGTGGTCACCGAAAAATTCGATCGGGAAGTCCCTGGGGAATTCATCGGTAAAACGGTCATGGACGGTCTGCGCGAGCTGGACGAAGTGGCTTACGTTCGCTTTGCCAGCGTTTATCGTCGTTTTCAGGAAGCCACCGATTTTGTTCAGGAAGTCAAAAAGCTGGAGGCCGCCAAATGATCGCCCTGCATTCCGACTGTCTGCTGCTGGAACTGCCCGACGGCCAGACACTGCCGTGCTCGGCGGAAATGATTTCCATCGAAGTTTCCGCCGAGATTGCCGCGGCGCTCGACCCGGAACTTCTGCGACACGCTACC
>DASRCU010000305.1:0-26519 GCA_035652955.1 Verrucomicrobiia bacterium | reverse complement strand
ATGTCCAGCGCGACCTGGAACGCCGGCCGTACGTGCGCCAATGGGACGCAGCCGGCAAGTCCGTGCCGGTGCTGGTAACGCCGCAAACGGTGGAATTGCTGGGGGATACCCGCCTGCGGGAATATCTGGCCGAGATGCTCGGCTCCTTCGCGCGCGCCAACACCCGCTTGCTGTATTGGCGGGAACAGGGCCGCTGGCATAAACGCAAATTCAGTGACGCGGACATGGACGATCTGCTGGCGCTTTGCCAACTGGTGGAACCGCCCTGCAAACCGCGCCTGTACAAACGCATTGCCGATCTGGCGTTGTTTCTGACGGGGATTTATCCCGAACACACCTCATTTTTTGTGCGGCGACCCCGCAGCCAGGATTGGCGACTGGCGCTCGATTACGAACGGGAAGGCCGGCGTTTCTATGCGCTGGCGGCGCGCGAAGCCGAACCGCCCTGGCCTGCCGCCATCTTCGAACGGCTCGCGGAAAAATTCGCTTTGGCGCGCGAAGCATTGAATGCCCTGAGTGACCGCTATCTTCATCCGCTCCGCGAGCAGTATTTTGGTCATCTGGAAGGGTGATAAGGGGCTTTCAGCCTCGCCAACGATCATGAAATTGTGCGTCGCGCCGGCGGCGGGATGGGGAATGGGATGGATCGGCTGGATTTGGCTCAAGGTTTCGACCTTCTGCGCCACATGGGTCGCCACGGTCCGGGTTTGTCCCAACTGCTGCTGCAATTGCCGGATTTGCTGCTGATCTTGCCGGTGTGTCTTTTCCAGTTCCTCGATCTTCTGGCCCTGCTCGGCGACCGGTTTTTTTAGTGCGTTGAAATCTTCATCGCTGACTGCGGCCAGGGCGTTGAGCGGAAGAGAAACCCCCATTGCGCAACCGGCAACGGCAATCCCCCAAATTGAATGACAAATTTTCATGGTGGCTTCCCTTTTTGGTTCAATAGTGGTCGCTCTCTTCCTGAAGGTAGTCCAAAATCAGCTTTGCCTGCCTGGCAGGCAGATTGGCTCGCACGCGCAGGTGCAGCATGAGAGTTTTCCACGGGTTCTCCGAAAATTCGGCCGGATACCGTTCCGCGGGGCAGCGGTTGCAATAACAGCGTAAAGTTCGGCGCCGGAAGGATCCCCCTGCGGGGGTGTTTCAAATTTTTCTTTCCTGGCCGGTTTGACTACCGCTCGCGTTGTGACTGACTTGGAATGAGGCCGCGATAACCGATGCTTGGGTCTCTGCGCTCCGGGCTGCCGGCCGGTCGCCGACTGCTTTGCCAAACATCAACCTCCCGCCATCGCGCCAACAATCAGGAATGGTTCATCGCCGCTGGCGACTTCATCCGGCAATTTTGTGTTCGCCGGTTCGTGGGACCAGTCCTCCTTGCAGGCAAAAAATCTTATGAACGGCCGGCGTTGGAGCGAGTCGTGGTCGCGGATGGTCCCGCGCAGTGCCGGGTAACGGGCTTCCAGCGCATCGAGCACCGCGCCCAGCGTCACCGGCGGGGCGATCTCCAGTTGCACCTCGCCGTCCACGCGCGCCAGGTTGCGCAGATGAAACGGGAGAATGACGCGGATCATTTGAAAAAAGATTTAACCGCAGAGAACGCCAGGATTTTCATGTCGCTTCTCTCCATTTTTTGCGTTCTCTGCGCTCTTTGCGGTTAACGAAGACTATTTAAGCGTTTGCACTTCGACGGAGTAAACCGCCGGCAGATGTTCGGCGATGGCGTTCCAGGAATTGCCGCCGTTCGGCGAGCAATAAACCTGCCCGCCCGTTGTGCCGAAATAAATTCCGGACTTGTCGAGCTGATCCACCGCCATCGCGTCGCGCAGCACGTTCACGTAGCAATCCTTTTGCGGCAGTCCTTTCGTGAGCGCCTCCCAATCGTTGCCGCCGGTCTTGCTGCGATACACGCGCAGTTTCCCGTCCGGCGGATAATGCAGCGAATCGCTCGTGATGGGCACGACGTAAATTGTTTCCGGTTCGTTAAAGTTCACCTCAATCGGAAAACCGAAATCCGTCGGCAGATTGCCGCTGACCTCGCGCCATTGCTCGCCGGCGTTGTCGCTGCGCATCACGTCCCAGTGTTTCTGCATGAACAACACGTCCGGCCGCGATGGATGCAGCGCGATGCGGTGCACGCAATGACCGACTTCCGCGTCGGGGTCGGGCAGTTCGAACTGCGATTTCAAACCGCGAGTAATCGGCTTCCACGTTTTGCCGCCATCGTCGGTACGGAAACAGCCGCCCGCCGAGATGGCGACGTAAATTCGCTTCTCATTTTTCGGGTCGAGCAAAATCGTGTGCACGGCCATGCCGCCCGCCCCGGGTTGCCAGAGATTTCCCTTTGCTTTGCGCAAACCGGGAAATTCCTTCCATGTCTTGCCGCCGTCGGTGGTTTTGAAAATCGCCGCGTCCTCCACGCCGGCGTAGGCCGTGTCCGGGTCGGTGAGCGACGGCTCAATGTGCCACACGCGCTTGAATTCCCACGGATGCTGTGTGCCGTCATACCATTTGTGCGTGCCGGCTTTGCCTTCGTAAACAAATTTGTTGCTTTCGCCTTTGGGAAAGCCGTCGGCGCTTTTCAACTCCTCCGGGCTGCTGCCGGGCGTATTCCAGGTTTTGCCGCCGTCGTCCGAGCGCTGAATGATTTGACCAAACCAGCCGTTGGATTGCGAGGCGTAAAGGCGGTTCGGATCGGCCGGCGAACCTTTGAGATGATAAATCTCCCAGCCGGCAAAGTGCGGGCCGCTGATTTTCCAGTTTTTGCGCTGGCCATCCGCGCTGAGGATGAACGCGCCCTTCTTCGTGCCGACGAGAACTCTTATTTGGCTCATAACTCTTTCAAGGGGATTGTGGTTTTGGCAGCCCGGAGGAAAGGTTTGGCCGGCAGCCTTTCCACAACAGCCATCCGCCAGAGGGGGCAATGCCGCCGAAGGTCAGCGGTCCGCCCGGCCAGGCGTGCGTTTTGAAAATGCAGAGGCCGAAGCCCGCCGCCGCGAGCAATATCACCGGCGGCCAGGGGCGACCGGCTCGCTTGAGTGAAATGGCGCACGTCACCGTTCCGACCGCCAGCGCCACCGCGCCCAGCACCGCCAGAAACGGAGAACCCGAACCGCCCATGATCGGATGCTGCCAAATCGCTTCAATCGCCGCGCGCCACGCTTCCGGCGCATTCGATTCGTGTGCGCGCTTGATGAGGATGCCGGTGACAACGCCTGCAGCGGTGTCGAACGCCGTGTAGCTGATGGCGAAAACGAACATCGCCGCGCGGCAAAGTCCGGCCGCTACGTCCGCAGCGCCGCGCACCAGCGCCGCCACGGCCAGCGCCGAAAGCGGGAACAGCAGGATTTGCGCGTAATGAATCGCCAGCCATCGTCGCTGGTCCAAGGCCAGGAGATCGTGCGGGTGCGGATGGAAACATTCAATGGCGGCCAGCAACAATGGCGCGCCAACGACCAACACCGCGTCCCACAACAGTTGCGACTTGAACGATTTCATTTCTTCTTCCGTTGACGCAGCGCGAGCCGGGTGCCGATTTCCTATTCCATCCAGGTCGGGTTGCTGGAGCTGGCGAATTCGGAATTCGGTTTCAAGCCCCAGCACAACGGGTAAAAGCGATTCGAGTCAACCAGCAAGCCTTTGAGATGGTGCATCTCCCGGCCGGCAAAGTGCGGGCCGCTGATTTCCCGGTTTTTGCGCTGGCCATCCCCGCTGAGGATGAATGCGCCCTTTTTTGTGCCGACCAATACCGAACTTTGCTCATGGTTCCTTCGATTTGGTTTTGCGTTTGTGCAATGTAATGCGGTTGCCGTCAGGGTCGGCGATGACGATCATCCGGCAGGATGGAAAATCATGCGGCCCCATAACAATGGGGATGTTATTGGCTTTGACCGTGGCCACCGCTTCATCGAAATTTTCCACTTCGAGCGCCGCCGAAGCGCCTTTGGGCGACGGGTCCCACATGCCGGGCGCGCAGCCGATGCCGAGCGTGCCGGCACCGATGTCGTATTCCACCCAGTTCGGGTTGTCCGAGCCGTCGTATTCGGAATTAGGCTTGAGGCCGAGCACGCCCTCGTAAAAGGCGCGGGACTTATTCATGTCGCTGACGGCGTAGGCGAAGAAGGCGATGTCGGTGATTTTCATTTCAGAAACTCCTCGTCGTTGGGTTGTCAATTGTAATTTTCGACGTCAAGTTGAACCGTCGGTTCGGAAAATCAATCCGGAATTTTCGGTTCAACCAGCTTCGCCGTTTTTTCAGCGACGCGCAACACACGGTGAAGTTTGATGGGGTTGGGCAGGATTGGTTTTCTTTTCCCTCACGCAAAGTTCGCAAAGGTCGCCACGTCTTTGGAAAGACCTGAAATTCCTGCTTCGTGTCCTTTGCGTGAGGTGGGACATCTACTTCGCACCCACAAGCGCTTCCTCGATTTTATTTTCCGGCGCGAGCGGACAGGCCGCGCGCACCGCCCGGACCTCGACCTTCGCGCCGTAAGGCAGCCCCGGACATTGCCGGGCGATGGCCACGGCCTCGTCCATTGTGGCCACGTCGAGCAGAAAATAGCCGCCGATGGCTTCCTTGGCTTCCGCAAACGGCCCGTCGGTAACGTGCGCGTTTTTTCCAGAAACGGTTTTTCCATCGTGCTCCAGCGGATGGCCCGCAACGGCCTTGCCCTGTTCGGTCAGGCGTTTGAACCAGGCCATCCATTGTTCGGAGACCTTCTGCATTTCCTCCGGCGAAAGGCCCCGGTGCCAGTCCGTGCCAATGAACAGCAACATGAAACCGTGGTGATTTTTTTCCGTTGGATTGAGTACGCTCATAATTTTTTTGGCTGAGTGTTGCGCGTTGAATGTTTCTGGAATTAAGCCGCCGCAAGTTCTTCCTCGCGCTTTAATTCTTCGAGACGCTTCGTGGACAGACATTCATTTGTCAGCGGACGGACTTCCACCTTGCCGCCGAAGGCCAGACACGGGCAGGTTTTTGCCACGGCAACGGCTTCCTCAAGCGTCCTGACGTTTAACAGCAAATATCCGGCAATGACTTCCTTGGCCTCGGCGAACGGGCCGTCCGTGATGTTGCGCCCGTTCTTGCCGGAGACCATCGCTCCGCTGCGGGCCAGTGCCTGTCCGGCGGTGATCTTGCCGGAGGCCATCAGGCCCTCCAGCCAGGCGTGATTTTGCGCGATATGTTTTTCCAGTTCTTCCCGCCCCAGGTCTTTCCACCATTCATTGGCGTGGAGCAGCAGCAGGTAACCTTGATTGCTCATTTCCATTGCGTTCATAACTTTCCTTTTGTTTGGTTGTTGTTGATTTGTTGTTAAATTTTACCGGCAGCTCATTCTACCGTTGGGGACGCCGTGGTTTTCGGCCAGCCATTTGCGCAGACTTTCATTGATGTAGAAATTCCATCCTTCTCTGCAATTGTCGTAACATTCAAGTTCAGGAACAAGCCCCACGTGGGTAAAGTCAATTTGGGTTGAGCCATTGTTGTTTGATAATTCCCAAACCAACCGGGTGTTTCTCCACTCGGTTTTATCCGCCAGCCAGGGCAGATAACAGTCCATAACTTGCCATACCAGTTTTTTATTCGGCACGATTTCCACCACTTTGAATCTGACCCACGTCTCGCCAAAGCGAATCCCAAAAACATCGCCAACTTTTTCCGCGGTGCCTTCGAAATCCTTCCCCCACCACGCGGAGAGACGGTTGATTTTCTTTACCGCGTCAGACGGCGCAATGTTTGCGGAAACGCTCGCATGATAATTCTGTTTCATAACATTCTTTTGTTCGGTTGTTTAATGTTTTCGAGCACATCTCAACGGTCAATGTTCACGGGCATGTCGTAGGGATGCGGACGCCCCCGGCCTGTCTCGACAAACTCCTTCAAGCTCAATAAAAAAATCGCCCAATGCATCGAACATTCCGGAAACATCTCCGTATCGTCACGCCACTTTGAATGGCGAAGGTGCAAATACGAGTATTCGCCGCGCCGGAATATTTTGAATTCGATTTCAGTGTTGGCCCAGTCAGGAATGCCGCGTTCGGTCACACGCCAGCGCACCAGTTTGTTTTTTGTCAATGTGGTAACCACCATCTCCGCCGAAAAATGTCCGTAGAACCAAAATTCCAATTTCTGGCCGACAAGAGATTGCCCTCGCGTGTCGGTTGTCCACCAATTCGCCAGTTTCTTTACCTCCGTCACCGCAGCATAAACATCTTTCGGCGATGCTTTGATGTGAATTTCATGCCAGATTTCGCGTGCCATATATTTTTACGACGAATGAGAAATTCGTTTCAGGACATTTATTTCGCGGAATCGGGCGTGACCAAAACCATCCAGAACACGCCGAATTTGTCCTCCACCATGCCGAATTTCGCCGAGAAAAAGGTTTTGGCCAGCGGCATTTCCACTTTGCCGCCGGCGGCCAGCGCGGCAAACGCCTGGTCCACCTCCGCCTCGGTCGGCAGGGATAACGACAGCGCGAACCCTTCAAACGTTGGCTTGCCGGAGGCGCGTCCGTCCGACGCCATAAGGGTGGTGCTGCCGATTTGGAGCTGGGCGTGCATCACTTTGTTTGGGTCCCGCGGCCCGCAACCGGGCGGCGGCGGTTCGGGACTGTCTTTGAACCGCATCAGCAGGTTGACCTGGGCGCCGAGCGCCTTCTTGTAAAATTCGATGGCCTCCTCGCATCGGCCGTCGAAGAACAGGTAGGATTGGACGATGGCATTGTTTGTCATAATTTTTTCTTTCCTGGTTAAGTGTTGTTGTTCCGTCGAAGATACGACGAATCTCCCGGCCCTTTTGGGACATTTATTTTGCTTTTCGCCCGTGCGGCCGCACGCGGAGATTTCGAATCCAACGACGCCCGCGGCCATTTTTTGACGGCCAAGTTTTCCGTTTGCCGTTTACGTTCTTGAAAAAATTTTCACCCTGCCGGCGCAGAAACCGGCGCGCAGGCTTGCAGCCGTTTTGCCAGGAACGCCCGTTCCGATTTCGTTGCGGCCAGTTCCAGGGCTTTTTGAAAATGAAGCGCCGCGACCGGCAACCGGTTCAATTGCCATTCAAAATCCCCCAACACCACGTGCAACAGGTAATACGAATCAAGCGATTTGAGGTTTGGAATGGCGTTGACGGCGTCAATGCCCGCCTGCGGTCCGCGCAGCTCGGCCAGGGCCACGGCGCGATTCAAGGCCACGACCGGCGAAGGGTCGAAGTCCAGCAACCGGTCGTAGAGCGACAGGATCCGCGGCCAGTCCGTGGAGGCGTAATCTCTGGCGGCGCAATGGCACGCGGAAATGCCCGCCTGCAGATGGTATTCTGAAATTTCGCCGCCCGCCGCCGATTGCGCCAGGTGAAACATGCCGCGCGCAATCATCGGCCGATTCCATTTCGTCCGATCCTGCTCGCGCAGCCGGAGCAGGTTGCCCTCGTCGTCCACCCGGGCCGGCGTGCGTGCGGCGTTCAGCAGCATCAGGGCCAGCAAGGCGTGCGTCTTGGGATGATTGCCCGCCGGATGTTCGGCCAGCGAACCTGTCAGGCGAATGGCTTCGGCGCAAACGTCCTCGCGCACCAGCTTGTCACCCGCCGACGCTTTGTAGCCTTCATTGAACAGGAGATAAAGCGCCTGCAAAACGCCGTCCAGCCGCCGCGCCAGTTCCGGGCCGGAGGGAATTTCAAAGGGGATTTTCGCTTCGCGGATTTTTCGTTTTGCCCGCGTCAGGCGCTTGGCGACGGCCGCGTCCGTTGTCAGAAAGGCGCGGGCGATTTCCGTGATGCCGAACCCGCACAGCGTTTTCAGGGCCAGTGCAACCTGGTCCTCCCGCGAAATTGCCGGATGACAGCACACAAACATCAATCGCAACGTGTCATCGGCCACTCTCTGCTCGGGGAAAATCGCCGCGTCGGTATCCGCCCCCTCCCCGGTGCCGGGAGGCGTCGGGGAGACCTCGATCTCCAAAAATCGAATGATGTCCGGTTCCTTGTCGCGGAAAACTTTCTGGCGGCGGACAACGTCCACGGCGAGGTTGCGCGAAGTTCGCATAATCCACGCCGCGGGATTTTCCGGCACGCCGTAGAACGGCCAGGTTTGCAACGCCCGCGCCAGCGCCTCCTGCACCACGTCCTCGGCCAGCGTCAGATGCTCGACGCCGAAAATCCGCGTCAGCGTGGCGACCATTTTTGCCGATTCATGCCGGAAAAGATGCTCAACGATTTGCGCCACGTCGCCCGGCGGCGCGGGGGGATAATCCTTGGGGTCCTGTGCCATAACGGAGTTGGTTTGCGGAAACCATTTTTCCACATCGGCTCTGTTGGCGCACTCCAAAATTTTTCCGGGCGGCACCCGCCTTGGCCGCTCGTTTGGCATCGTGCCGTTGCCGGTGCGCCACTGGCCGGCCTTCCGATCGGATAGCCGTTGTAGAAAATGGCGGATTTGGGCGGCGGCAAAGGGGTTGTCATTATTGCAAAAAATGGTAGATTGAACACGGCAATGAAGTTTGCCTGTCCGCCTGGCGGCGAACCGTTCCGTTTCCGCGGAACTAATGACTTCTACCGAAACCCTCTCGGCAGCAAGTCATGGAAACAATTGGTTTAGACCGCGGCCTCGAACAGCAGGCGCGCCATGCCCGTCCGAAGGAAGCCACCACCGCGGACGAATCCCGCACGGCACTGGCGAATTTTCACAGCATCCTCTTTGAAACGCCCCCCGCAGACATTTCGGGAGACACGGTCCAGCCGCCTCCCTTTTTCAGCGATTTGAATCTTGACCAGATCGTGGATGCCATCACGGCGGGCCGGGAGGAGTACCGTCTCAAGCCCTTCTTTTACATCCGCCTGAACCGCCTCACGGAGATTGCCTATCGCCAGGAAGTCATGCGCGACCTGGAACATGAACCGCTGTTTGCCGGCGTCCAATCGTTTTCGGAACGGATGCGCACGATGCGCCATCACCTGGCCGCCGCAAAAAACTGGCATTACAAATTTTCCGGGGAACGATGGTTTCTGGACGCCGTGGAAACGTATTGTGTGGCGGTGGGGGAATTGCGGCGCCTCCTCGAACAAACCCCTCCGGCCTCGCGCGGACTGCGAGCCGTGCGGGAATATCTGTCGCAGTACGTCGAATCCGACCGTTTCCAGATGCTCCGCCGCGACGCCGAAGAGGTCAAATCCGGCTTGTCAGCGATCCGCTATAACGTGCGCCTCAAAGGCGGCAGCGTCATGGTCCACTCGCATGGCTCGGAAGCGGATCTGACCGCGCTGGTTGAGGAGACATTTGCAAAATTCAGGCAGGGGGCGGTCAAAAGTTATCTCTGTTCCTCCCCGGCGCTGCCGGGCATGAATCACGTCCAGGCGGCGATTCTGGAGCGCGTGGCGCGGCTGTACCCGGGCGTGTTTCAGGCACTGGAGGCCTTCTGTGTCAAGCATGAAAAATTTCTCAATCCGTCCCTCGTTCGTTTCGACCGGGAAATCCAGTTCTACGTTGCCTATCTGGAATACCTGAAACCCTTTCGGCGCGCCGGTTTGAAATTTTGCTATCCGGAAGTCTCCGACACCCGCAAGGACATTTGCGCCCGTGAGACTTTTGATCTGTCGCTGGCGGGCAAACGGCTCCCGGAAAACGCGCCCATCGTCTGCAATGATTTTGCGTTGACGGGGCCGGAGCGGATTTTTGTCGTCACCGGCCCCAATCAAGGCGGCAAGACCACCTTTGCCCGCATGGTTGGGCAGTTGCATTATTTGGCGAGTCTGGGTTGTGCGGTGCCCGGTGCGGAAGCGCGCCTGTTTCTGGCCGACGAGATTTTCACGCACTTTGAGCGCCGGGAAAACCTGGCGACCTTGCGCGGCAAATTGCAGGACGATTTGGTCCGGATTCATTCCCTTCTTGAACGGGCCACGCCGGCCAGCCTCGTCATCCTGAACGAAATTTTTTCTTCGACGAGCTTCCAGGACGGCCTGTTCCTGAGCAGAAAAACCCTGGAGCGCCTGTCGCGGCTCGACGCGCTGGGGGTGTGGGTAACGTTTCTGGATGAATTGGCGTCGTTCAACGAAAAAACCGTGAGCCTGGTGGCCGCTGTGGCGCCGGATGATCCGCCCCGGCGCACTTACCAAATCGTGCGCCAGCCGGCCAACGGTCTGGCCTATGCTCTGGCTTTGGCGGAGAAACACCGGCTCACTTACCAGCGGCTGAAAGCGAGATTGAAAACGTGAAAGTCCACCTCTTGTATCGCGACCGCGATTTTGACCCGCAGTCGAAATTGCCGGCGAACGAATCGGCGCTGACGCAGGACTTGGAACTGAACACCCTGTTCCGCGCGATGGCCGGCGGGGATGAATTTTTGTTCCAAACGGCAAAACAAGCCGTGCTGGCGGGTTTGGAAAACGATCTTGAAACCATTCTTTACCGCCAGGCCATTCTCAAGGATTGCCTGCGGAACCAGGCGGCCGTGCGGGAAATTTACGCCCTCGCCGTCGAAGCCATGGAAATCAAACGAACACATTGGCTGGGCGTCTTCAGTCGTTACCCCAGCGGCATTTTGTATGAGGCAGTGCGCCTGCTTCAAATGCTGATGAACATGCTGACCCGGCTCCGGCGCGCCGCCCTTCAACAGCTCGCCAACTTCGAGTCGGAGGGTTTCAAAACCCTGTTTGAGATGCTCCGGACGGAGTTGGCGGAGGATTATTTTGCCGCCGTCCAGGCGCGCCTCAAGGAACTGGAGTTCAGGGACGGCGTGCTGATGAGCGTCGAATTGGGCCCGGGCAATCAGGGGGTCAATTATGTCCTGCGTTCATCGCTTCGCCCCCGGCCGGGCTGGTTTCGGCGGTTTTTTTCAAGGAACTCGTCTGCTGACACGTTCCATGTTGACCCGCGGGACGATGCCGGATTCCGGGCTCTGTCGGAATTACAGGATCGGGGAATCAATCTGGCGGCCAATGCCGTGGCCCAGGCCGCCGACCACATCACCAATTTCTTTGTCATGTTGCGGACGGAACTGGCATTTTACATCGGCTGCCTGAATTTGCATCGGGAACTGGACCGGAAGGGAGTGCCGTGGTGCTTTCCGATTCCCGCGCCGGCCGGCACGCGCCGACAGGCCTTCACGGAATTGCGCGATGTTTGCCTGGCCCTGACTCTTCCTCAACTCGGCGGCGCCGGCCAGCGGCCCGACCCAAACGCCCGGCAGCGCCTTCCCGCCGGTGTGGTTGGGAACAACCTGAACGCCGATGGAAAAAATCTCGTCATCATCACCGGAGCCAATCAGGGCGGCAAATCCACCTTTCTGCGCAGCGTGGGGCTGGCGCAACTGATGATGCAATCCGGCCTGTTCGTCACCGCCGAATCGTTCCGCGCCGACTTGTGCCGCAGCCTGTTCACCCATTACCAACGCGAGGAAGATGCCACGATGACCCGCGGAAAGTTTGATGAGGAACTGGCCCGAATGAGCGACATCGTGGACGCACTGACGCCGGATTCGTTGCTGCTGTTCAACGAATCATTTGCCGCGACCTGCGAACGGGAAGGTTCCGAGATCGCCCGGCAGATTGTCCGCGCCCTGCTGGAAACGCGCGTCAAAATCTTTTTTGTAACCCATTTCCATGAATTCGCCCGCGCCTTTTGGAACGAGAAACGGGACCACGCCGTTTTCCTTCGCGCCGAACGGCGGCCCGATGGACAGCGGACATTCAAATTGCTGCCCGGCGAGCCGTTGGAAACCAGTTACGGCGCGGATTTGTATCGGGAAATTTTTGAGACATGAATTTCACGAATGAACACGAAAGAAAAAACTGATCCAGTCCGTCGGTCGCGCAGATTTTCCAACCTGCTGCCTCGCCGATTTCCAGGCGCGGCGCGCCGGGTGACGCGAGCTGCCGGTTGGAAACTCGCCATCCGGCAGACTCGGAACGCTGCGCTCGGCCACGACCGCACTGTCGCCCTATGAATATCCCGTTTCCCTTTGTGGGCCGCGCCAGGGAAATCGCGCGGTTGCAGCGGCTGCACGCGCAGCGCCGGCATGTCCTGATCCTCGGCGCGGAAGGCCTCGGCAAATCCGCGCTGGTCGCCCGGTTGCGTCCCTCGCTCCGTCTGTTCCTCTGCCCTGTGACGGAACGGTTAAGCGCAGTCTGCGACGCGCTGGAACACGAAATGGGTCTTGACGCCGGCGGACTCAATTTGACAGCGCGCAAGAATCGCATTTTGGATCAGCTCCAGGGAGTGGAAGATGTCGTGGTGTTTGACGGCCTCGGTCGGACCCCACCCCGGCTCGCCTCGTTCATCGAAAACGTCGCCCGGCGGGTACCGGTGTGGTTGTGCGCCCGCTCGGAGCGGCCGTGGGACATCGGCCATCTCTGGCCGTTGCCGGTGCGTTTCGAGGTCGTGGAGTTGAAACCGTTTCGTCGCCGTGAATCGCAAGAGCTGGTGGAGGCGGCCGTTCGCACCGGGCGGATGGCGGCAGAGACATTGAACTACGCGGATGGATTGCATCGCCGTTCGGCGGGCAATCCGAAAATTCTGACCGGACTGCTGGCGGAAATGGCGCGCGGCCATTACGACTTGAATCATTCTCAGGGGTGGGCGCGATTGGATTTGGGCTGCCGCATTCGCGAGATTTTTCCCGACGTCAGTGGGAAAGCGAGTGGTTGAACCCCGGTGACGGGCGGATGAAAGTCAATGGCAAATTATGAAAATGCTCCTCATTTCCGATATTCACGGCAACTGGCCCGCCCTGCAGGCGGTGCTGGCCGCCGAACCGGACGCTGATCAGATTCTTTGCTTGGGCGATCTGGTCAATTATGGCCCTCAACCGGCCGAATGCGTCGCCTGGGCGATGCAGACGCTCACGTCCGAATGGTTGATTCAGGGCAATCACGACCGCGCCGTGGGGCGGGACGAAGAGCCGCGCGCCTCCACCCCTTACCAGGCGCTCGCCGCGGCCACCCAGGAGTGGAGCCGCCAAACTCTCACGCCGGAAATGAAACATTTTCTGGCGGCGCTCCAGCCGCTCCAGCGCTTTCAATTGAACGAGTTCATCTGCGCCGCCTGCCACGCCGTCCCGTCGGATCCGCTTTACGCCTATTTGCCGGAAACCGCTTCGGTGCCGCTGTGGGAATCTGAACTGAATGGCATCGGCTGGCCCGATTTTTTGTTCCTGGGCCACACGCACCAGCCGACGAAGGCCCGCTTTCGCCGGACGCTGGTCGTCAATCCCGGCAGCGTCGGCCAGCCCAAAGACGGCAACCCGCGCGCAGCGTATGCCATTTGGGAGGACGGCGAAGTGACGTTGCGCCGCGCGGCTTATGACGTGGAGGAAACCATCCGCGCCTATCGCCGCACGGGTCTCAACCCGCAGACGATTGACACGCTGGCTGAAGTGCTGCGCACCGGGGGTCATTTGCCGACCAGCCTGAATCCTTACGAACAGTTCCAGGCCTGTTTTCAAAAGCACCCCGACAAGCTGGCCGGGCTTTTTTACCTGCAAAAATTGTTGGACAAACGCCACGGCCAGGAGGCCGACCGCCTGAACGAGGTGCAACGCCAGCAATGGCTGTTGAACCTTTGCCGTGCCGCGGACCAAAAATTGTCCGAATTGGTGGATTGCGCTCCGTGGAAATGGTGGGCCAGTTACCAGAAATTCGATCGGCCAACCGCCCGTCAGCACATTGTGGACTTGTGGCATTGCCTGGTTTCACTCGCGGAAGTGATGCAAATGACGCCGGACGAATTGTTCGAGGCTTACACGAAGAAGCGCCTCCTCAATCCCGCCCGGCAGGATTCCGGCTACACCGACAAAGATGAAAATAACAACAAGCCTATTTGAACCATGAATCCGGTGGATGGCATTTTGAACCGCGTTTCCGGCCTGGCCGAGGAACTGAATTTGTCCGGCCTCAAACCGCAAATCGCCGCCTGCCGAAAACAATTCAATGGCGGCCGCCGGGGCATTGACGTGGCGGTGTTTGGCCGGTTCAAGGCCGGCAAAAGCTCCTTTCTGAATCATCTCACCGGACGTTCGGTGTTGCCTATCGGCGTGGTGCCGCTGACGGCGGTCGTTACGCGCCTGCGTTATGGTCCGGTCGAACGCGCTGAGGTGCGTTTTCTCAATGGCGACAAAAAAGAAATTCCGCTCGCCGACGTCCGGCTCTATGTCGGCGAGGATCGGAATCCGAACAACGAAAAACAGGTCGCCTCAGTGGACATCGAATTGCCGGCGCTCCAGCCGTTTGCTCCGCTGGAATTTGTGGACACGCCCGGTTTGGACAGCGCCTTGGACCACAACACCGCCGCCACCCGCGAGTGGCTGCCCAACGCCGGCGCGGCGCTGGTGGCCATCAGTTCGGACGCGCCGCTGTCGGAACGTGATTTGGAATTGCTCGAGGAACTTCGCCGGCACACACCCAAAATCGTGTTGCTGCTGACCAAAGCCGATCTGCTCAACGACGCCCAGCGCAGTGAGGTGATGGATTTTGTGCGGCGGCAGCTTCTGCAAAAATGGCAAACCGAATTGCCGGTGTATTTTTATTCCATCCGGCCTGAAGAACGCGGCTTGAAAAAAGAGTTGGAAGAAAAATTATTTTCCCCGCTCATCCAGCACCGGGATGAAGCTGCCGGCCAGATTGCCCGGCACAAGATTCTCTCGCTGCTGACGCAAACGCTCAATTACCTGCGCGTGGCGCTGGCCGCCGCCACGCAGGCCGAATCCGCCCGCCAATCACTGCGCAACAAACTTGCCGATGAGCGCCGCCAGTTCGATTTGTTCCGCGAGGAACTCCAGGTGCTCGCGCGCAAATGGTCCGCCGAGGCGCTGAATCAATCATTGCTCAAATTGAAACCGCGCCAGGACGCCTTGCAGGACAAGGTGGCGGCTGAACTGCCAGCGCGGTTTCCGCAATGGCCCTCGCGTCTGCCACCGCTGCTGCGCGCCTGGCGCGCCTGGTTACAGGATTTTTTGAATCGCGAACTGACCGAGATTTCCAGCGCCGAGAAAGCGACTTTTTTGGAACCCCTCCAGCGCGTCGAGCAGCACTTACGGCGGACCCTGCAAGCCCTCCAGGACCGGCTGGCCGGACATGTCCAGGCGGCGCTGGGCGTCGCGCTCGCGCCGCACGAGATTGTGCTCGAAGCGCCCGAACCGGCCGCGCCGCCGATTGACATCGGCTATGTGGACGCGGCGTTCAGCCTGGTCAGTCCGCTCATTCCGATGAGCTTGTTCCGTCCGCTGATTGAGCGGTCGCTGTTGCGAAAATCGCGCTGGGAAACCGAGAAAAACCTTTCGCGCCTGGCCTCCAACTGGCGCGACCGCGTGGTCAAAGGCATCAATGAACTAACTCGGCAGGCGGAGCAACAGGCGCTGGACGAACTGGCCGCGCTTGAACACACCCTGAACCAAAGCGCCTCGAAAGCGCCCGAACTGAGACAAGCGATTGATGAATTGGAGCAATTCCAGAGCCGGCTGGGATAATTCACGGTTGACGATTGGCGGTTGGCGCGCCACGGAGAAGGCCGAGGGAATCGGAAATCTTAAATCGCAAATCGTAAATCCCGTGGACGACTCAGTGGTGCGGCGGATTCCGGCGGGCGAATGGGTCATTTGCTGTTTGACACCGGCGGATTGGACCAGCCGCCGCCCAGGGCTTTGTAAAGCTGGACCAGGTCCAGGGAAATGGTCTGGTCGCTTTGGACCAGCGCGTCCTGTGCCGCATAAAGCGAGCGTTCCGATTCCAGCACGCGCAGGAAATCGGCCAGGCCGCTCCGATAAAGTTGCCGGGCCAGTTCGAGCGCCCGCTGGTCCGCCTGCACTGAATTCCACAGCGAGCGGCGGCGGACCTGTTCCTGGGCATAGGCGACGAGGGCATTTTCGGCCTCTTCCAGCGCCGTCAACACCGTCTTCTGATAAGTCTCCAGCGCCTGTTCCTGGCGGGCTGTCTGGACGCGGATGTTGGCGCGGAGCCGGCCGGCTTGAAAAATGTTCCATTGCAACGTCGGGCCGGCGGTCCAGTAACGGCTGGCGGCATCGAACCAGTTGCCGGCGGAGACGCTTTCGACGCCGAGAACGCCGGTGAGCGAGAATTTGGGAAACAAATCCGCCGTGGCCACGCCGATGCGCGCGGTGGCGGCGGCCAGTTCGCGTTCGGCGCGTTGGATGTCGGGCCGGCGTTCCAGCAAATCGGACGGCAACCCCACCGGCACCACCGGCGGTGTGAGGGGGATGGGTTTTTCCGCCGCCATTTCGTTCAGCAACGCCCCGGGCGGTTGGCCGAGTAACACGGCCAGATGATGAACGGCGGCCTGAAAACCGGTTTTCAGGCTGGGCACCTGCGCCTCGGTGGCGTTCAGCAAGGCCGCGGCCTGTTGCACGTCCAGATCGCTGCTCAAGCCGTGTTGAAACCGGCTGCGCGTCAAGTCCAAAATTTCGGTTTGCACCTGGATGTTCTGGCGGGCAATGGCTAGGCGCTGCTGAAAGCCGCGCGCTTCCAGATAGTTGCGCGCCACTTCGGCCAGCAGCGAAACCAGCACGTCGCGCCGGCTGTATTCCGCCGCGCCGACTTCGGCGTTGGCCGCTTCCACCGCGCGCCGCGTACCGCCGAAAAGGTCCATCTCCCACGCGGCATCGAATCCAGCGTTGTAAAGGTTGTAATCGAGCGGAACTCCGGGCGGGATGGGCGGAAAATTGTTTTGGCTCCAGCGATTCCGGGAATAAGCCGCCGAACCGCTGAGCGACGGCCACCAGCCGCCGACGACCACGGCGCGCCGGGCGCGGGCTTCGCGGACGCGCGCCTCGGCGATGCGCAAATCGAGATTCGAGCGGACGGCCTGTGTCATCAGCGCGTCCAGATTCGTATCGCCAAAATTTTTCCACCAATCGGCCAGGGCGACGGGGCCGTTGGTTTCGCCGCCGGCCAGCGGCGAACTCCATGCCGTCGGGGCGCTGATGTGGGGCGGGTGATAGTTGGGGCCGACGGCGCAACCGGAGACGATGGCCAGGCACGCAAGGATGGCAATCGGCGCTGGCTTCATGGCCTGGCTGCCTCCCCGCTTTGGTTGGCGGCGTTCAGCAAATGCAGAATCGCCTCGACCGTCACATCATCGCCGATGGCGGTGTTCAGCATGGCGTGAAAAAGGTGGCGATTGGGCCATTCGTGACCGAAGTAGTGTTTCACAAACTTGCGGCGTTCCTCGTCCATCGTGTCCACCAGTTCAATGGCGCGCGCCTCGTCGCCGGTGCGGGCCAGGACGCGGCGGAAACGCCGTTCCCGCGAGGCGTAGAGAAACACGCAAAGCGTGTCCGTGCGCTCGCGCAAAAAATACGGCGCGCCGCGGCCCACGATGACGCAGGGCCGGTTTTCGGCGGCCTGATTGACGACTCGTTCGATGATGGACACCAGCCGGTCCGTGTCCAGAATCTGCAGATCGGGGGACGGCAGGTTGCGTTCAAATGTGCCGCGCCAGACGACGTTGATGAGCCGTTGCAGCCAGGGATCGGTTCGTTCCTCGCGTCGCTGGCAGAGTTCGACGGGGATTTGGGCCTGTCGGGCGATTTCCTGGCTCAAGGCCTGATCAAACAATTTCCAGTTCAGCCGCCGGGCCAGTTTCTCGCCGATGGTGCTGCCGCCGGCGCCGAATTCGCGGTCAATGACCAGAATTTGTTTCATAAGCTGGTGAGTCATTCGCCCGCCATCGCGGCGTGGTGAATTCCGGGTTTTTCAAAAAACAGAACGCCGAGCACACACGCCACACTCAACCCGGCAATCAGGTAGAAAACTTGCATAAACGACCAGTAATCCGCCTGCTGCAGCAGGGTGTGATAGACGAAATCGCGCGCCCGTTCCAACGCGTCGGGCAGGCTGAAACGCGCGGCGAAAACGCCTTGCGCCGCCGCCAGCCGTTGCTCGTATGCCGGGTTCAACGGCGACAATTGTCCTACCATCAGCGCCTGGTGCGCCTGCGCGGAACGTTCCAGCATCGTCGAAACGAAGGACAACCCGATACTGCCGCCAATGTTGCGCAACAAATTCTGAATGCCGGTGGCGTTGCCGATTTCCTCGTTCCGCAACGTGCCCACCGCCAGCGTCGCCAGTGGCACGAAGATGAAGCCGGAGCCGAAGCCGTTGACGATGTTGGCGGGAACAACGTTGGCCATGGATACCTGGAGGTTGAGCCGGCTTAACATCAAACTGGACAGGGCCACGCCCGCGAAACCGAACGCCACCAGCAGACGCGCGTCCACGCGGTTGACCAGGGCGCCGACCACAAACAATGCGGCGAACAGCCCGATGCCGCGCGGCGTCACCGTCAGTCCCGCATTCAATGCGTCGTAGCCCAGCAGGGATTGCAGGAAGAGCGGCTGCAGCGTGATCAGCGCATAGAGCGCCATGCCGAACAGGCCGAACATGCCGGCGCTGACGGCGAAATTGCGGTTCTTGAAAATGCGCAGATCGGTGATCGGATGGTCGGTGGAAAGCTCCCGCACAATGAACCCGATCATGGCCACCGCCGAGATGCCCAGAAACCAGCGCAGCCAGACGGCGGAAAACCAGTTCACTTCCTGCCCCTTGTCCAGACTGATTTGCAGTGTGGCCAGCCAGATCGTCATCAGGGCAAAACCGAGGCCGTCAATCCGTTTGGGTCGCGCGGCGCGGATGTAATGGGGGTCCCGCACCAGCAGGGAAATCAGGAACACCGCCAGCACGCCCACCGGCAGGTTGATGTAAAACGCCCAGCGCCACGACCAGGTATCGGTCAGCCAGCCGCCCAGGGTCGGCCCGATGGTCGGCGCAAACACGGTGCCGAGGCCGAACATCGCCATCGCCACGCCGCGTTTGGCCGGCGGAAAACTCTCCAGCAGAATGGCCTGCGAGAGCGGTTGCATGGCGCCGCCGCCGGCGCCTTGTAGCACACGCGCCACCACCAGCATCGCCATACTGGTTGCCACCCCGCACATCAACGAAGCCAGCGTAAAAACGACAATGCAGCCGATCAAAAACCGTTTGCGCCCGAAAAAACTGGCGAACCATGCGCTGGCCGGCAGGACAATGGCGTTGGTCACCAGGTAGCTGGTCAGCACCCAGGTGGCTTCGTCCTGCGTCGCGCCGAGGTTGCCGGCAATGTAGGGCAGCGCCACAGTGGCAATGGAGGTATCCAGCACCACCATGAACGTGGCCAGCATCACCGCCACCGCCACCAGCCACGGGTTGGGCGGCGGCGCCGACTTCGAATGGGTGAGAGTTCCGCCGTCGCTCATTTAATCTTCACCTTTGGCACAACGGACATGCCCGGCGCAATGTCCAGATCGGCCGGCAGCGGTTCCGTGAAAACAATTTTCACCGGCACGCGCTGAACCACCTTCACGTAATTGCCGACGGCATTTTCGGGCGGCAGCAGGCTGAACCGCGCGCCGGCGCCGGCCTGCAGACTGTCCACGCGGCCTTTGAACATCCGGTTGGGATACGCGTCCACGCGGAGGGTCACCGGCTGGCCCGGCCGCAAATACGTCAACTGCGTTTCCTTGAAATTGGCGGTGACCCAAATGTTGGTCGGCACCAGCACCAGCAAAATCTGGCCGGGCTGGATGTAGTTGCCCAGTTGCACGGTGCGGGCGGTCACACGCCCGTCGCGCGGGGCAACGACTTTGGTGTAGGAGAGATTCAATTCGGCCAGTTGCAGCCGGGCTTGAGCCTGTTGCACGGCGGCGGCGGCGGTTTCCACGCCCGCCCGGCTCAACGCCACTTCCGCTTCCGCCGCCTGCACCTGGCTGCGCGCCGCTTCCAGATTGGCCGCGGCCGTCCGCGCCTGGGATTGCGCCTGGTCCAACGCGCTTTGTGAAACGGCGCGGGGCTCCACGGATTCATAGCGCCGAAGATCATTCGTTGCCCGCTGATTTTCCGCTTCCGCAGCGGTGACCGCCGCCTGCGCCTGCAAGACCTTGGCTTCGCTTACTTTCACCTGGGCCTGGGCCTGATCCAACTGGCTGCGCGCCGACGCCAGATCGGCGCGGGCTTGCGCCAGCTTCGCCTCGTAATCGCGAGGGTCAATTTCCAGCAGCACGTCGCCTTTTTTGACGTATTGGTTGTCGGTGATCAGCAGCCGGTCAACCTGGCCTGGCACGCGCGAGCTGATCATGGTCACATAACCGTCAATGAACGCGTCGTCGGTCGAAACATACGGCGCCACAAAAAGGTGGTAATAGAGAATCGTTCCCCCCAGCAAAACCAATCCCAGCGCCGCCCCAATGAGGGTGCGGCGACGACGCTTGTTGGCCGGTGGCGGGGGCAGAGTTTTGCTCTCCGATTCGCGTTCGGGATGACTTTCATTGGCCATAACATCGTTAAAAATTTGCGACTTCGTTGGACGCCTGCAGGCAGGTTTGCAGGTGGCCGGTTAGCGGGCCAGCTTTGGATAAAGCCGGGCGCCGAGAGCGGTCAGCACGGCCATGCCCAAAAACAGCACGGCAAAATCCGCGCCAACACCATAAACCGTCGCGCCGCCCTGAATCATCAGGGCGCGCATCGCGTCCACCTCGTAGGTCAGCGGATTGACGTGCGCCATCACCTTGAGCCAATCCGGCATGATGGCTACCGGATACATGGCGTTGCTGGCGAAAAACAGGGGCATGGTCAGGATCTGGCCGATGCCCATGAACCGCTCGCGCGTCTTGACGAGGCAGGCGATGATCAGCGAGAAAGTCGAGAACACCGCCGCACCCAGCAACACCGTCAGCGCCACGCCGAGGAGCGCCAGCGGATGCCAGTTTATTTTCACCCCCAGCAGCCAGGCCAGCAGATAAACCAGACCCGCCTGCGCCAGCGCCCGCACGCCCGCCGACAGCGCCTTGCCCAGTACCAGCGCCGCGCGCGACGCCGGGCTGACCAGCAGTTTGTGCACCAGGCCCAGGTCGCGCTCCCAGATGACGGCAATGCCGTAAAAAATGGCGATGAACAACACGCTTTGTGCCAGCACGCCCGGCGCCAGAAAATCCAAATACGGCAGCCCGCCGGTGGGAATGGCGCGGACGCGCGTGAACACTTCGCCGAACACCAGCAGCCACAACGCCGGTTGAATCGCGCGTGTCAGCAACTCGGTCGGGTCGCGGCGCAACTTGCGCAATTCCATTTCCGCCAGCGTCAGGCACTGGCCCGGCCAGCGAAACCGCCGGTTAACCGAGTCGGGCCACGTTGCGCCGAGTCCGGGAGATGTCACGGTAATTTCCTTCATGTTCAATTTCCAAGGAATGGCCGGTGTAATGGGCGAAGACCTCGTCCAGTGTGGCGTTCGGACGTCGGATGGATTGTTTCAATTCCGCCGGACTGCCGATCGCCGCCAGCCGGCCCAGGTTCATAATCGCCAGCCGTCCGCACAGCGCATCGGCCTCGTCCATGAAATGCGTGGTCAGGAAGACGGTCATGCCATATTCCTCCGCCAGCAGCCGCACCTGCCGCCACACAGCCTGCCGCGCCACCGGGTCCAAGCCCACCGTTGGTTCGTCCAGAAAGAGCACCTGCGGACGATGCAGCATGGCCATAGCCAGTTCCAATCGCCGCACCATGCCGCCGGAATATCCGCGCACTTCACGATGGGCCGCTTCAGTCAAGCCGGAAAAATTCAAGGCTTCCTGGATTCGATTCGGCCGCAACGAGCGGGGCACGCCATAAAGTTTGGCGAAAATGAGCAGGTTTTCGTAACCGCTCAACGCGCCGTCCACCGAGACCAGTTGCGGCACGTAGCCGATGACCCCGCGCACCCGCGCCGGTTCGCGGCGGATGTCGAATCCGGCAATCGAAGCCGTCCCGGCCGTCGGCGGCAACAGCGTGGTGAGCATTTTGATGACGGTGGTTTTGCCGGCGCCGTTGGGGCCCAACAGGCCAAAGACCTCGCCTTGGGCCACGGCCAAATTCAAATGGCTCACGGCCGTCAACTTGCCGAATTGCCGCGTTAAATCTGCTGTTTCTAAAATGCTCATGGCCTCCACCTCATCGGCGTGCGAAGGAAACAGCCGGGTCGCCAAACACGCGGCGCAATGCGGCCATGGCGCGGAGAACGGTTCTTTGTTCCGCCGTCGAAAGTTTTTTCAGCGCTTCTGTCAATTGCCGGCGAATCTCATGGCGGGCTTTTTCCAGGACGCTCCGGCCCTGGGCCGTGAGGCTCAACGCCATCTGACGGCGATTGGTGGAAACCGTCTGGCGGGCCACCAGCCGGCCGGCCACCAGACCGTTGACCAGCCGGGACATGGCCGGCAGGGAAAGGCCCAGATGCTCCGCCGCCGCCGAGAGCGAGGCGTTCTGCGTGCGGCTCAAAAAGGCCAGCGTGCGGAACTGAGGCAGCGAAAGGCCCGCGGCGTGCCGGCGACGAACCTGGTCGCGGATGAATCTCATGACCAACGGCGTCGTTTCCAGAATCTCACGCGCGCAGGACTGGCGAAGGTGTTCCATAAATAATTGTGTCTTGCAACTGTTGCATGAGTTAATTATACGCCGGCTGCCGGCGCAGTCAAGGGCCGGCGTCAAAGGCGCTCCGGCGTTCGCCGGGCGGCGATCACCGGCGATCCGGTTTTTTGTTTTCAGGGAGATGCCCGGCTTTCCCGCACGACGGCGCAGGAATGCCGGGCGCGACGCTGCCATCTCCCTGCAGCGGCCCCGGGCGGCCGGGGGAACACGCCGGAAGCGTTGCGAAAGCCGGATTTACTCAACGCAAACCGCGTCCAGTGGGTCTAATGGAATGAGGTGACGCATGGATCGGGAACGTTGTGCCGACGCCGTAAAACTGCTCAAACTCCGGGCGACGGAGTGGTCTGTCGCCGCCGCAGATCATTTCTGGCTGCATCTGGTTCGCCGGCTGGACGCGCGATTGCGCCGGCGGCAGAACATCTTTGAATTCTCCTCCGATCCGCATTGTTTATTCCGGATTGCCCTGTGTCCGGCGGCCGGCGAAAGGGTGCCGCCGGGTCTGCGCATTGAAGATGGCGATTTCATCGGCGAGTTGCACCTGTGGAATGAGCATGTGCCGCCGCTTCCAGACGGCGGACCGAATTTTTTGTGGGCCAGGCTCATTTGGCGGCGGGCCAGAGATTCCTTCGCGCTGCTGGCCGAGAGCGTCCGCTCTGATCGCCGGTTCGACCGGGTGCGTGTGTTTCGTGCCAAGACCCGACTGGGGGGAGAGCGATTGGATCGTTTCGGGCGTTTGGTGAAGTCGTTCGGTTTTGAACAGGTTGAGGAACTGAGCTGCGGGACGCCCCGGGAATGTTTGATCGCCCTGGGCGAGTCACTGCATCTGTGGGCGTTGTTGCGGGCGTTCAATCCGACAGCGCTGGCGACGCATCGTTTGATTCAATTGCGGTTTCGTCAACTGTGGATGTCCCGTGAAACGTTGCTGCTGCGGTATCCGGCCGCCCGCCGTTTTGCCGGGGCGCCGGTGTTTGAAGCCGACGCCGCTGCCGGTTTGGATTCCCTTCCCTTGCCTCCCTTGCCGTCCAAAAGCGCGCTGGCCTGACAGAAAAAATTCAAATGTCCGCCCCGTGCCGGCAGGGGCGCGGTGCGCGCTTGGCAAAAAATCGGCGGGCGATATGCTGTGGGAGGACGGGCGCCCCCGTAGCTCAAATGGATAGAGCGGCCGCCTCCTAAGCGGCTGATCCCGGTTCAATTCCGGGCGGGAGCACCAGTTGCCGCGGGAACGGTTTGGGAGGTGTGGAAGGCCGGTTGCACCAGAAACGGCGGCATGGCGTGATTGGCGCTAAAGCAGCTCCACGGCGCGGCGCAATTCCGACTCCGTGTTGTAGTAGTGTGGCGAGAAGCGCAAATAGTTCCGGCCGGTGCGATCCACGCGCAACGAGGTGACAAGTCCCGCCGCCGTCAGTTTCTGATGTAATGCGGCCAGGTCTTTTGCCGGCTGGAAGCAGGAAACGATGCCGCTGCTGTTTTCCGGCGAGGCGTCGGCGTTGAGCACCGTGAAGTCCTTGTCCTGCAAAGCTGACACCAGCCAGGCGCGTTTGCGTTGCAGGTCGGCGGCGATGTTTTCCACACCGATTTCCTGCGTCAGCTCCAGCGCGGCAACCAGACCGGCAAGGCCGAGGAGATTTTGGGTGCCGACTTCGTATTTGAGCGCGCCGGGGCGAAAGACGATTTGCTCCTGCGCCACGAAATGGGGGTTGCGCACGTTGTGCCAGCCGTAGATGGGCGGTGTGAATTGTTCCTGCAGCTCGCGGCGCACGTAAAAAATTCCCGCCCCGCACGGCCCCAACAGCCATTTGTGCGCGTCGGCGGCCAGAAAATCCACATGCTCCACCGTGGTCGGAAAGGCGCCCAGCGTCTGGATGGCGTCAAGGCAGAATAAAATTCCGCGCCGGCGCAGCCATTGGCCGATGACGTCATATTCCAACCGCCAGCCGCTGATGAAATGGCAGGAGGCCAGGGCGACCAGACGGGTGTGTTCGTCAATTTGCCTCAGCACGTCCTCCAGCCGGATGACGCCCAGGCGGCGCGTGTCGAGCCGGCGCACTTCCACGCCCTTTTCCGCCAGCGCCATCCACGGATAGACGTTGGAGGGATAATCGTCGTGGTAAATCAGAATGTTGTCGCGGGAGCGGAATTTCAGCCCGGCGGCCACAAAGCTCAACGCCAGCGAGGTGGGGCCGACCAGCGCGATTTCGTCCGGCCGGCAGTTGAGCAGTTGCGCGGCGAGGTTGCGGGCCCGGTCAAGCTGTTGGAGCATGAAGGCTTCCTGATCGCCGAGCGCCGATTGGTGCGCACAGGCGGCGATGGCGTCGGCCACCCGGCGCGGGAGCGGGCAGACGCCGGCGTGAGCCAGAAAAATTTTCTCCCGCGTCACCGGAAATTCCGCGCGGCGCAGGTCTTCGTTTGACAGAATTTCAGCAAGCGTCATGATGGGAAGTTAAGGGGCGATGCCGCGGGGTCAAAGCGGAATTGAAGCGCGCGGCGCGAGTATTTTTACACCCGCCGCGTGGCCGGTCGCGGTCCCCATCAAAAGTGCATGGCGTTGTTGATCTGGTTGAAATAAGCTGTCCAGAATTGGATGATTTTCCAGCCGACGATCAGCACCACCAGGAAATAAACGGCACGCGGCAGCCATTGCGCCAAAAGCTGCAGTTGATGCGTGCCGTCTTCGCGATAAAATGTGTGCAGTCGGCGCAGCGTTTCGTCCAGTTTGCCGCTGATTTCTCCGCTGTGGTACAGATGGGCAAAAGGGGGCGGAAACAGGCGCGTTTCCCGGACCAACTCCGCCGGGGTGCGTCCCTGCGCCAGCGGCGTTTTCCAGGCTGCCACGGCGCGGCGCAGCGCCGGCGAACCGCTGGCGGCGGCGGCCAGGTTCCAGGCTTCAACAATGTTCACGCCCGCGCTCAACAGCGCTTCGAGCGCCAGCGCCAGCCGCGAAAGCGCCAAGGCGCGCCGGCCCGCACCCAACAGCGGCACCGGCTGCAGCAGTTGTTCGAGGAAGGCGCGCCATTTTTCGCCGTGCCGGCTTTGTCCGGCATAGATCGCCAGCGCCAGGCCGAGATAAAGCGGCGAAAGCAGGAGCGCGGCCCGGGCGCAAAGCCGGATCAGACTGGCGTGAAATTGCGACGCGGCGAAGGGCAGCACGATCAGAAAAACCAGCGCCGCAAGATGAATCAAAAACGCCGGATAGAGAAGCTGCACCACGAGTTGTTTGGCCAGGGCGGCGCGTTCCTGGTAATACTCGGCCAGAACACGGAAACAAGAGTCCAGGCGCCCGCTCCGTTCGCCGGCTTCCAACAATGTCAGATCAAACTCCGGCAGCCAGGCGCCGGCGCGCAGCGCATCGGTCAGCGACCGGCCTTGAGCCAACTCTTCCAGACCGCGCCGGAGCGGTTGGTCAAAGGCGGCCGAAGGGGCGTGATGCCGGATTTGTTCCAGCGCCGGCACAATGCCGATGCCGGCGGCGGTCAGTTGCGCCAGTTGATGATAGAACTCAGCGCGCTGCGCAAAATGGCTGGGGGTCACAAGCACCGTCACACCAAACCACAACGCCCGACAATTACAACTTTTTTGCGCGGGAGAATGGCCGAAGGAAATTGTAAATTCCCTCTCCCCGCCGGCTTTTGCGGAATCAGGCTGTTGACCGGCGAGGGGGGCAAATCGGTCCGACGCCGGCTTGGCCTGTTTTTCTCAGGTCAAGGCGCGATCGAGGCTGGCCTTCAAATCACGTTTGCTTTTGGCGCCGACAGTTTGTTCGACGATCTGCCCCTGCTTGAACAGCAGCAGGGTGGGGATGGCGCGGATGCCATATTGAGCCGCGAGGTCCGGCTGTTCATCCACGTTGACCTTGCCGATTTTGATTTTGCCGTCGTATTCATCGGCCAGTTCGTCCAGCAACGGCGCGATCATTTTGCAGGGACCGCACCATTCGGCCCAGAAATCCACCAGCACCGGCGCCGGTGATTGCAGAACCTGTTGAGCGAAATTTTCCCGCGTGAGCGTGATAATCAGAGGTGAGGCCATGAATCAACTGGAGAAATTCTCCACGGTGGTTTTCAGCGTCCAAAAAATCCAGCCGGCAAAACCGGCGGCA
>DASRCU010000304.1:0-1686 GCA_035652955.1 Verrucomicrobiia bacterium | reverse complement strand
ATCAGAGCAATCAATTTTTTTGGGGACAATTAGGGACAATTTTAGTTCGTTTTTGTTCGTATTGGCAACTTTTGTCCTAAAACCAAAAAATGCAAAATCGCTAATCTTTACGGGGCAAAAACACGTTATTGCGAAATATTGAGAACCGCCTTATTTGGGTTCGAGCCCCGCCGCTCCCGCCATGATCTCCGGCTTTTTGCATTCCGGCGGGCTCACCCGGCGAATAATTTCGTTGAAGCGCGCACGCCTTGCGGCAAAATGGCCGGGTGCGAATCCGCCTCCAGGTCCCGACTCTTCGGCGCTTCAACGTTCCGACCGGACGATGAATCGGATCAAATTATTGCCCGAGCTGGTCGCCAATCAAATCGCCGCCGGCGAGGTGATCGAGCGGCCGGCCAGCGTGGTAAAGGAGTTGGTGGAAAATGCGCTGGACGCCGACGCCAAAAAGATTTCCGTGGAAATCGGCGCCGGCGGCCGCAGCCTGATTCGCGTAACGGACGACGGGATCGGCATGAGCCGCGACGACGCCCTGTTGTGTCTGGAACGTCACGCCACCAGCAAAATTCAACGCGCTGAGGACCTGGCAGCCATCGCCACCCTGGGCTTTCGCGGCGAGGCGTTGCCCAGCATAGCCAGCGTCAGCCGGTTCACCCTCATCACGCGCGAGCGCGGCGGCGATTCGCCCGAAGGCACGCAAGTGGTTGTTCACGGCGGAACGATCGTCGAAGTCAAGGCCGCCGGGGCGCCTCCGGGAACCAGCGTGGAAGTCCGGCAATTGTTTTACAATCTGCCGGCGCGCCGGAAATTTCTGCGCGCTGAAGAAACCGAGGCGGCCCACATTCAACATTACCTCACCCTCGCGGCGCTGGCGTTTCCGGAAGTGGCCTTCACGTTTCACAAAGACGGCCGGCTGGTCTGGCAGTTGCCGCCGCAGAATTCCGGCGCGGCCGTTTCCAGCAGGATTGAGGCCTTGCGCGGGCGTTTCCGCGCCTTGCTGGGCCAGGAAAAATTGTTGCCGGTGAATTTTTCGGCGCCGTGGGACGACGATTTTGCCCCGGAGGAAAATGAAATTTCGTTCGAGGCCGCCGTGCCGGAAAAACCCGGTGCCGGTCAAACGCCGCCCTCCTCGCTCATCCGCATCTGGGGTCTCATCGGCGCGCCGGGCGTGTCGCGCTCCACGCGCGAAAGCCAGTTCCTTTTCGTCAACCGCCGTCCCGTGGAAAACCGCGCCGTCAATTACGCGCTGATCGAAGGCTACCACACGTCCTTGATGAAGGGGCGTTATCCCGTCTGCTGCCTGTTTCTGGAACTGGACCCGGCGGCGGTGGATGTGAATGTTCATCCGGCCAAGCGCGAGGTGAAATTCCGCCACGAATGGGCCGTCCGCAAAAGCGTCACTCAGGCGGTTCGGGAAACGTTGTTGGCCTTCGCGGAAGTTCCCGGTCAGGGTTCAACAGCGCGCCTTGAAACCGGCGCTCGCGCCCCCCACGCTCCGACTCCCAGCCAGCCGGTGCCATTGCCGGCAGCGACCCCCTCGCTCCCCGGTCTTCCCGGCCCCCCCGCATTAACGGCGCGGCCGGAAATTGCAACATCGAATCCGCCCGGGGCCGTTCCTCAAACGCTGGCATCAGAAGGCAAAACTCAAGACGGGCAATTCAAAACGCCGGAAGCAGCGGCCGTTTCCAT
>DASRCU010000303.1:0-4250 GCA_035652955.1 Verrucomicrobiia bacterium | reverse complement strand
AGTTTCGAGTTTTGACTTTCAAGTTTTGTTTGTAAAAAGCCGTTTTTTTGCCGACGCCTTGCCCCTTCCAGTTTCCTCCGGCAGCGCGGATGCGGTTGCCTCCGCGCCTGGTTCCTTCCAGGCAACACCGCTTTCCGGCAGAGCGGCACTTTGCCCGTGGCAGAGGCATTGGGGTGGGACAGCGCTGCGGCACCGCCGGGGGCTTCGTTTTCAGGTAAAACACCGGCAGATTGACCCGCCGGTCAATTTCCGGTTTCAGCAAGGGGATTGAAAGCGGTTCCCGGCAGGGGCGGTCCAGGTTTGGACTTGACGCCGTCGCGGGGAATGATTGCAAAAGATTCAGTCCGCCGCCGCCAATTCCATGTCCCGGGTGTAATACAAAATGCGGCCGCAGTTTGGGCAGATCACGATTTCCTTTTGCGAGCGGCAATGAACGAGTATCTGCGCCGGCAGTTTCATGTGGCAGCCGCCGCACACCCCGCGCTGCACGCCAACCACCACGTTGCCGCCCTTGCTTTTGAAGAGCCGTTCGTAGCGCGCCCGCGTCGTTTCGTCCACCGCCGCCGCCAGTTCGTCGCGGCCGGCCTGCAAGGCGGCCAGTTCTTTTTGCAAATTCTCCTCGCGCCGATCCAGTTGCGCGAGCTGCTCGTCCATCCGTTTTTTGGCCTCGGCGGCTTCGGCCATCAGGCGGGCGATTTCTTTTTGCGCGGCTTCGGCCTGTTCCATCAATTCGATTTCGCGGTCTTCAATTTTCGTGATTTCGGCTTTGCAATTTTCGATTTCGCTGGCCAGCGCGCGGTATTCCTCGTTTTTACGGGTCTGGAGTTGCTGGTGGGCGTATTTTTCAATCTGCGCCTTTTGGGCTTCGACTTCGAGTTCGAGCCGTTTGCGTTCGGATTCGATTTGTTTGACGCGATTTTTGGCGGCTTCGAGTTGTGCCTGGGTGGCGGCGGCGCGGGCGCGGAAAGTCTCGCGTTCCGGCCCGATGTGGGCCAGCTCCTGCCGGGCGCGGGCGATGTTCCGGTCGCGGTCCTGTAAAATCAACAATTTCTCAATGATTTCCAGCATGAAGCTGCCAGCGTAGTCGCCGACCGGCGACAAGTCAATGCGGGCGGCAAATCATCCCCCCGGCGGATGCCTTCCGTCTGAATCTTTACACCGAAAGGCCAATCGAGCAGATCAGCTTTTTCTGCGGAAAGAAAGTTTCCAGCGGCACAGCAGCGCCGCCCCGAAAAAATTCAGGTGCCTGGAAAACAGCGCCATCTGCCGAAAAAAATGATGGTGCCTCCGTCGGGAAAGCAACCGGCACCAATCCGAAAACGGCATCCGCCTGAAAAGCGACATTGCCGGTTTGAAACCCGCCGTGGAGGTGTCCATTGGCAGCCGTTGCCGGCTTGAAATCTTCTGTCGGCGGGATTACTTTTCCCTCGGTTCTGGCAGGGCGGGGAATCGCCGGGCGCTTCCGTTTTGTGAGTTTTGGGAAGTGCCTGGAGGAAAGTCCGAACACCACAGGGCGCGATGCCGCGTAACCGCCGGACGTTTCAAATTTGCATTGAAAGCCGGCGGATACACGCGGGCGGGAAAATCGCGAGGTTTTCCCGACGGACAGTGCCACAGAAAACAAACCGCCCTTTGAAATCTCGACGTCAAAGTTGAAATTTCGGAGGGCAAGGGTGAAAAGGTGCGGTAAGAGCGCACCGCGCGAAGCGCAAGCGACGCGGCACGGAAAACCCCATCGGGTGCAAGGCCAAATAGGAAACCCCGGAGTGGCCCGCTCCAAGTCTGCGAAAGCGGACGGGTTTCGGGTCTCGGCCGCGCAGATAAATGATTCCCGCCGCCCGCCGGGCGGAACAGAATTCGGCTTACAGCCCTGCCAGAACTCTCCCCCGCCCCGCCGTCCCTTTCCAAATCGAACGCCTGGGCGTTCATCGCCGTCAAAACCCGCGTATGCGAACCATCATCGGATTGATCGCTTTGGTGCTGGTGGCGGCAGCGCTCTTTGTCGTCGTGGGTCTGAACAACATCAAAAGTCAGGAGCGGTATGCCGCTCGATTGAGAAGTCAGCCCCTCTCCGCCGTCGTAGCGGCGGATGAATCCACCGCCACCAACGCCATCCACCAGGCTCAAGAGAAAAGCAAAAACGAGAATCTCTGAAGTAAACGGGGCTGTGGACTGGGTGAAAGGGCAAGGCGCTGCGGCAATGTCCGGTGCCTTGGGCGCGAGCGAACACCTGGAAGGTTGCGGCGCCGGCGGCGGGAGCAACGGAACGGCCGTGCCGTCTTCACGGCAACAACAAAATTTCGGGCCGCAACTGGCCAATGAACTGGTCGGGCAACCGCGGGTCCAGCGAGCCTGGCACGGGGCTTTCCAGGGCGACATGGCTGTCGGCGAATCCCACGTTGGCCTTTTGGCCGTGGCGAAAATGGCCGTTGGGATAATTACGCGGGCTGCCATAATTCGTCTGCAAATCCAGGTAATACCATTCCTCAAACATCGGATGAGAGGGCGAGGCGGGCGGTTGAAAGTCATTGACCTGCGCGGCGTCGGCAAACAACGCCGTGTCCGCCGGACGCAAAATCCGGCTGGCGTTCACCGGTTGGCGGGCCGGTCCGCCGAAGACAAATGAATTGCAGCCGTAACTGAAAATGACGTTGGTGCCCTTGCGCTTGAACTCCGGCGAATTCCAAACCGGCGAAGGGCACAACCGCACGTCGCTGCCGTTCAAATAGGGATATAAAACGCCGCGTGACAAATCGAATGGCCGCTGGCCTTCCGGCCGGGAATTGTCAATCCAGCCAAACCAGTAAAGCGCGCCGTGATCGGTGAGGCCCAAATAATAGGGAAACGAACGGGCGGCGTTGTCGTTCCAGTAAAGCTGCGTCGCCACGGCCAGTTGTCGCAGGTTACTTTCGCAAACGGCGCGGGCTGCGGCCTGTTTGCTCCGTGCCAGCGCCGGGAGCAGCAGCGCCGACAAAAGGCCCAGGACCCCGATCACGACGAGCAGTTCGATCAAGGTAAACGCCGACCGGCGGTGGCGGCGAGCGGTCGAGGGCCATTCCTTTTGCCGTTCAATCTCACGGGCCAGGCATTCCGGGCAAAGACAATCGCGTCCGGCCGCCGGCGGCAGCGGTGGAAATTTTTCGCACCAGCAGTTGCCGGCTGCGCAGGAAAACGCGTCACCGCATTGGGGGCAGGTTTTGATGCGGACCGGCGATTTCGGGCGGCCGATTTTTTCGAAGGCCCCGGGCGGACCGTTCCACGCCGCGGCCTCCGGATGAAGCAAATGCGCGAGCAGTTCGACGCCCTCGACCACGCGCGGGCCGGGCCGCGCAAAATACGCGTTGGCGTCCACGCAAAAAACGTTTCCTCGCTTCACGGCCGGGATTTCGTTCCAGCCCGGCAGCGACTCCAGGAGCGCAACCTGAGCGCGTGCCTGCTCCAGAGCAAAACCACACGGCGAAAGAATCAGAACCTCCGGCGCATAACGACAAACCTCGCTCCAGGCCACGCGCACCGAATCACAGCCGCGTCGGGCCAGCTCATCCCGGCCGCCGGCGATCTCGACCATTTCCGGCACCCAATGGCCGGCGCCATAGACAGGATCGGCCCATTCGGCGCAGAAAACTTTGGGCCGGGGCAACCGCCGGGTTCGTAAAAAAATTTGTTCCAGGCGTGCGCGCAACCCGGAAATCAAACGCTCCGCCGCCAGGGAACGCCCGGTGGCGTTCCCCAAATCGCGCAGGTTGGTGAAAATGTCTTCGAGCGAATGCGGCGTCATCCAGAGGATTTCCGGTCGGGGCTGGAGCGACTGAACGGCGACCGCCAGTTCATTGCCGGAAGGCGCACAGACCTGGCAGAGATTTTGCGTGAGAATCAGATCCGGCCTCAAGCGGCGGAGCAGCCGTTCCTCCACGGTGTAAAGCGGCCGGCCGCGGCGCAACCGCGTTGAAACCGCCCGGTCAATCTGGCGCAACGACATTTTTTCCAGCGGCAGCGCGGGGCGGACGACGACGGGCAGGTGTCTCACCGCCGGCGGAAAATCACATTCGTGCGAGACGCCCACGAGATTCTCGCCCAAGCCCAGGGCAAAAACCATCTCCGTTGCCGCCGGCAGGAAGGAAACGATGCGTGGAGTGTTCATCGGAATTTACTCCGGCACCAGATCGCAAAACCAAAAACCTCTCGTCACTCGCGCCCCGGCGGGTGGGCAGACGGGCGGCGAGGCGCTCCCCGCCGGATGCATCGTCTCG
>DASRCU010000302.1:0-3407 GCA_035652955.1 Verrucomicrobiia bacterium | reverse complement strand
GCAACACGGCAAACAGCAATGCCGGTGAGACCCGGACAAACGCCGCCGGATCGTTCAGCAGGCGCTCGGCCAGCTTCGGATCGTCGAGCATCGTTTCCAATAAATCATCCTTGTCGCGGACCAGCTCGACAATGTGGTCGTGGTCCTGCCGCCGGGTGGCGACGGTTTCCACAATAAATTTCAAATCGGCTTCTGTCAGTCGCAGGTTCATAACCGGCGCCGCTGTGTATCCGGCGCCGCCTTAAGATAAACTGCCGGGGCCGGACGCGCAAAATTTCTGTTTGCGGGCCGCTTCGATTTTGGGTTAGCGGGGCACGGCCTGTTCCTCTCCGCGTCGTGCCGCGGCCCGTTCACCTTGTCAAAATGGAATGCGTTCTTGTTTTTGTTATCCCGTTGAAAGCGCTTTTATTTTGAAATCCGGACCACGCCCGTTTCCGCATGGGCCGGCTTTACGGCGGGTTGGCGGCTTTGAGTCTCAAAACCTCCTCGCGCAACGTCCGCGCCAGCTCCTTGCGATTGGCTGGCGGCGAAGTGACCGGCGCAAATTGCACTGCGGCCCGCACCTTTCGCTTGGCCAACAGATTCAACAAATGCGGCACAAAGGTGTGGTTGCCCCAGTAACACACTTCCCGGCGAACATCGCCGTCGTCCAGGGCATAACGCACACAGGCCGCAAACAACGGGCAGGTGCCGCGCGCCGCCGGCTCCAGCAGCGCCGATCGGAACGGCAAGACCTCCTCGCCGTTGGAGCTGGTGCCTTCGGGAAACAGGACGACGAGCACGCCTTCATCGAGCGCCGTCTGAATGCTCTCGTTTATCCGCGGCACCTGCGTGCGGCGTTCGCGGTCCACAAACAATGTTCCGGCCATTTGCGCCAGTTGGCCAAAAACCGGCCACCGTTTCACCTCACTTTTGGAAACAAAGATTGCCGGTGTGATGGCGGCCATCACCACCACGTCCAGATAACCCAGGTGATTGGACACCAACAATCCGCGGGTGGGAACCGGCCCGGAGAGGCGCGGCACCAGATCCAAAATTTTCAGCGCCCGGCGCGCGTGCCGGTGCAACCAACGAGCACGCCATGACCGGCCTGGAAAACCTCCATGAAAAACGCAGTGAAGAAAAAAATCCCCGCCAGCCTCCAGCACAATCTCCGTCAACCGCAGGAGGCGGACGGCGACACGCATGGCCGCACGGGCCTTCATCGGGGCGCGACGGTTTGGTTGCGCTGCTGCAGTTCCTTCTCCAAGTAGGGGTCGTCGTCCGCCGATTCCAGCCAGGCCGTCAGCCAGATGTCCCCCAGCATTTGCGCCCCGGTGACGAGCTGGTTTTCCAAAAAAGCCCGCCCTTCCAGACCTTGAGGTCCTTCGCCGGACAGTTTGCCGTCTTTTTCCAGTTGATAGAGCGGCACGACCAGTTTGTTTTGTGCCACGAGGTAATTGACGATGCCGCGGAAAAAAGCTTCGGGATCGTCTGCATGGGCAATGCGCCGGGCAGGCCGGATTTTGGCCCGAAGCGGTCCGGCGCGGACGCCGCCGGTTTTTTTGAAATAGCCGCCGTCTATCCACGCATGAAACGAGCGTCGGGTGGTATAACCCCTGGGGTTGCTGCCCACCCAACCGTGATGGTGCACGGTAGTGTGAAGCGGCTGTGAACCGTCCCCCACGTAATGGCCCAGCACGCCCATAACATACACACAGTCGGCGCGGGCGTTGGCAATTTCCTCCGGCGTGCCGCCGTAACGTTGCAGCACCTTCAGCACCGTGAAGTCGGACTTCAATTTCTCATACTGCTCGCAAATGGCCCAAGGTAAAAAGCCGCTCAACTCGCGCGTGTGGTCGGCATCCTGGGCGGGGTCAATCGGCGGAAACCGTTCCGGATGCGCGGCACGGGCCTTGACGATGTCGGCGACAAAATCGTAGCGCAGCGGCGGCAGCGTGGCCGGCGTCAGGCCGTAAAGCGGCAAATCTTCCAGGTCAAGGTAATGATCCGGCCCGTTGACATGTTCCAGGGGCAGGTCCGGGACGTTGCGCCAGCGGTCCGGCTCGCCGGCGAGAAAATCAATCCGGCTTTTCACTGCCGGCGTCAGTTCCAAACCAAAATCACGCGGCAGCGAGGCCAGAGCCAGTTCGTTAATGACGTGGTGACCCTCGTAGTCCCACGCGCCGGCGCTGACTGCCAGCCCGCCCGCCGCCACGACGGCGGTCAACCATTTCCATTTCATAGGCAACACGGTGCGGCGCCAGCCTAGAACAACCGCGTCGGAAAGCAAAAGCCATTATTTACGAATCGCGGCGGGCGGGGTATCCTGCGCCAGCCCTGAAATTTTGATGGATTTGTCAACCGCCAATCGCAACCTGTTGTGACCATCATCACCGATGAAAAATGCGCCGGCTATTGGCGGCCGGGTCATCCGGAACGCCCCGCGCGTGTCACGGGCACGGTCGAATTTTTGAAGCGTCAGACGGAGCTGCCACTGGCATGGAGCATCCCCGCCGCCGCGTCGGACGAGCAAATTCTTCGCGCCCATTCGCCCGACCATCTGGCGTCACTGAACCGAACGGAGGATTTTGATGGCGACACGCCGGCTTACGAAAACATAGCCGCCTTTGCCCGCGCCGCCGCAGGGGCGGCGTTGGAGGCCATGAAACGGGCGCGCGCCGGCGAAAACGTGTTCAGTCTGATGCGCCCGCCGGGTCACCATGCGACGCGCCAGCGGGCGATGGGCTTTTGCTATCTGAACAACATCGCCATTGCCACGCTGGAAGCGCGGGCCGGCGGCGTCCGGCGCGTCGCGGTCTTTGATTTTGACGTGCATCACGGCAACGGCACGGAAGCCATTTTGCTCAACCAGCCGGGTGCGGCGTTTTTTTCCGTCCACCAGTTCCCGTGCTATCCCGGTACCGGCGCCAACAACGTCGGTGAAAATTGCTTCAATTATCCCGTCCCGCCCGGCGCGCCGCGGGAAACATGGCGCGCCACACTGGGCCGGGCGCTGACAGATTTGAAACATTTCCGGCCGGATCTGGTGGCGGTGTCCGCCGGCTTCGACGCTTACGTGCGCGATCCGCTGGCCGACGGCTCCTTGTTGGCGGAGGATTTTTATTGGCTCGGCGCGGAATTGCGCGCGCTGCAAATCCCGTTTTTCAGCCTGCTCGAAGGTGGTTACAGCAAGGACCTGCCCGAATTGATTTTTGCCTATCTCCGAGGTGTCACGGGTCAATGAAGCAACAGCGCCCCTGCCGTCACGGGAGCGCGGCGGTTGGGTGAGGATAATTTGCGGAGGTTGGATTCAGCCGACGGAAAGGGCTTCGGAACAGCTATCCGCCAGCGGGGGGCGGCGGGAGCGTTTCCAGATATTTCTTCACTCCGTGCGCCAGCGCCTGGCGTTCTTCCCGGCTCAAACC
>DASRCU010000301.1:0-31212 GCA_035652955.1 Verrucomicrobiia bacterium | reverse complement strand
GTCCGCTGCGGCAAAAAATAGAGCGCGCCGTTGTCGCCGAGCAACACAATATCGGGTCGGCCATCGCCGTTTAAATCGCCGACGGCCAGCGCATTGGCGTCCATATGCCCGTCTTCGATGTGCCAATGTTTGGGTTCACTCCAGGTGACGATGCCGTTGGCGGGCGAAGATGATCCGTTGGTTCCCTGGTTGTACAGAACTTCCAGGTCCCGCCCGTCGCCGTAAAAGACCAGATCGGGTCGGCCGTCGCCGTTCAAATCCGCCACGGCGAGCGAGGCCAGGCGTTCGTCCGTCGGAATGGAATCAAGGCGAAATCGCGAGCCGGGCGGCAACTGATTGATGTCCAGCGGCGCGGGGTTGGCCGGCGGCGGATTGGTCCGGCCGGTCTGATTGTAAAGCAGAACGATTTTTGAACGCGGATTGTCCGCCACCACCAGGTCGTTGAGGCCGTCGCCGTTCAAATCCGCCGCGTGCAACAGACTGATGCCTTCGTCAATGGGAAAAATTTCGTGGCCGGCAAACGTGTAGGGCAGGGCGTTGGTGGCGGTGTCGGCGCAAAGGCCGGCGGGCGCAAGCAATGCGCTCAGCAACGCGGGCAAAAGGCAGCTCCAGACTCGCATAACTTTCGGAGCAGGGTGCCAGCCGCCCAATCCTTTGGCGAGTTTATTCGCCAATGAAGTGCAGTGCCACGCGCCGGGTGTGGCTGCGGCGGCGATGTTCCCACAAATAAATTCCCTGCCAGGTGCCCAAAGCCATTTGCCCGGCGCGGACGGGAATGGAAAGATTCACCGTCGTCAGCGCTGCGCGAATGTGCGCGGGCATGTCGTCGTCACCTTCGGTGGTGTGAAGAAACAGGGAATCGCCGTCAGGAACCAGCCGCTGGAAAAACGCCTCCAGGTCCCGGCGCACGTCCGGGTCCGCATTTTCCTGAATGAGCAGCGAAGCCGAGGTATGCCGCAAATGAATCGTCAGTAACCCGTCGCGAAATTCATTTTCCGTCAGCCACCGCTCCACCTGATCGGTGAATTCGACCAGTCCGCGGCCGCGAGTGGTGAGGGTCAGTTCGTGAAACGATTGACGCAGCATGGCGAGGCGGGCGGGATTGAAACTGGCCGGGCGCGGGAGGGCGCTCTTCGGCGGTTCTTCATCTTCCCCTCCGGAATCCGTTTTGTCACGGCGGCACCGGCGCGCCTTTGGCGGCGAGCATGGCTTCGATGCGGGGATTGCGCGGCTGGCCGGCGGCCAGGGCCTTTTGATACTCCAATCGGGCCAGCGCCGGAAACGGCGGTTCTTCGGTCAGATAGACCACCGCCAGATTACTGTGTGCCGCGGCGTATTGCGGAGCCAATTCAATGGCCTTGCGGAGGGCCGCCTCGGCGTCTTTGTTGCGTCCCACATGGCTCAAGGTCACGCCGAGAAAATTCCAAATCTGCGGGTCTTGCGGGTCCAACTCTGCCGCGCGGTTCAGAAAATTCAACGCCTCGTCGTATTTCTGTTGACGAAATTTGAGCTCACCGGAAATGGACAAGGCGTAGGCGTTATTGGGACTTTGCGCCAGCGCCGCCTGAAGGTTCGTTTCGGCCTCACTCAAATGATTGGCTTCCATTTCAATGGCGGCCAGGCTGGCCAGGGCCCGCACATTGGTCGGGTCATGCTGCACAATTTTCCGGTAATCGGCCGCCGCCTGATCATACTGGCCGGAGGCAAAAAAACCCTGGGCTTCAGCAGCCAACGCTTCCAAATCGGCCGGCAGCGCCTCGTCTGCCGGCGGGAGTGACGAGGCCTCGGCGGCGTCCGACGTTGCCAGGGCCGCCACGGTTGTTGAGACCGGCGTTTCGTTCGTCATCGGCGGCGCCAGAGGAGGCGAAGGGGCGGATTGGCCGGTTGGCGGAACTGGATCAGCGGCGGGGTTGTTTTTTTCCCTGCCGGATTCCAATTGACGGATGCGGTTTTCCAGAGCGGCTTTTTCGAGCGCATGAATTCGCGCGTCGGTTTGCAGCGCCGCAATTTGGCTGCGCAAGCGCGCCGCTTCGGCCCCGGCATTTTGATGACTGGCAGACACCAAATCCGCGAGTTGTTTTTTGAGAGCGGCATTTTCCTGACGCAAGGCGGCTTGATCGTGAGAAGCTTCCTGCAGAGAGCGCACCTGCGCCTGCAAATCCCGGTTTTCGCTCGCCAGTTGGTCGGCGCGCCGGGTTTGTTCGGCAAGCCTCTTCTTCCAGTCTGTCCCGGCGGCGGTCGGGACCGCGCTCCGGGCGGCAGCCAGGGCATTGGTGGCCTGGACCAGGGCGGCCTGGAGCAAAGCATTTTCCTTCATCAGCGATTCAACCCGGGCTTGAGCCTGGGCGAGCTGGTTGGTGTTGACCGCCGCCGGCTGCGCACTCAAGGCCTCCTGGAGTTTGGCCTGAAGAGTTTGATTGGCCGCCTGTAAATTTTGCACCTGCGACTGCAGCGCGTCCACTTCAGCCTGCCATTCAGCGGCGGTGCGCACGGGGGCGGCGACGGCGGAGGGCGGAGCGTTGGTGGCCGGCAATTGCGCCGTCAGGCGATTGATTTTGTCCTCAAGATAATGCAAACGGAAGGCGACCAGTGCGGGTTCCCAATCAGGATAGACCTTCTCGAATTTTTCCAGGTTCTCATGGGCGCGGGTGTAGGCGGCGAGTGCCTGAGCGGGCTGGCCGGTGGCTGCCAGTGAATCCGCCTGCTGCATGAGATTGTAAATGGGAATGTACTGGTCGTCCGGCGTCTGGGCCGGTGCCGGGATCAGTGCGACCATCAGAAACAACACCCCGAAGGCCGCAAAGGGCGTGGCAAACGATTTCATGGGCTTACAATAATGATCCTCCGGCGGTTTGGCAACGCGCTTAAATGGAGAGCCCCGCAGCGAACATTCTTCCAAGCCAGCCCGCTGCCTAACCACAACCACCGCGTCACCCGGTGAAAGTTCCCTGCCCAACTCGCTGTCCGCAACGAGGCGCAGCGCTTGAAGGGAGGCAAACGGCGGGGTTTGCCAGTCCTTCGGCGCATTGACCGGCGCCGTCTGATTTAGTACGCTGCCCGCGTCAATGCCATGACGTCCGTATTAAACCAGCGTGTGCTTGTGTTGAACCGGCTGTGGCAGGCCGTGAATGTCTGCACCGCCCGGCGCGCGCTCACGTTGCTGTTTCAGGGCCACGCGCAGGTGGTGGTCAATGAGTCGGACGGCTCGTTCCGCACCTTCAGTTTCACCGAATGGCGGGACCTCTCGATCAACGCGCCGCATGAGGAATCGGTGCACGCCATTTCCTTTCGTATTCGCGTGCCGCGGATCATCCTGCTGCTCATTTACGACCGGCTGCCCAAGAAGGAAATTAAATTCACCCGCCACAACATCTTTGAGCGGGATAAAAACACCTGCCAGTATTGCGGCCGCGTCTTTGACCGGAAGGATTTGAATCTGGACCACGTCATTCCCCGGGACCGCGGCGGGCCGACCACATGGGAAAACATCGTCTGCTCCTGCATCGAGTGCAACACGCGCAAAGCCAATCGCACCCCGCAGGAAGCCGGCCTGCGCCTCATTCGCAAACCCAGGCGGCCCAAGTGGCGTCCCTTTGTGCAGATCAATTTCTCGCTCCATCAGCACGATAGTTGGAAGCACTTCATTGACCTGGCCTACTGGAACGTCGAATTGGGAGAAGATGTGGAGTAGCAAGGCGACCGGTTTGAACCCTTCCCCGGCCCTCATCTCCGGCTGAGACGCGCCTTCCGTCAAGCACGGCCCAGCCTTTCCGCCGGTGGGCGGGGAGGCGGTCTTTGCTCATTTTCAGCAAAACCCAAAGCCATCGCCGCGAAACTTCCCTTTGCCCCCGGTGTTGCAAAACGTTAGATTGGTAACGATGAAACATGCGGGGAAAATTGCGCTTTGCCTGGCCGCCGGGCTGGTCTGCAGCGCCAGCCTGAGCGCGGCGGCACCGGACAAATTATCGGACAATCCTTACGCCATCATTGCCGCGCGCAATGTCTTTGGTCTGAACCCGCCGCCGCCTCCGCCCGACCCCTTGCAACAAGCCGAAAAAGACCTGCCCAAAATCACGCCAATGGGCATCTATTCAGTCTTTGACCACTGGAAGGTGATTTTCAAAGTGACGCAACCGGCCCGACCCGGCCAAAAGGCCGAGGACAAGTACTATGACCTGAGCGAAGGCGAGGGACAGGACAATGTTGAAATCGTGAACATTGACAACCAAAACAGCATAGTCACCTTCAAGAATCACGGCATCGAACAAAAACTGCCGCTGGTTGCCTCTTCCACCGTTGCCTCCGGCCCGACGCCGGCTCCCGCGGCTTCCTCCCCGCCGGGCATGATGCGCCCGCCCTTGCCCTCCTTCCGCCCGGGCAACCTGCCCGGCGGCGGTCCGATGGGTGCCCCCATTTCAACCTCCGGCGCCCCCGGCAGTCCTGCTGTGGAGAGCGGGGCGGCTGGAGGGGTTCCCCTGAATTTTGGCGGCCCCACCGGGCGCACCTATCAACCCCCGCCTTTGCCGCCCAACGTGAAACCCGAAGACATTCCCATTCTGATCGAAGCCAACCGGGCAATGGCGGAACAGCAGGGAAGCCCGGCCGCCAAGCTTTTTCCGCCCACCGCTTTGACACCGTTGATCAATCAGGAAAAAAACGACGCGGCCAACGGTCAACCATAACCCTGCGCCGGCGGCCCGTCTCATCGCCCTTTGGCCGATTCAATCAGCTCCCAGAATTTGGGATTTTCCTGCAGGGCCTCGTCCTCACCGGTCTTCAAGCCCGAGCGGAACAAAAAATCCTTGAGCGTGTGGCGGCTGAGAATGCGATGAACCAGCACGCCCAGTTCGTGTCGTTCGAAATAAACGCGCCAATCGCCCACGCGGAAGCGATGCAGGATGCGCCCGCCCTGTTCCAGTTTGCCAAACTGATCCAGCTCCGTGCCGACCACTTGCTGGGGCAGGCCGCGAAAATCGCCGAGGATTTGCAACTGCAATTCCTTGGGCATTCGCGCCAGTTCCGCCGCGGCGGCGGGCGTAAAAATGATTTGAAACGGTTGCATGAATTTGCGATTTACGATATACCAAGTCAGGGACGCCTGCCACAACAGGGCGGAGGGGCCTCCACCGCCTCAGGCGCCCTTCTCCGCGGCGCGCTCGTCTATCGGCTAGGACACGGCCCTCTCAAGGCTGAAAGACGGGTTCGATTCCCGTGCGCGCTACCAGCGGGTTCCTCATTCTTCGAAGCACGCCCGCCCCGCCACACACACGGTTTTGTGCACCGGCCGGTCATCCAGCCCCACGGCAGTCTGGGTGCGATTGCACCAGAAATGGCAGGGCGCGGTGTATTCGCCTTCCCGGTCGGCAAAGGCTTCTTCGGGTGTAGCGCCCACGTAAAGCGATTTCGTCCGCAAATGCTTGCAGTAAACCGGGTTCATGCCTCGCCTCCCAATTTGCGCAGCGCCCGCCGGATCAGCGCGTGCGCCAGCGGAATTTTGTAGGCGTTGTGTTCCAGCGGCTGTGCCCCTTTCAAAATCATGTCCGCGGCCTGGGCCACGACGGCCTCGTCCGGCGCCTTGCCGTCAAGGAACTCATTGGCGGCTTCCACCTGATGCGGCACCGGCGAGAGACTGCCCAGCGCCACGCGTGGTGATTTCAATTTCCCGTCTTCCACTTCCGCCGCAGCGGCGCAACTGACCAGCGCCCAGTCGAACGTGTGTTTGTCGCTCACCTGCACGTAAACACTGCGGCGGCGCGTGGCGGGAAGTTCCACGCGCAAAATCAAATCGCCGGGCGCCAGGGAATTGTGCGCCGTCGGTTCGGTGAACGCCTTCTCGTAAAACTGAGCCATGCTCATCGGCATTTCCTTGCCGTCGCGCAGAACGATGGCCCTGGCGTCGAGCGCGGCAAACATCGTGCCCAGGCTGGAAACGACCGGGCTGATGCAATCGTTGCCGGTGAAGAGGCTGTGGTAACGGTTGTCCCCGTGGCGCGCGTAGCACAGGTCGCCGCCTTTTTTGAGGCAAGGCACGTCGCGCTGGCGGAAATACCAGCAACGCGAATGTTGCGCCAGATTGCCGCCGACGGTGGCCACGTTGCGGATTTGCGGCGAGGCGATTTCCGAAGCGGCGTCGCGCAAACCGGGAAAAACCCTGGCCACTTCCGCGTCACGCTCCAATTCGGCCACGGTGACCAACGCGCCGATACTCCACAATTTTTCGCCGCGCTCAATGCGATTCAAGCCGGGCAGGGATTTGATGTTGACGAGAATTTGGGGCGCGGGGAGCAGATAGTCCTTGAGCAAACCCAGCAGGTCGTTGCCGCCGGCCAGATACAGGCCGCGATTGGCAACCAATTCCCGGGCGCTGCCGGGCGAATGAGCGGTGGCGTAGGCGAAAGCGTTCATGTTGGCGAGGCGGCGGGCGCCGGCACCTTGCCGAGCGCGGCCAGTACTTTGGCGGGGGTGATGGGCAGGCTACCGACACGCACGCCGAGGGCGTTGGCAACGGCATTGGCAATGGCGCCAGCCGTGGGCACCGTGGCCGGCTCGCCGATGCCGATGACGCCGCGTTCGGGCATGTTCAGCAGCACGATCTCAATGTCCGGCACGTCGGCAATGCCGGGTAGTTTGTAGGTCTCAAAATTCGGATTGAGCACCACGCCGGACAAATCATCCATCACACGTTCTTCGTAAAGTGCGTAACCCATGCCCATGATGATGCCGCCGTTGATCTGGCTTTCCAGCGTGAGCGTGTCAATGATCAAACCGCAGTCGTGAACGGCCACCACCTTCCGGACCGTCACCAGACCGGTTTCGGTGTCCACGGCGACTTCCGCGAATTGCACGCCGTAAGCCGGGCGGGTGGAAAGCCCTTCAATCCAATTTCCGTGGACAACCAGCGGGGTGACGCCGAGTTTTTTGCAGGCGGCAAACCAGTTTTCGCCGCGTGCATCGGCCACGCCGGTCTGCGTTTGCAACTGTTGCAGAGCCTTTTGGCACAAATCATAAACCGTCGGCGAGACCGAGGCGCAGGTGGTGCTGCCGCCGCTGCCGGGGCCGGGCGGAAAATTCGTGTCGCCGACGTGCACGGTGATCTGCTCCGGCTTGAGGCCGAGCAGTTCTGCGGCGACGACGGCGATGACAGTCTTGGTGCCGGTGCCGATGTCCTGCACGCCCAGGCGAAACTCCACGCTGCCGTCGGGGTTGATTTGCGCCTCACCATGGGTGTTGCGACTGGGACCGCCGGCAGGCCAGGCGGCGCCGGCGCAGCCCACGCCGATTTTTACCGGACCGGGTGAAGTGCCCGGTTTGCGGTATTTCTCTTTCCAGCCGAATTTTTCGGCGCCGATCTGGAATTCGCGCCGGCGGATGTCCACCGGATCGTTTTTCAACCGGAATTCCAGCGGGTCCATGCCGAGTTTCACGGCCAGGTCGTCCATGGCGCATTCCATTCCGAAGGAGGCCGGTGGATTGCCCGGCGCCCGAAATGCCCGGGCCGATCCGGCATTGATGGCCACCTCCCACTGTTTCACGCGCACGTTCGGCACGCGATAGAGATAAGGCATGGGAATGTCCGCGCCGCCGCCGCCGCCGGCGGTTGCCGCGCCAGCGCCGATGCCGGCGGTGCCGTAGTTCTCACCCTCGAAGGCATGCAAGGTGCCGTCGGCCGTGGCGCCCATTTTGATTTTTTGAAAGCTGGAAGGCCGGTTGCCGACGGCCAGCGCCTGCTCGAAACGGGTGAGCATCAATCGCACCGGGGCTTTCGCGGCGCGTGAAAGTTTTGCCGCCAGAATGCCTTCCACGCCACAGTTGAATTTCGCGCCGAATCCGCCGCCCATGAAATCGGTGATCACCCGCACCCGGCTGTGTTCCAGCCCCAAGGCACCGGCCAGACTGTCGCGCACGCTGGAAATGCCCTGCGTGGACGACCACGCCGTCAGGCCGTCATCCGTCCAGAAAATCGTATGCCCGTGCGTCTCCATCGGATGATGAATCTGCACGGGCGTGGTGTAAAATCCCTCAATGACAGCGGCGCATTCGCCGAAGGCGGCGTCCACATTGCCGCGCTCGGTCGTGCGCGGCCGGGACACATTCGGCACGCCGTCCCAGACCTGCGGGGCATCGTCTTTTTTGGCGTCGTCTTCGTGAACGACAAATTCATGGCGCGGCTCGGCCTGTACTTCGATGGCATGCAGGGCGTCCAGGCACGCCTGTTTGGTCGTGCCGGCCACCGCCGCCAGTTCCTCACCATAAAAACGCACGGTGAATTCGCCTTCGCGCACTTTGACGGCCGCCCGGATGCCGGGAATTTTCAACGCCGGCTCCAGGTTGATGGAAAGAATTTTGGCCGCCGGCCATTTCGAGCGCAGGATCATGCCGTAAAGCCAGCCCTCGGCTTGAATGTCCGAGGAGTAACGCGCCTGGCCGGTGACTTTGGCCGCGGCATCCACCCGCGGCACGGGATGACTGAGGTACCGGGTTTCGGTCGGCCAGCTAGGCATGGAGCACCTCCGTCTTGCTTTGAACCTTGACGCCCGCCGCCTCCAAAGCCGCTTGAAGGATGTGCGGTTGCGTGCCGCAACGGCAGAGATTGCCGGCGCAGGCGTGTTTGATTTCCTCGGCGGTCGGACGCGGATTCCATTTCAAGAGCGCCGTCACGCTCATGATAAAGCCCGGCGTGCAGTAACCGCATTGCAGGGCGTCATGGGCGATGAACGCCTGCTGCACCTTCGTCAATTTCCCGTCCTGCGCCAAACCCTCGACGGTGGTGATGTCATGACCCTGAGCTTCGAGGGCGAGCTTTTGGCAGGAATAAATCGGCTGACCATCGAGCAACACCGTGCAGGCGCCGCAAGCCGCCCGATCGCAACCTTCCTTGGCGCCGGTCAGACTGGAATAATTCCGCAACGCGTCCAGCAACGTCACGCGCGGTTCCAGGTTCAAGGAAAGCGCTTGGCCATTGACCCGGAGCGTGACCGGCACCGGCCCGGGGCCGAGGATTTTTTCGGCGTTGACTTTTTCGAGTTCGGCGGCGACCGACCGCACCTGGGCGGTGGCCGCGGTCACCGCCGCGGTGCCGAGGCTTTTTAAAAACGTGCGCCGCGAATGCGCGCCCAAAACGTCATCCGGCTCGGAATTTTTCATAATGTTCGGCAGCCTGAAAGCGGGGAAAAACGCCGTTCCGTTGCCGCTTCAACGCTTCCACCGGTCATGCTTTAATGCCCATTCATAATCCTCCGGCGAGTCCAAGTCAAGTGCCAGACCCGGATCGGGAATTGAACATTTGTTCAGGGGCCACGCCATTTGATTCAAAAATTGCTTCAACGTTTCGGCCCGGCTGTCTCTCAATCCGGCAAAGGCCGCCCGCGACAAAATCACCGGATGTCGTCCGCATCCGCCGAATTCCGGCTGGCAAATCGCTTCGGGCGCCTGCCCGAAAGTTTGCACCAAAATCTCCAGCGTCTCCAGACGCAAATGAGGCTGGTCGCCCAGAACAATCACCCACCCGACCAGGCCGTGTTGCCAGCCTTCCCAATTGGCAGCGCACTGGATGGAGCTGAACATGCCACGATCCGGCTGCGGATTTTCAATGCGATTTTGCGCCGGCAATTGCAGCCGATCCAATTCCCCAAACAACGCCGGGTCGTTCGGGCGGCAAACCACGGCGATTTGCCCGGCCCCCAGCCGGCGCCATTGATCAAGGATGTGGCCGATGACCGTTGTGCCGCGCCACGGCAACAGCAATTTCGACCGCCCCATCCGGGTGGAGGCGCCGGCGCCGAGGACGACCACGCCCAGGCGGGACGCGGCAAAATGGGCGACGGATTCCAAGGTTTTCACCGCTGCCGGCTGTTGAACTCTGCGCGTTTCTGAACGAATTGCGCCAGAATGCTCACGGCGATTTCCGACGTGCTGACCGCGCCAATGTCCACGCCCACCGGGCAGGCCACACGATCAAATTCCTCCGCCGTGGCCACCTTTTGTTTCAAAAACTGTTCGCGGATGATGCGCGCCTTGCGCCGGCTGCCGATCATGCCCAGAAACACAAACGGCCGGTGAATCCATTCGGACAGCACCAGGGCGTCGTGATTGTGCCCGCGCGTCACGATGAGGCCGAAGGCCGGCGACTTCGGAAACGGTGTCTGCAAAAGTTCATGCCAGCCTCCGACGCGCAACCGGATCTCCGGCGGGAAAAAATGGTGATTCGCCAGCTCCGGGCGATCGTCGAAAACCGTCACCGCAAAATCCAGTTTCAGCGCCAGCGGCGCCACGGCCTGAGCCACGTGACCGGAACCGGCAATCCACAAATCCGGCGGCGGGGCCACCGTCTCCTGGTAAAGCCACTCGTCGCTCCGGCCGCTTTCGACCATCGCGATGGAAAAATCTTTTTTCACGCCCCAACGAATCGGCTCGGCGACCTGCGCCAGCTTGCGCCAAAGTTCCGCCGCCTCTGCCGCCCGCGGCAGGATCAAACCGCTTACGCTGCCGCCGCAAATCAAACCGTCGTCCCAGCCAAAATCGTGGTCCAGCACCATTTCAAACGTGGCCGGCTGGCCGGTCTTCAGGGCTTTTCGGGCGCGGGCGTGAACCTCGGCTTCCAGGCAGCCGCCGCCGAGCGTGCCGAAGATTTTGCCATCGGCAAAGAACAGCGCCTTGGCACCGAGCCGTTGCGGGCTGGAGCCTTTGGTACCCGAAATCACCGCCAGCGCGAACGGGCGGTTCTCCGCCAGCGCGGCGGCGAGCTGTTCGTAAAAACGCGGCATGCGGTTCCGGCAAACAATTTAGACCACCCGCCGCGAATGACAACGGGCAGCCCCAAAAACCATCAGCCTGCCGAAATGCGCCGCCCGCGCCCCGACGAAATTTTCTGACGGCGTTCAACGGCCGGACGACGGCTGTTTCCGGCCATTTGCCTTTTCCGGACGCCGCGCTTCACAATGGCTTCCGTCGGGGTGGCGCGTGCAGGCACTCGCCGTGGACGGCGTGCGCGGCTTCCATCCAGGCCTCGCCGAACGTGGGATGCGCGTGAATGGTGCGGCCCAGTTCGCGCGCCGTCAATTCGTGGCGGATGGCCACCGTCGCCTCGGCAATCAAATCCGTCGCGTGCGGCCCCACCGCCGCGGCGCCCAGCAGTTGATCGGTGGCGGCATCAGCAACCCATTTGACGAAACCGGTTGTCTCCCCGGTGGCCAGGCCTTTGCCCAGGCCGGCGAAGCGGAACTTGCCGGTCTTGACGGCGCGGTTCCGTTTCTTCGCCTCTTCCTCGCTCCAGCCGACCATCCCGATTTCCGGCGAGGTGAAGATGACGTTGGGCACAATCGTTTCGTGCCGGCGCAAACGGGCGCCGACGGCGTTTTCCGCCGCGGCAATGCCCTGGGCGGTGGCGAAATGCGCGAGCTGGATTTTGCCGGTCACGTCGCCCACGGCGAAAATGTGGGCGACGCTGGTGCGGCAATAATCGTCCGCCTCGATAAACCCGCCTTCCTGGGTCTTCAAGCCGGCGTTTTCCAGTTTCAAACCGTCGGTGACCGGTTTGCGGCCCACGGCGCAGAGCAACAAATCGGCGGAGAGCGTTTCGTCGCCACAACGCCCCTTGACGGAGCGGTCATCGGCGGAGATTTTTTCGAGCGCCCGGCCGGTAAGCACGCGAATGCCGAGGTTTTTTTCCATGTGCAGGCGCACCTCGCGGCGCACGTCGCCGTCCAGCAACGGCAAAATATCCTCGAGCAATTCGACCAGGGTGACCTGCACGCCAAACCGCGCCGCCAGACACGCCAGTTCGCAGCCGATGAAGCCGCCGCCGAGAATCATCAGGCTTTGAGGTAATTCCCGCAGCTCGAGGAACGCGCGGCTCTCCACCACACGCTCGTGTTGGGGCAAAAATCCGGGCATCGCCGAGGTCGAACCGGTGGCGATGATGATTTTCCGGGCGGAAATTCTTTCGCCGCCCGCTTCAATGGTATGGCGGTCCGCGAAAGAGGCGACGCCGGTGAAGGTTTTGACGCCGTGGGCCGCGAGCAATTGCCGAACACCGTCGCGGAGCACGCCGACGGCGTTGTCCTTGTGCGCCACCAGTTTCGCATAATTGATCTTGACGTCTCCGGCGCTGATGCCCAGGGCTTCCGCGTGTTTGATTTTTTCAAACATCTCCGACGCGGCGATGAGCGCCTTGGTGGGAATACAGCCCCAATTCAAACAGGTGCCGCCCAGTTGTTCCTTTTCGAGGAGGGCGACCCTGGCGCCGAGTTGTGCCGCGCGGAGGGCCGCCGGATAACCGCCCGGTCCGGCGCCGATCACTGCGATGTCAAACGTTTCCATAAATTCTCCCAACAAGTCGGATTCCGGCGGCGCCGGCTGCCCCATCAAACCGTCAGCCTCCGCCACAGTTCCAAATCCTCCAGTTTCCGCTTGACGGCATTCGCGAACCGGGCCGCCAGCGCACCGTCAATCAGGCGGTGGTCGGACGACAAGGTGATTTTCATCATCGAGCGAACCACGATCCGGTCGTCGCGCGCCACCGGTTTCCTTAAGATGCTGGAGACCGCCAGGATGGCGCTTTCGCCGGGATTGATGATGGCGGTGAAATTTTCCACGTCCAGCATGCCCATGTTGGAAATGGTGAAGGTGCTGCCGGTCATTTCGTCCGGTGCCAGTTTCCCGCCGCGGGCCTTTTCCACCAGCTCGCGCGCGCGCTGATTCAACTCGCGCAGCGTCAGATCGTCAGCGTCGCGGATGACCGGAACAACGAGACCCTGCTCCAGGGAAACGGCCAGACCGAGGTGCACCTTGCTGTGCCAGCGAACCGTCCGGCCGTCGGTGGAACTGTTCACCGCGGGGAATTCCTGGAGCGCCAGCACCACCGCTTCGGAAATGAAATCGGTGACAGTGAACGGTGCGCCCTGAGCCTTCAAGCCGGCCCGGAACGTTTCCAGATCCGTCATGTCCACTTCCACGGTGACGTAGAAATGCGGCGCGGTGACGACGCTTTGCGCCAGCCGTGCGGCGATGATCTGGCGCATCTTGCTCATCGGCTTCGGCCGCTCGGCCAGGGCGCGGTCCACGTCGGCCACCGTGATGCGCCCGCCCTCGCCAGTGCCGGTCAAAGAGAGAATATCCAGTTTTTCCAACGCGGCTTTTTGCCTGGCGGCGGGAGTGATTTTCAGTTGGTGGTAGCCGCGCCGCTGCAGATAAGCGCGCACATCCCTCTCCACCACGCGACCTTCGGGACCGGTGCCTTGAATGGGCGTGGGGTCAATGACGCAATCGCGCGCCAGCGCCGCCGCGCGCGGGCTGATGCGAAAAATCGCCGGCGCCGGGGAAACGAGTGCGGCGGCTTCCCGTTTTGGAGCGCGTCCGTCTTCCGGCGTTTTTTCGGCCGCCGGCCCGGTTTCCAAAGCAGCCGAAGGCCGCCGCTGCCCAGGACCGGACGGCGGTGCCGAGGCCTGGGGCGCCGGCCCCGCCTCGACTTTTGCCGGCGCCGCCGGTGGCGGCGCGGGGACGGCCGGAATCGGTTCGCCCGGTTGGCCGAGAAAGCCGACGGTGCTTTGCACCGGCACGCTCACCCCGGGCGGCACCAGAATTTTCAGCAGCGTGCCGGCCTCGAAACTTTCCACCTCCATCACCGATTTGTCGGTCTCAACGGTGAAAAGGATGTCGCCTTTTTCAACCCGGTCGCCTTCCTTCTTGAGCCATTCGACGATGGCGCTTTCTTCGGTCATCTGACCGAACTTGGGCATGATAATGGGCGTGGCCATGGCGCGGGTTCCTCACAGAATGGACCGGGCCGCCGCCAGCAGGTCGTTGACGTTGGGCAGGAAGGCCGCCTCGAGGATGTGTGATTGCGGCGCAATGCCGTTCCTGGCGCCGACGCGTTTGACGGGCGCATCGAGGTAATCAAACACGGCGTCGGAAATGGTCGAGGCGATTTCACCGGTGTAACTGCCGATGTGAATCGCCTGGCTGGCCACCACGCAACGGCCGGTCTTCTGCACCGATCGCAAAACCGTTTCCAGGTCCAACGGCACCAGCGAGCGCAAATCAATGACTTCGGCGCTCACCTGGTTTTCCGCCTGCAATTTTTCGGCGGCCTTCAGGCAATCGTGCACCAGCGGACCCCACGTCACAAAAGTCAGGTCCGAGCCTTCGCGCTTGACGTCGGCCACGCCCAGCGGCAGCAGATATTCGGTCTCCGGCACCGGCCCTTTCAGACCATACAAACCCTGCGATTCGATGAACATCACCGGGTTGTTGTCGCGAATGGCCGATTTCAACAGACCTTTGGCGTCGTAAGGCGTGGCCGGATAAACCACGTAGAGGCCGGGAATGTGGCAAAAAATGGATTCGAGCGTTTGAGAATGTTGCCCGCCGTAGCCTTTGCCGGCGCCGGCCGAAACGCGCAGCACCAGCGGCACTTCGGCCTGTGCGCCGCTCATGTAATGCCATTTGGCGGCCTGATTGCTGATCTGGTCGGACGACATCAGCGCGAAATCGAAATACATCAATTCCATCACCGGGCGCAGCCCGATCATCGCCAGCCCCACCCCCGTGCCGCAAATGCAAGCCTCGGAAATGGGCGTGTTGAACACGCGCCGCCGGCCGAACGATTCAAGCAAGCCCTTGGTGACTTTGAACGCTCCGCCGTAATCGGCCACGTCTTCGCCATAGAACAAGACGCGGCGGTCGCGCTTCATTTCCTCGATGAGCGCTTCGCGAATGGCGTCTTTGTAGGTGATTTCGCCGTTGACACGCTTGATTTCCGGCAAGGGCTGGAAGATTTCCACCCGGGCAAATTCCTCCGGCACCGTCTCGCATTTGGTGTCGGTGTACAAATATTTGATGACATCCTGGGGCTGCGGGTCCGCAGCGGCGGCGGCGCGTCGGGCGGCGCGGGCATTGCGGTCGCGAACGGCGGTTTCCAGCGCCGCCAGGTCCTGTTCGGACAGAACGCCGTTTTCCAGAATCTGCGCCTTGAAGGTTTCAATGGGATCAACGGATTTCCACGCCGCTTCCTCCTCTTTGGTGCGATACTCGTTGCGCGGGTCGCTCAAGGAATGGCCCCAGTAACGGTAGGTGTCGCAATCCAGCAGCACCGGACCCTTGCCGGCGCGGCACAGCTCCCGGGCGCGCCACACGGCGTCGCGCACCGCCAGCGGGTCCATGCCGTTGACAATTTCGGCGTGCAGGTTGTTGTCCGCAAAACCGGCGGCGCGGCGCGCGATGCGGCTGACGCCCATCACTTCGTCGTCGGTGCGATGCGTCATGCCGTAGTGATTGTTGATGATGAGGAAAATCAGCGGCACGCCAAACCGGTGGTCGCCGGCCAGATGATTGGTAAACTGCGCCTGGGCGGCGAAATTCATCGCTTCGAGCACCACGCCGTTGGCGTAGGCGCCGTCGCCGGCAAAGCAACAAACCACGGCGTCCTTCTTCAAATACCGCAAACCAATGGCCGCGCCGGCGGCAATCGGCACGCCGCCACCGACAATCGCGTTGGCCCCCAGATGCCCCACGCTGAAATCGGCAATGTGCATCGAGCCGCCGCGACCCTTGCAATAGCCGTCCTCCTTGCCAAACAATTCGCAAATCATGCGGTAAACGTGCTGCTCCAGCGCCGCCTCAAGCAATTCCTCCCGCCGGGCCGGAATCGCGCCGGGCCAACCCTGCTCGACCAGCCGGCCTTTCAGTTGTTCCTCATTCAGACTGCGAATGGCCACGGTGCCCTTGGCCAGACTTTCACCATGTCCGCGATGCGTGCTGGTGATTTTGTCTTCCAGCCGCAATATCGAACACGCGCCTGCCGCGGTGCCTTCCTGCCCCACCGAGACATGCGTCGGCCCCCGATAATTAAAATCGCGAATCGGCTCATACGCGCCGGAGCGGAGCTTGACGATCATCTCCTCCAGCTCGCGAATCATCAGCATGTCTTCCAGCAGATGGACGGCTTGTTCCCGGGTGATCCGCCCGGCCGCCAGCTCCGTCTTCAAATTGCCGCGGAAGCGGTAGGCGGGAATCTGGCCGCAATGAATTTCATACGGCGTGAACTTCGGGCGACCGTCGCTCAAATAATTCGGCGACCGCCGGGCGGCGTCCTCCGCCGCTTTTTCCAATTGAGGTTGTGGATGATGGCGTGTGACTGTGGCCATATTTTTTGTTTTTGTCTCCGCAGACCGCACCGAAAAGCACAGGCCCGATGGCCTCTGCGTTCCCGGGCGGACGCTGCGGAACATGTTTATACTTTAACCAGTTTGATGCCCGTTTTCGTCAATTCTTTTGCAAAATTTTTGTCCAGTTGCCGGTCGGTAATCAGGACGTGGAGGTTTTCCAGCCGGCCCGCGCGCGCAAAGGAGACTTTCCCGGCTTTGGCGGAATCGGCCAGCAAAATCACCCGCCGGGCGCGACGCATCGCCAGCTCTTTGGTGAAAGCCTCGGCCGGATCTGTCGTCGTCAGACCTTCCTCCAGGGCAAATCCGATGGTGCCCATAAAAGCCGTGTCCACATGCAATTCGTCCAGGACACAGCGCGTCAGCGGCCCGACCATCGTCTGGCTCAGGCGGCGCAATTCCCCGCCCACCAGGATCGTCCGCGGACCGCGTCCGGCCAGTTCAATGGCCGCGCGCAACGAATTGGTCACTACCGTCAAACCCGTGCGTTCCCGCAATAGACGCGCCAGCTCCAGCACCGTGCTGCCGCCGTCCAGATAAATCGTGTCGCCGTTCTCCACAAACTGCAACGCCGCCCGCGCAATGCGATGTTTCTCGCGCGCGGCGATTGAAGCCTTGTCGTCGAACAACGGCTCTTCCAGCCGGCTTTCGACGCTGACGGCCCCGCCGTGCACACGGCGGATGGCGCCGGCGGCCTCCAACGCATCCAGATCGCGTCGGGCCGTGGCTGGCGAAATCCCCAGCCGGCGGCAGACTTCGCTCACGCGCATGACGCCGCTGCCGCGAATCAGTTCGCGCAGGCGGTCGTGGCGCCGCGTGGCCAGCTCCCGTGGATGCCCATTCCTCATCAATTGATTGAATGAGATTGAGTCTAATCAAAGCCTGATTGAAGTCAATCATAATCGCTCAATGGCGATTTGACAGGATTCCGAAAATCCTCCAGGATTCGCCCGTGGCGCACGTGGTCTTTGTCAAAATCACGGCGATGTTCCTGGTGATCGTCGCCGGCTGGCTGGCCCGGCGGCGGGGGTTTCTGGCGGCGGAGTTCACCGCCCTCTTGAGCCGGCTGGTGGTGGACGTGGCGTTTCCGGCCCTGGTGTTCACGCAGATGCTGCGGACGGTGGACGCCACAGCGCTGCGTGCGGCGTGGTTTGCGCCGCTGCTGTGCGGGCTGCTGCTGGTTGTCGCCTGGGGCGCAGGTCTGCTGCTGGCACCGGCGTTCAGCCGAAATTCCCAGCGGAACACCTTTATTTTCCTGGTTGCCATTCCCAACTGGATTTTTCTGCCGCTGCCCATTGCCCAGGCGTTGTACGGGGATGCCGGCGTGCGCACGGTTTTACTTTGCAACGTCGGCGCGCAGATCGTCTTATGGTCGCTGGGCGTTTGGATCCTGCACGGTTCGATGCGGCAGGCGGTGAAAAATCTTTCTACCAACGTCGGTCTGTGGGCGACGGCGGCGGGCATCGGACTGGCGTGGTTGTTCCCGGCGGCGCGGAACCTGGAAACGATGGATCCGGCGTCGGCGCCGGCGGGTCTGATGCTGCCCGGCGCGGCGGTGCAGGCCCTGGCGATGATCGGCAGTCTGACGATTCCGCTGTCGCTGCTGGCCATCGGCGCGCAACTCGGTGAACTGACCGTCGCCGTGCATCGTTTCCCCCGGGTATTGTGGGGCGTGTTGCTGTCGCGTTTGCTGGTGGCGCCGTTGATCACGGTGGCGATCGGATTCGGCTTCCGGCAACTGGGTCTGACGCTCCCGGAAGAAACGCGGCGCATCGGTTACTTGATTGCGGCGATGCCCGTGGCCATCAGTTGCAGCGTGATGACCGAGCGGTTTGGCGGCGACACGACGCTGGCCGCTGAAAGCATTTTTTACAGCACCTTTTTCAGCCTGCTGACGGTGCCGGCCGTTTTCCTCCTGATTCAGAAATTCAACCTTTAATCGCGGCCTTTGCCGGCGCGGGAAAACGGCGAATGAGCAGCTCCGGCAAATCCAACCGGTCGGGCTGGCGCAACAGGAACACGACCAGCCCGGCGATGTCCTCCGGTTGAATCAGGGACTGGCCCTTCAACCGCGCCCCCAGCGCCGTGCCCCGGATTAAATCGGTCTGCACGCCGCCGGGACAAAGATTGTAAATATGGATGCCGCGAGATTTGGCCTCCAACGCCAGCGCCCGCGCGAAGCCGAGAAAGCCGTGTTTGCTGGCGCAGTAGGCGGCCTGTTGTTCATACCCCTGCATCGCCGCGCTGCTGAGGATGTTCACGATGCGGCCCCGGCGCGCGGCCAGGTGCGGCAGGGCCTGGCGGCAGAGCAAAAACGGGGCCGTCAAATTCACCCGCAAGGTTTTCTCCCAATCGGCCAGGGAAATTTCCGCGACGGATTTTTCCAGGAACATTCCGGCGTTATTGATCAAAAAATCCAGTCGGCCCAAATGCCGGAGCGCGGCGGAAACGGCGGCGGGAATGGTTTCCGACTCGGCCAGATCGCAGGCAAAAAATTTTCCGCGGAGCGTCGCCGGCGGCCGGCTCCGGGACAGAAGCGCCAGTCGCACTCCTTCGCGCGCGAGAGCTCGGGCAATGGCCAGACCGATGCCGCGACTGGCCCCGGTCACGAGCGCGGTTTTGCCGGTGAGCGAAAGGGACTTCATGGCGGACGCTGAAACCGGCGGCAGGTTAGACCGCCGGGTTTTTGCGCGCAACGAAATGTTCGGCGGAGATGGCCCGGGCTGTTCCTTCATTGCCAAGCCCCGCGGCGCTTTTTAAGATTTTCCGCGGTCATGGGCGAATACAAAGTTCAATTCGAGGTCTTCGAAGGCCCGCTCGATCTGCTGCTGTACCTCATCAAAAAAGAGGAAGTGGACATCTACGAAGTCAACCTCACCCGGCTGGCCACGCAGTTCATTCAATATCTCGATCTGATGCGCGAGTTCGATTTGGAGGTTGCCGGCGAATTTCTGGTGATGGCCTCCACGCTCATGTATATCAAGAGCCGCGAACTGCTGCCGGTGGACCAGCAGGCAGCCCTCGAAGGCGAGGACGAAACCCAGGACCCGCGCTGGGAATTGATTCGCCAACTGGTCGAATACAAAAAATTCAAGGACGCCGCCGCGCAACTGCAGGCGCTCGAAGCGCGGCAGGAAAATGTTTTTCCCCGCCGACCGGGGCCGCTGGAATTTGAATCCCGCGAACCGGCGCCCCGGCCGGAGGTTTCGATTTTCGATTTGCTGAACGCCGTCAACGCCATCCTCAAACGCTTCGAACAACGGGAAGGCGCGACGCAGGAGATTTACGAAGATAAATGGACGGTTAGCGAAAAAATTGAGTTCATCGTCAAAACCCTTTCCGAACGCGGCGCGGTAAAATTTTCGGAACTGTTCGCCGGCGCCGCCAGTCGCGGCGAAGTGGTCTGCACCTTTCTGGCCCTGCTGGAACTGATCCGCCTCAAACAACTCGTCTGCACGCAAGCCGAACCGTTTGGAGAAATTGAAATTTTGCGCGCACCGCTTGCCATACCCCTTGCGCCGCCGGTCGCTCCCGCCGCGCCAACTGTTTTTGAAAATCCCAAGGCGGAATAAAATGAACGCGCCGCCAGCGCCCGCATTATCAGACGCCCCGGCTTCTCGCCGCGCGGCGCCCGGCCGGCTCCCCCCTTGACGAATCGTCCGCCACGGTCAACCATTGCTGACAAATTTCACATGGAATTGAAATTCGTTCTGGAATCCCTGCTGTTCTCCGCGCAAAAGCCTTTGAGCGTGAAAGAACTTCGCGAAACGCTGGCCAACGCCGCCAAAGCCGAAGGCGCCGATGGCGACGCCCGGGCGCTCGCCCAAATGCGGGAGACCGAATTGACCGCTGCCCTGGAGCAACTGGCGCAAGAGCACCAAGCCGCCGCGCGCAGTTACCGGCTGGTGTGCGTCGCCGGCGCCTGGCAATTTGTCACGCAGCCGGAATTCGCGCCGTGGCTGCGGGCGCTGGTCGGCGTCAGGGCGCGGCCGCCGCGGCTCTCGCAACCGGCGCTGGAAACGCTGGCCATCGTGGCCTACCGCCAGCCGGTCACGCGCGCCGAGGTGGAACAGATTCGCGGCGTGAACGTGGACGGCGTGATGCAGACGCTCATTGAACGCGGCCTGGTGGAGGCCGTGGGCCGTGCGGAAGTGGTCGGCCGCCCGCCGACTTACGGCACCACGCCGCTGTTTCTGGAATATTTTGGTTTGCGCTCGCTGGACGATTTGCCGGCCGCAGATGAATTGCGGCGTCTTCCCGTCCCCAAACCACCCGCGCCGGTCACGATTGAACCTGGCCTGGCCACCTCTGCGCCACCGGAATTGAAATCGGCAGGGCCCGAACCCGACGAAGGCCGGGCCGGCACCGGCGAAAAAGCACCGGCATCCCAACCCTCTCCGGAAACCGAGCCGGCGGAAAACGAAAAGCACGCTTCCTGAAGACCGGCGGCCTGCAGAACATTTGCCGTTCTTTCCGCCCATTCATGTCCGAAGAAATTTTCGATATTGTCAACGAGCGCGACGAGGTGATCGGCCGGGCGACGCGGCGCGAAGTGCATGCACGTGGTTTGTGGCATCGGGCGGTGCATGTGCTGGTGTTCAACTCGCGCGGCGAAGTGTTCTTGCAAAAGCGCTCGTTGAAAAAGGACACCGCCGCCGGTTTATGGGATTCGTCCGCCTCCGGTCACCTGGCCGCAGGCGAGGGATACGACGCCGGCGCCGCGCGTGAATTGCGCGAGGAAATCGGCCTGGAGCCTGGCCGGGGCGGGGGGCCGGCGGTGAAACGACTTTTCAAGATCGCCGCCTGCGCGGAAACGGGCTGGGAATTTTGCTGGGTGTATCGTTGCGAAAACGAGGGGCCCTTCCGGCTGCATCCGGATGAAATCGAGCGCGGCGGCTGGTTCGCGCCGGAGCAGGTCTCCCGATGGCTGGCAGCGGCCCCGGCTGACTTTGCCAGCGCCTTTCGGCTGGTCTGGAAACAATTTTCCGGCGGCGCCGGGCAAGGTCGTTTCGAAGGCTAATGGCGCGAAAGGGGCGGAGAGATTTCAGGGCGCGCGGGTGCCGGCAGCAGACTGGCGGTTGAGCGGGGCGGCGGCGGACGGCGCGACGGCGTTGGTGGAAGGAGGCGATGGGGCATTGGTGGGCGCGGATTCGGCAGGCAATCCCAGTTGGGATCGAATGACAGCGCGGGCGGCATAGGGAATCAAGTCTTTTTGCGGGTCGAGCAGGTCGTTCAACACCGTGCTCTTGAGTTTAGCCAGGGGCGGCAGGGCCACGCGCGGCTGGTCTTTGCCGATTTTTTCATAGTAATGGTCGTAAATTTTTTGGGCCAGCCGCTGGAAGCCGAAGGCGCGGTCGTCCTGGCCGATGGCCAGGTCCAGGTAGGAATGTTCCAACAAACCCATGATGGCGGAGGTGACACGTTCCTGGGAGGTTTCGTTGACATCGCCCTGCACGCAAGCGATGGCGTATTCGTCGAGGGTAAGATTTTTGGGCAGTGAGTTGGTGTCGCCGTCCAGAATGGGTTTGTCGGGATATTGCTGGCCGAGGTATTTGAACCATTTGGCCGCCTCGGCAATGCGGTTGTTGACATAGAGGAAATAAACGGCGTCCCGCAGGAAATTGCGGTGAGCATTGGCAATGTTGTTGGTATCGCCGGGAGCGGCTTCTTTCATCTCCGTCAGGTAGGCGTCATTGACGCGGCTCACCAGGTCGAGATTGGGAGCCAGCTCAATGCCGTGAATGAAGGGGTTGGAAATGATGCGCCCGTGGTGAAACATCTGCAGTTCGGATTGATAAATCACCCGGCGCAGGGTGATAAGGTCGTCCTTGTTAACTTTTTGGGGATGGGCTTTGGCCTCGTCAAGGCCTTTTTGCGCCCAGTAAATGGCGCTGGCTTCCGGGACGCGCCAGTCGAGCGGGCCCCATTCCTCGTTGACTTTTTCCACGTAAGCGGGGTCCATTTTGTATTTTTCCTCCAGCACCAGGGCGTTGGTGCGTTCTTCGGCGGTTTGGGGATGCACCAGGGCTTCGATGTTGGTTCCCTGCGGTCCGAAGAAAGGCGTCATGGCTTCGGCCCATTGCTGTTTGTAATACATATTGCCGTCGTCGAGGTTCTGTCCCAGTTTGAACTGGAAGAACCAGGCCAATTCGCGGTAAATGAGCAGGGCGTCGGGATTGTAACGCAGGCCTTTGTCGCGGAGCAATTCGATGCCGTTCTGGATCCAGCGCCAGCGGTCGGCGTAGTTGCCGGGGGAATTTTCTTTAAACTTGACGGAGATGTTGAACGCCATGTTCCAGGCCTGAAAAATCCACACCTGAGCAAAATGCGGTTCCAGATCGGTAATCCAGTTGGCCAGTTGCGCCGCTTCAAAAAACTTGTCGTTCTGCTGCAAATCATTGGCGCGGATCCAGAGGTAGTTGGAAATGAGGCCGCGGAAACCGCCCAGCGCCACCGTGGTAAAGGCCAGCAGCGGCGGCGCATCCTGCAAGGTGGTCGCCTGCGTCAAGCCCAGCCGGTCGCGCTCGCGATTCAGCGCCCGTTCCATCCGGCCGGCGCCAAACAACAGCGCCACGGTCAGGATCAGCAACAGGATTTTTGGGGCGCGGCGGTTCATGAATGAGTGCTGGCGGTCTTCATTGCGAAAACGCCGCCGCCAATTCGCGCCGACTGAACAGAGCCATGCCCAGGAGGATTAACAGGCCGCCCGGCAGCAGGACAATCTGCGCAAACGCCCGGCCCAGTTCGCTCCAGGCAATCTCCCGCCCGCTGCTCAAGGCGTCAATCGGCGAAAAATTTTTCACCAGATTCACGGCGGCTACCGTGGCGCGAAACGTCGGAATCAATACCACGTCCATCGGGGAATGTCCCGCCTGGCCTTCCCCGGCGTTTTGAGTGACTGTTCCGGCCTGCACCGCCTCGGCCAGGGTGCCGCTGGAGAATACCAGCATCAGCATGGCCAGGGAAAAGAACGCCGCCACGGGAAACGACAGGAAACTGGCCGCCGCCAGGCCCAGTGCCGCCAACAAGGCCATCCAACAGAAAATAATGCCCAGCCCGCGCACGAAATTCGGGGCGAAGCCGCCCTGCGGATACAGCACTTCAATCCCGTCCTCCACCGGAAAGATCAATGTCGCGTCGCGATTCGCATTTACAAACGTGATCGTCAGCACACCGTTCGCGTCGAACAGGTCCGGCGGAATTTGAAATTCGTGGAACGTATCCGGCGCCAGACTCATCGCCCCGAGCTGCTTGAATCTGCCCTTTTCCGGGTCGCCGATAATCCAGATGCCGCTGAACGTGCCGGAAGAACGGTAGGTGGACGAGTTGAACTTGATGCGCAAATCCAGCGGTTTGCCGCGCAACGCGTCTTTCTCCGGCCCCAGGTCCACCTGCCACGTGCGCGAATACCCCGGCGGCACCAGTTGGTAGCCGGCCTTGATCTGTTCGACAATTTCCCGCTTGACCTCCGGCAAATCCACCGAATGGGCCAGCTCGGGATGGGCCTGCAACCGCTCCTGCAACACCTGTTCGGCGAGGGCGTCAATTTGACCGGCCGGATTGGGCGGTTTGGCCGAACCGCGCGCCACCAGAATCTGTTCGCGCAAAGTTTTTTGTTCCGCCGGTGGCAGCTCCGCTGCGCGCCACTCCAACAACCCGAACACGCACGCCCCGGAGAGCGCCAACAGCGCCGCATCCAGCGCCAGCAGACCGAGCCATTTGCCCAGCCAGATTTGCCAGCGCGCCACGGGTTTGGTCACGACCACCTGAATCTGGCATTCCTCAATGTCGCGCGCCAGGGTGCCGCACGCCAGCCAGAGGGTGGAAAGGCCGAGCAAGCCGGTGATGGCGCTCAAGGTATAAGTCATCAAAATTTCGGTGAACCCGCGTGCCGTGCCGTCGCTCTTGAGAATCAGCGGCAACACCACCACCGCGGCCAGCAACAAACCCGCCAGCACCAGAAACAGCCGAAATCGAAACGCGGCCTTCCAGGTCAACCCGGCAATGGCAAGAATTTTTTGCATCGAAGATTAGACACCCATTTCACGGATTCATCCGCCGGGGCTCGTGAAATCACCGGTTCCCGGTCATGGCTTCCCGCCCAGCAGGGACGACAACTTTTCATCCGCCCGGGACAAATCCGCCGGGCTTTCCGTCGCCGTTTTTTCCGCCGGGGGCGGCGCCGGCGGGGCGGGTTGAGCCATGGCCGCCAATTTTTTCTCGTCCACCGCCGGCGCGGCGGGGGCGGAGACCGGCGCCGGGGCGGGAGCGGGGGCGGCTGGGGGCAGGGCAAGTTTTTCGAGAATTTTATCCGCTTCCGATCGTTCGTCCAAACCGGCGCGCAAATAGGCCGCCACGGGCGCGCCGGATTGCGCGCCGCTGGTTTCCCGACCGGCCTCCCGGGCTTTGCGAACGACGTCCAGAAAATAACTTTCGAGATTTTGTTTCGGGTTGTCCACGCGCACCTCGCCGTTGGCCACATCCCGGCGGATGATTTCGAGGACTTTCTCCAGGGTGGGACGCGGCAACACCGGCGTGGTGATCTGCAACGTGTCCGGTTCGGTGAGCAGTTCCCGCAACGTGCCCATGGCGTGGATGCGGCCGCCGTAATAAATCACCACGCGGTCGCAGACCTCCTCCACATCCGAGAGCAAATGACTGCTCAAAATGACTGTCTTGCCGCGGCGGGCCAGCGCCAGAATGAGGTCCTTCATTTCGCGACAGCCCACCGGGTCCAAGCCGCTGGTCGGCTCGTCCAGAATCAGCAGATCGGGATCATTGATGAGCGCCTGGGCCAGACCGATGCGGCGCTGCATGCCCTTGGAAAACTCGCCCACCGGACGCGTACGGACCTGGCTCAGGCCGACCATTTCCAGCAGTTGCTCCAGGCGGCGCTGACGTTCGGAACGAGACAATTCAAACAGATTGCCAAAGAAATTCAGCGTCTCGCGCGAATCAAGGTAGCGATACAAATACGATTCCTCCGGCAAATAGCCGATGCGGGATTTGGTCTGCACATGCCGCGGCGAATGGCCGAACACCTCGATATGTCCGCGCGTGGGACGGAGCAAACCCAGCAACAACTTGACGGTGGTGGATTTGCCGGAACCGTTGGGGCCCAACAGACCGAACACCTCGCCCTTGCGGACTTCGAAACTCACGTTGTCCACCGCGCGCGCCTTGGGACGGTTCCAGAAATCCTTGAAAACCTTCGTCAATCCGCGCACGGAAACCACGATGGGGGCCTCGTCGGACGGCGGACGGCTGGCGGGGGATGGCGTCAATTCAGCAACGGGCATAAAATCACCAGGCCATTACGCCATCTGCGGTTTCCACCCCGCCGCTGCCGGCGGCGCCGGCGCGGTCTGGCTTTGAGGATGGAAATGTTCCAGTTCTTCGCCTTTGCGCACGAGCCGCGCGCTGTTGAAAATCACGATCAGCGTCCCCGTCACGTGCAGGATGGAGGCGACAATCGGGCCGATGAATCCGAAGGCCGACGCCGCCAGGCCGGCGATGACAAAGCACACACCGAAGGCAAAGTTCTGATTGATGACCGCCCGGGTACTGCGGGAGAGTTTCACCAGGAAGGGCAATCGCCGCAGGTCGTTGTTCATCAGGGCAATGGTCGCGCTGTGAATGGCCACTTCACTGCCGGCGGCGCCCATGGCAATGCCAATGTCGCCCGCCGCCAGCGCCGGCGCATCGTTCACCCCATCGCCCACCACCGCCACCTTGTAACCTTTGGCCTTCATGGCGTGGACGAATTCCACCTTGTTTTGGGGCAGGCAATCGCCTTTGGCCTCTTCACAGCCGATCTCCGCCGCCACGCGCGTGGCCACCGGCTGGCGGTCGCCGGAGATCATGGCGATGCGCCGCACGCCGGCTTCCTTCAATTCCGCCAGCGCCCGCTTCGCCTCGGCGCGCGTTTGATCTTGCAGCCCCACCCAGCCGACACACCGGCCGTCGCGCGCCACAAAAATCAAACTCCAGCCTTCGGCTTCGTTCAAGTCCACGGATTTTTCAAATTGCGAGTCCACGCCGTTGTCCTTGAGCCATTGCGCGCGACCCACCAGCACCGTGGCACCGTTGACCTGCGCCCGGACGCCGCGGCCGGCGGTTTCGGCGAAATCTTTCGGCTCCAGCAGCGGCACGCCGGCTTCCCCCGCCAATTGCACCAGGGCTCTGGCCGTGGGATGGTTGCTGTATTTTTCGGCGGAGGCGGCCAGTTGCAGCAATTCGGCCGGTTTCGTTTCGCCAAGGGGCGCCAGGCGGCTGACAGCCAGTTGGCCGGTGGTCACCGTGCCGGTTTTATCGAAGATGAAAGCGCTGATCTTTGCCGCCGCTTCGATGTCGGCGACGTTTTTGATCAAAATGCCCAGCCGCGCCGCGGCGGAGAGTGCCGCCACCATGGCCGTGGGGGTGGCCAGAATAAAGGCGCAGGGGCAGGTGACCACGAAGACGGCGATGACGCGGTTCAAATCGTGTGTGAAGGCCCAGACCAACGCGCCGATGACCAGCACCAGCGGCGTGTAAAAGCCCATGTATTGCTCCACGATTTTCATCAGCGGCAATTTGGTTTTTTCCGCCGCCAGGATCAGCTCGCGCACGCGGCCCAGCGTGGTATCCTCCCCGGCGCGACTGACTTTGATTTCCAGCAGACCGGTGAGATTTTGCGTGCCGGCAAACACTTCGTCGCCGGCCTTCTTGTCCACCGGCAGCGATTCGCCGGTGATGGTGGCCTGGTTGAGCGAGCCTTGTCCGCTGACAATCACCCCATCGGCCGGCACGTTGTCGCCGGGGCGGACGCGGATGATGTCGCCCACCTGCAATTCGCTGGCGGCCACTTCCTCCTCGGTGCCGTCGGGTTTGAGCCGGCGTGCCCTGGTGGGCGTCAGTTTGATGAGCGATTCGATGGAGGCGCGAGCACCTTCAGCAGTGCGTGTCTCGATGATTTCCCCCATAAGCATGAAGAAGGCCACTACGCCGGCCACCTTGTAATTGCCCGAGGCAAACGCCGCCAGCACGGCAATGGCCACCAGCTCGTTGATGCTCAGGCGGCCGACACGCAAATCCTTGATGGCGGTGACGACGATGGGGTAGATGAGAATGATCGCCCCGATCATCGCGCTGGCGCTGGCCACCGCTGCGCCGCCTTCAAATGCCCAGTCCACAATGAATCCGTTTAGAACAAACACGATGCCTGCCACGGCCTGCCAGAGATGCACCGCCGAATGTTCGTGGTCGTGCCCGCAGGCACAGGACGTGCCGGGTTCATGCCGGTGTTCGTGCCGGCTCAAAAGCGATGTCACCTGCATAACAATTTACGATTGACAATTTCCATCATGTGCGGCGCGCGGTCGCCCGCTTCGCGCACGGAGGCGGCAGAAGCCGGCCGCGCTTCGGGGCGGCGCGGATTCCGGCGCCTCCGGCGGCGCAATTCATTCCGCCTGGCACATTTCATTTTTTACTCGCCGGTGGCTGTTGTTTTTTTGGGCGCCGGCGGTTCACGATTTAACATTAACCGCACTTCGGTGCTTTTTCCATTGAGACTGGTCGGCTGGACCCATTTTTCGACGTTGGTAAGCGCCTGGGCCATGGTTTCGGCCAGTTGAACGTTCACAAACAAATCGGGGTTGCTTTCATATTTGGGCAGCAAGTCGGTGAATTTTTTGGCAAAGGCGCTCAACTCGGTCACGTATTGGTTGCGGGCGATTTCGGCGGCATTGGTGATGGCCGCGGCCTGAGCGGCGGCGTCGCTTATAATTTTGTCGGCCTCCGTGTGGGCGGCCAGGAGCGCTTTATTGCGATTCTCACTCGCTTCGGTGACTTTCTGAAAAATGTCCGCCAACTGCTGCGGCGGTGCGGTGTCCACCGCGATGTTTTCCACGCTGACGCCGAGCTTTTCGGCTTCAATCAAGTCCTGTGTGCGCGTTTTGACCGCTTCGGTGAAGCCGGCGACGTTGCGCGTGAGAATATCGTCCTCGTTGAAATGCGCGGCCGAGTAAAGCAGCGCGTTGTTCAGAACGTTTTGCAGGGCATTGGAAACGCCGGCCAGGCTGTAGGTGAAATTGGTGTCGCCGGCAAATCCAAACACCGCCCGAAGCGGGTCTTCAATCCGGTAATACAACGTGACGCGGACGTGGACAATGTTGGTGTCGGCGCTCAAAGCAAAGCCGTCAATGGCCGGGTTGAGGAGGCCGGCAGCGGCCGGATTGGCGCCGGCCAGTTCCTCCTCCGGGGTGGTGTGCCACCAGCCGGCGGTGGATTGAACCTGCTGGATTTCCGTGATGGGAATTTTGATGACCTGGTCAATGGGGTACGGCAGCGACCAATGCAAGCCTGGGCCGAGCAATTGCCGGGGGCCGACCCCCACCGGTTTGCCCAAACGCAGAATCACCGCCCGTTCTTGCGGGCCGACCTGGAAAACACCGGAGGCGAAAAACGCCAGCACCAGGAGAATCAGCACCACCTTGACGATGGCAAAGCTGCTGTGGAGCGCCTCGGCCAACGCCTGCGAACCGGCGTCACGTGCCTCAGGCGCGGCGGGTTCAGACGGGGGCAAATGCGGTTCGTGTTCGTCGCTCATGGCGTCTGGCTGGGGGCGTTGGTAGGCAGGTGCTGGAACAAATCAAACGGCGGCGTGCGCTCGTCAAAGATCAGCGTGGATTTCTGGTTGAGCGTGGATTTAAGCGCGTCCAGCCGCAACAGGAAATTGGCCAATTCGGGATTCTGCTGGAAGACCGGCAGCGTTGTGCGGGCCGCTTCCGCCTCACCCTGAGCCCGGATGCGAATGGCTTGAGCCTGAGCGTTGGCCAGGGTGTTGGCTGCTTGCCGGTCGGCCGTGGAACGGATGATTTCCGCCTGGGCTTTGCCCTCATTTTCCCATTTGCTGATGAGCCGTTGACGGTCGGCTTTCATGCGGTCGAAGACCGCCTGGGTCACGTCCTGCGGCAGGCCGATGCGCGTGAAGCCGAGGAATTCCAGCGTCATACCGCAGGCGTTGGTGGTCAATTCACCCTGCACGGTGTCTTCAATTTCCTTTTCAATGCGGTCGAATTTCAATTCTTGCGGGTCGGCATTCACGAAATCGGACAGCGCATGGTTGCCGACGACCTGTTTCTCGGCGCTGCGCAGCATGTTTTCCAGGCGGTTTTGCGCCGCCGGCACGGAACCGCGGAAACTCCGCAGAAACTCCGCCGCGTCGGTGATTTTCCAGCCCACGTAAACGCTGGTGAGCAGATTTTGCTGGTCGGCGGTAAGCGTCTCACTGAACTGGTCCTGAAAATTCTGGATGCGGGCGTCGAAGCGGTTGACCTGTTGGATGGGCCAGGGCCAGCGGAAATAGGCGCCGGGCTGGTCTAAAACGCGCGTCGGCTTGCCGAAGGTGGTGATGACGACGACTTCCGACTGGCGCACTTGAAACACAAACAGCAGCAGCCCAAAAATGATCACCAGCACGGCGCCGATGATGAAGGTAACGAGGTTTCGTTGTCTCATGGCAAATTACTGATTCACGCTCAGGTTCAGCAGGTCGGCGCGGATTTTATCTTCCAAGTCATAAATGAAAATATCCCGGGTGTTGGTGGTCAGCAGGATGTACTTGCGCGCATTGGCCGTGGCGGCGGCGAAGGTCTGGTAATAAGCGCGTTGCTCGTAAAACGACGGCGCCGCTTCAAAGGCCGGAATCTGGTTGGTGAACAGCGCCGCCCGCGCGAAGCCCGACAGTTCCAGCCGTTCCCGTGCCGCATCGGCCAGATTGGTGGTCGTCACTGCCGCCGCCATGGCCAGGGCGTTGGTTTGGATGGCATCGGCCTGCGCGTTGAGAATATCCGCCTGCGCCGTCTGTTCGGCGCCGACGACTCTTTCGTAATCGCCCGCCACCTGCGTGGGCGGATGCACATCCTGCACGCCGACAAAAAGGATTTCCGCACCGAGCCGATGGGCGTTGGCAGCCTCTTGAATCCGGGCGCTTAACGTTTGCGCGGCTTTCAACCGCAGATGCGTCAGCAGGTCGTTGATGTCCACGCCAGCGAGGTAACGCACCACTTCGCGGGTGGCGAGGTCCTGCAACAACCCGGCGGGGTTGGCATTGCGGTAGGCCCAGTCCATGACATTGGTAATGCGGAACTGAACGGGGATGCTCACGTTGATCAGGCTCACCGGCAGGGCCTTGAACGCCGGGCCGGTGCCGGTGCCGGTCTCTCCGCTTTGGGTTCCGGTTTCCTCTTCATTTTGCACCGTGGTCGGCGTGCGGTTGGCCACCAGAAAATTGGTCTCTGCCGTGTGGGCCACGCTCCACAGAATCACCTTCAACCCCGACGGCGGCGGGGCGAAACCCACGTTGAACGATTGAATTTGGTCGGTGCGGTAGCGGCGGATTTTGTCCACCGGCCACGGCCATTTGAGATGCGCGCCGGGATCCAGCACCGCCACCGGATTGCCCCAATGCTCCAACACTGCCTGGTCCCCGGCCTCGACAAACACGACGCAGGTGGACAGCAACAGCACCGCCAGTTGCACCAGCACCAGGGCCAGCAGGTTTTTGCGCACCAGTTGGAAAAACCACGTTTCGGAAACTTTGAAGCCGAACTGGTAATCCAGCGTTTGCGCCGCGGTGGCAAACAGGCTTTCCGGTTGCGCCAGCACGCCGATCAGGCGGCTGTCGTAAAGCGCCCGCTCCATGCGTCCCGGAACCCGCGGACGATAGATTTCCAGCAGCAGCGTAACCAGCATTTCCGCCGCCATCAGCCCCAGCAAAACGCACAGTGCGCGGCAAATCCAAAAATCCGCCCGGGCAAAATCCATTCTCACGCCGGCGATGCCCAGCGCCGTGGCCAGGCAAACATAGGCGCCGGCCAGCAGGAAATTCGCCCCCGGCCGCAACAGCCGATGATTTTCCAGCCGCGCAATGGTCACCGAAAACCGTCCCAGCAAAAACAGCACCAGCGCGAACAGCGCAAAAAACGCCAGCACCGCCATCGCCCGCTCCGGCACCAAACCGGCCGTGACCCGGCCGCTCCAACGCCACAACAGCCACCCCCCGGCCGCCTCC
>DASRCU010000300.1:0-1011 GCA_035652955.1 Verrucomicrobiia bacterium | reverse complement strand
ACAAAATCGGTCAGCCAGGGCTGCGGCTCGCCGTTTGTTACCTCGACTGATGGCACAAATAACACGATTGTATGGGTGACCGCCGGCCCTTCCAATCAGGCGCGTTTGCAAGGCTTCGACGGCGACACAGGCGCGGATGTTTTCACCGGCGGCGGGCCTAATGAAGTCATTGCTGGCACCCGCTCCTATAACACAACGGGTATCGCAGCGCGCGGACGCATTTACGTCGCTGCCGACAACAGGGTTTATGCTTTTGTCGTACCAGGAGGCACCCCAACGCCGACACCTACCGCAACCACGACGCCGACAGCAACTCCTACAGTTACCGTGACACCTACCCCGACAGTGACTGCGACACCGACGCCCACGGCGACGGCAACGGCTACGCCGACAGGCACACCGAGAGTTACACCGAGACCGCGCCCCACTCCGCATCCGCGCCCTACACCGCGTCCGCGTCCCACGCCGAAAAGATTACGTTAAAAGGTTAAAAGAGGTTACAAGGGTTACGCGGAGCGATGCATCGGCTTGTTTTCAAGCCGATGGGAGAGGATTCCCCAAAGGGACAAATAGCAGCGCCCCGAAAGGCTTCGGGGCGCTGCGGTTTTTTCGTCAACGCGTTGGGGATAATGCGTTCGACTTTTGGAGAGACAACGGCATTCCCATGGCGGGGGGATTATTTTCAACATCCGCAGGTTGCAAAACGTGACAAATACCGCATTCTTTCCTGTGAATCATGAAAACGAGGTCCAGTTCGCGGCGCCTCTTTGGCTGGCTGCACGTCGCCATTGCTTTTTCTATATTCTTTTCCGGCGCATGGGTAGCGCTTTTCGGCGCGGCGAAACAATTTAATTCCGCGCGGTTTCCGGGACGAGCGGCTGGGGCGCACTTGAAAGGGGCCCAAGCGCCGCGTCCAAGCGGCGCGTTTCCGACGATCGACCTGGAGACGGTCGTGCCTTCCGGTCTGACCAATCCTGTGGCCATTGCCAACGCGGGCGACGGGACAGGCCG
>DASRCU010000299.1:0-12671 GCA_035652955.1 Verrucomicrobiia bacterium | reverse complement strand
AATCAAGGCGATTGATTTTGCGGGCGGCACGGTGGTGCACATGTCTTCGGGCTGGTCGGCGCTGGTGCTTTGTTTGATTCTGGGCAAACGCTTGGGCTTTCCGAAAGAGCCGATGCCGCCGCACAGCCTGGTGCTGACGTTCGTGGGCGCCTGCATGCTGTGGGTCGGCTGGTATGGCTTCAATGCCGGGTCGGAAGTCGGATCGGACGCCACGGCGGCCAATGCCTTCACGACGACGACACTGGCGACGGCGGTGGCTTCCTTTGTCTGGCCGATGGTGGAGTGGTTGATCAAAGGCCGGCCGAGTGTGCTGGGTTTTTGCTCCGGCGCAGTCGCCGGGCTGGTGGTGATTACGCCGGCCTGCGGCTGGGTCAATCCGACGGGTGCGGTGATCATCGGCCTGGCCGCCGGGACGATTCCCTGGTTCTTCGTGTACAAAGTCAAGGCATGGTTGGGCTATGACGACGCATTGGACACCTTTGGCGTTCATGCCATCGGAGGGACAATCGGCGCCATTCTCACCGGCCTGCTGTGCGACGCGTCGGTCAATGCCCTGGTGCCCATGCAGAGCCATGGCGTGGCCAATCACGCGGCGCAAGTGATCGAACAACTCAAGGCGGTCGGCGTGACCATTGTGCTCTCCACCGTGGGCACGGCGATTGCCGCCTTCATCACCCGGGCGCTGGTCGGCTTGCGGCCCAGCGAAGAGGTCGAAGTCGCCGGCCTGGACATCAGCGAACACGGAGAAGAAGGGTATGTCGGATAGTTGAAAAAAGACTCGACGCCGCGCCGATTCGTGGCAGATTGCTCGTCGGCGCGGCGTCCGTTTCGCAGGCGTCGGAATAATCAAATTAACAACAATAAGAAAATCTTGCACATCAAAATTATGGCAACTCCCAAAAGTGTAATCGAAATGGCGAAAAAAGCCGGAGTGAAGATGGTGGACATCAAGTTTGTGGACACCTTCGGCACCTGGCAACATTTCAGCCTCCCCGTCAGTGAACTGACCGAGGAAGCCTTCGCCGAGGGACTGGGCTTCGACGGTTCCTCCATCCGTGGCTGGAAAAGCATCGAGGCCTCCGACATGCTGGCCATGCCCGACCCGGCGACGGCATTCATTGATCCGTTCTGCGCCGTGCCGACATTGAGCCTGACGTGCACCATTGCCGAAACCGGCACGCTCGAACCTTACAGCCGAGACCCGCGAGGCATTGCCCAAAAGGCCGAAAAATATCTCATCTCCACCGGCATTGCCGACCAGGCATTCTTCGGTCCGGAAGCCGAATTTTTCATCTTCGACAATGTTCAGTTTGATTCCAAGAGCAACGGCACGTTTTATTCCGTGGACTCCGAGGAAGGAGTCTGGAACACCGGGCGCGAGGAAATGCCCAATCTCGGCAACAAAATCCGGCACAAGGAGGGCTATTTCCCGGTCGCCCCGCTGGATACCCAGCAGGACATCCGCACCGAAATGGTGTTGACCATGCAACAATTGGGCGTGGAGGTGGAGCGTCAACACCACGAAGTGGCCACTGCCGGCCAGGCCGAAATTGACTATCGTTTCAACACGCTGGTCACCGCCGCCGACTGGATGATGATTTACAAATACGTCGTCAAAAACATCGCCAAAAAACACGGTAAAACCGCCACCTTCATGCCCAAACCGCTCTTTGGCGACAACGGCTCCGGCATGCACACGCACCAGAGCCTCTGGAAGAAGGGCAAGCCTCTCTTTGCCGGTAATGAATACGGCGGTCTGAGCGAACTGGCGCTTTACTATACCGGCGGCCTCCTCAAACACGCCAAAGCCCTCTGCGCCATTTGCAATCCCACCACCAACAGTTACAAACGCCTGGTGCCCGGCTACGAAGCGCCCGTCAACCTCGCTTACAGCGCCCGGAACCGCAGCGCCGCCGTGCGCATTCCCACTTACAGTGACAACCCCAAGGCCAAACGCATCGAGTATCGCCCGCCCGATCCGGCCGCCAACCCTTATCTGGCCTTTGCCGCGCTGCTCATGGCCGGCCTGGACGGCATCCAAAATAAAATCAAACCCGGTGCGCCGCTCGACAAAAACATTTACGAACTGCCGCCGGAAGAATTGAAAAAAGTCCCCAACGTTGCCGGCAGCCTGAGCGAAGCACTCGATTGCCTGGAAAAAGATCACGCCTTCCTCCTCAAAGGCGACGTCTTCACCGAAGACTTCATCGAAATGTGGATCAGCCACAAGCGCCGGGAACACGACGCCGTGCGCCTGCGGCCGCATCCCTACGAATTCTTCATGTATTACGACGTCTAAAATTCGTCGTTTCAACACGCAACGGCGCGGACGAAGTTCGCGCCGTTGCGCTTATGGCGCCCGTCGTTTCCATTTTCACCTTCTGCCGGTGATGTTCGTTCACCGGTCAGGCGTGCCGCCGACCAACCGCAGCAGATGCAACGTGGCAGCCACCCGGTTCTCCACCCCCAGTTTCACATAAATTCGTTCCAGATGCTTTTCCACCGTGCGCACACTCATGCGGGCGATGAGGGCGATTTCCGGATTGGACTTGCCGTACAACAGCCAGAATGACACCTCCGCCTCACGCGCCGTCAAGCCCAATGATTGCAGTTGCTGTGGCGAACCTGGATGTTTCTCTTCCAGACACCACAGCGTTTCTCCGCCGAGCCGTCCCGGCAATTGCCGCACGCGAAGTTCCTCAGCACCCCGGAGAACAACCGTCGGCGTAGCGACAGCGCCGCTCCGGGCGGCGGCATCAGTTGGCGAAGGCGCGGATGGACGCCGCAATTCGTCCGGCAGCGTCGCGCCTGCACGAACGCGAAGCCCCGGGAAATACTTGCTCAGCAGCCGTTGCGCGCGGGCTGTGACGAGCGTCACGCGGCCGTTTTCCACCGCTATCAGCGCCGCATTTGACTCGTCGAGGGCGTGTCGGCAGGTTTCCAAAATTTTTCGCTGGCGCGTCAGCGCTTTGGCGTTTTGATACGCGCGCAAGACGTGCGGACGCAACGCAGCCAGGAGTCGGCATTCCGCCTCGCTAAAATCCCGTTCGCCGCGGCTGACACCCACGCCGATGACCCGGCACGGTCCGGCGCGCAACGTCAATCCCATCTGATACGGCTGGCCCAGCGGCCGGAAAAATTCGTTGTAGATGCCGGTGCGATGAAATTCTGCGGTTGTCGTCACATCGCAAAACCTCAAGACCCGGGTGTCCTCGGGGTGCTGCTGATAATGCCGGATTAACGGGTGATCGCCAACATGCGCGTCAAAAATGGGCAGCCACCGATCCAAGTCGAAATTCGCCGACGACACCACACCGGTGGTCTGGCCGCGCAAGAAATCAACCTCGTTGAAGCCCACATTCCAGCAAGGAATCAATTTTTCGATCAGCCGGACCAGCCGCTGTGGAAACTGCTCTGCGTCCACCGGCGCGTAAAGTTCCGGCAGCAGCGCGAATAGCGCCTCGAGACCCTCTGGGTTTCCTTCGGCCATGATTCGGTGGTTCCCTTACGTAGATTCACGTATTGCCAACCCAACAATAAGTCAAAATACTTTAATCTGTCAATACATTTTATTGCCGGGCGCGCAGCGATATTGCCCACCAACCCTGAAAATTATGAAAAAATGTTTCATCTCCTCCCGATGCCTCCCGGCGTTCCTCATCCGCCTGGGTTTAATTTTCACGTTGCGGATTTCCGCCCACGCCTTGCCGCCGCGCATGACTTTGCCCCTGGCATTCGAGGCCAATCGCGGCCAGGGCGATGCGGCGGCGGAATTTCTGGCGCGCGGCGAAAATTACTCGTTGTTTCTGACAAGAGGCGGCGGCGCCACACTGCGACTGTCATCTGCCGTGAACAAACCGTCAGGCAACGCGGTTCTCCGGTTGAGACTGGTCGGTGCGAGGGGGGACACGGGGGGTGCGGCGGAAAACCAGTTGGCTGAGCGCGTCAATTATTTCCTGGGCAGCGACCCGGCGCGGTGGCGGCGCGGCGTTCCGACGTTTGGCCAGGTGAAATTCGCGGCGGTGTATCCGGGCGTGGATTTGATCTATCACGGCAACCAGGGCCGGCTGGAATACGATTTCCGTCTGTCGCCCGCTGCCGATGCGGAACAAATCGCGCTGAAATTTGGCGGTGCGGAAAACGTACGGCTTGCTGCCGATGGGGCGCTGGATGTGAAACTGGCCGGTGGCTCGGTGCGCTGGCAGCGTCCGGTCGCCTGGCAGGAAATTAGCGGGCGGCGCGTAACCGTGCCGTGCGAATATGCGCTGGCGGGTGACACCGTACACTTCCTTCTTGGCGCTTATGATCGCTCGCAGGCGCTGGTGATTGACCCGGTGCTGCTCTACTCGACTTATCTCGGCGGCCTCAGTTCCAGGGGCGACAGCGCCAATGCCGTGGCCACCGACGCGGCGGGCAACGTGTATTTCACCGGCACCGAGTCCAGCGGCATGTTCTATTTTCCAGGGGCGCAGAATAACCGCGACACCGGTGGCAGCGCTGCGTTTGTGAGCAAACTGGATGCCACCGGCACCAACGCGCTGTTCACAACGGTTATCGGCGGTAGTGGCAGTGATTCCGGCCAGGCGATCGCGCTGGATGGCGCAGGCCACATTTTCCTCGCCGGCACGACTGGCAGTTCCGATTTCCCAATCACCAATGGATTTCAAACCGTCAGCGCCAACGGCTTTCTGGCTGAGTTGAGCGCTGACGGATCGAACATTCTTTACTCAACCTACATCGGCGATTCCGTCAACGGCGTCGGCGTGGATGGCAGCGGCGATGCCATCGTCGCGGGCACGACCGGTCTGGCGAGTTTTCCGGTCACGCCGGGGGTGCTCCGCACCAATCCGCCCAGCGGGGCGTCGTGCGGATTTGTAGTGAAAGTTAATCCGGCGTTGAGCGGCACCAATTCGCTGGTGTATTCCACGTTGTTTGGCGGGTCGGGATACGACGGGATTCAAGCCTTGGCGGTGAACGGCGCCGGCGATGCCTACATCACCGGCACGGCCACCTCGACGAATTTCCCCACGACGCCCGGTGCGTTTCAGACGAACCGGCTCGGTTATTCCGACGCGTATGTCGCCGAGTTAAATTCCACCGGCACGGCGCTGGTTTTTTCAACGCTGTTGGGCGGCAGCGGCAACGATGGTTACAATGCTGCCGGTATTGCGCTCGATGCCGATGGCAACGTGTATGTGACCGGCCAGACTGATTCCAAGGATTTTCCGACCACGCCTGGCGCCGCGCAGCCGACGTTTGGCGGCGGCGGACCGTATTCCAACAGCGGCGACGCTTTTGTGGCCAAACTCAATCCCACCGGCACAGCGTTGCTCTGGTCCACGTATCTGGGCGGCTTCCTGGATGACAACGCTACGGGCATCACCGTGGATTCCAACCGCAACGTGTATGTGACCGGCAACACGGCCTCGCTGAATTTTCCGACGCGCCAGGCGGCGCAACCGCCGAATCTGTTTGACGCCTACAAATTCGCGGCCGGCACGACGAACTGGACCGGCCTGGCGGTCGGCGCGCAATTCATCAATGTGTTCGCAGTGGACCCGGTGAACAGCTCGAATGTTTATGCCGGTGCGACGCGCGGTGGCAGTGAGCCGGTGTTGTATAAAAGTGCCGACGGCGGGCTGACCTGGACCGGCAGCGACACGGGAATGCCGGCGAATTTCACCGTCTATGGCGGCTTCAACTACAGCACCATTCAAGCCAGCGTCAAGGCGCTGGTGGTGGATCCGTCCAATCCCAACGTGCTCTACGCCGGTTTCAGTTCCGGTTCTGGCATCTACAAGAGCACCAACGGCGGTGCGAGCTGGTTCGCCGTCACCAATGGCCTGCCGCAGCTTTTTTTCGCGGGCGGCAGGGTGGTCGGTGCGCTGGCGGTTGATCCGCACCATTCACAAACCGTTTTTGCCGCGCTGGGCGCCCTAAACAATGGCGCCGGCGCGATTTATCGCAGCGCCGACGGCGGAAACACCTGGAGCAACGTGCTGGCCGGCGGCAACGGATCCGTAGGATTTGTTTCGGTGGCGATTGATCCGGTGAATTCTTTAAACATTTACGCCGCCAACAACAGCCATGGCGGCTTTTACAAAAGCGCCGACGGCGGAAACACCTGGACGAATTTGAACAGCGGTTTGCCAGCGTCTGATTCGGTGGAATCCATCGCCATTAATCCGGCGAACCCGAATATCATTTACATCGGCACCTTCGCAAGCGGCGTTTACGAAAGCATGGACGGCGGCACGAATTGGACCGTCACCGGACAAAGCTTTTATGGCTTCCCCAGTCTCGTATTCAATCCGGCGGACCCCAATACGCTCTACGGCGCCGAAGTGTATCAGGGCTACAATTATCAAGGCGTGATCGTTTCCACCAACGCCGGCACGAACTGGACCAGCATGGACACCGGAATTCCGTCACAGTCTGGCCGGTATTATGTCAGCAGTCTGGCGGCGGACCCATTGCAGGCCGGGACGCTTTACGCCGCGTCTTCCGCGGGCACCCAGGAAGGCTTTGTGGCCAAGCTCGACGCCACTGGTTCATTGCTGGTTTACGCAACGTATCTGGGCGGCGTCAAGGGCACTTACAATTCCAGCGCCAACAACAGCGCCAACGGCATCGCCGTGGACGGCGCCGGCAACGCCTGGGTGGTGGGCAACACCACCGCCACGGATTTCCCGGTGACCACAAACGCCTATCAGCAAAATTATTACGATTACCAAAGCGCGTTCATCGTCAAAATCGGCAGCGCGACCAGCGCGGACATCGCCGTCGCGCTGACCGCCAGCACCAATCAGACACCGGCCAACGCCAGTTACCGTTACACCGTCGTCGTCACCAATCGCGGCCCGGCCGACGCGACGGTGGTCACGCTGGAAGATCCGCTGCCCCCGTCGCTCGCCTTCCAATCTGCGGTTTTGTCGCAAGGCAGTTACCAGCTTTTGGGCCAGACGCTGATTTGCAATTTCGGCACGGTGCCCGGTGGTGGCAGCGCGACCGCCACTATCACCGTGACGCCCACGCTCGCCGGCACCGTTCAAAACACGGTGAGCGCCACCGCCAACGAAAATGATCCAGTGCTTTCCAACAATGTCGCCTCCGTCACCACGACGGTGCTGCAAAATACCGCGCTGCACACCGACCTCGCGTTGGGCGCGAGCGTCTCGCCCAATCCGGCGCTGCTGGGCTACAATTTGAATTACGTTTTGACCGTGACCAATCCTGGCCCGGACGCCGCCAGCGGCGTGATTCTAACCGACGCGTTGCCGGCGGCGGTGACGGTGGTTTCCGCAAACGTCAGCCAGGGGACTTTGACGCAGCTCGGGAAAAATCTGACAGCGACGTTTGGCAATCTGGCCGCCGGCGCCAGCGCCTCGCTCAATATCGTCGTGACGCCGTTGTCGCGCGGCAGCATCACGAATTTCGCCGGCGTTACCGGCAACGAAAGCGATCCCAACCCGGCGAACAATTTTATCGCCACCGTTACGCCGGTCATTCAAGCGATCCTGCAAGTCACGCGCTCCGGCCCGGTGCCGGAACAGGCCGATCAGAGTTTCACGATGTTCGTCACCAACGTCGGCCCGGACGCCGTGGGCAACACGGTGTTGATAATCACGCCGCCGGACGGCACCAACACCATTCTGCAATCGGCTACGCCCAGCCAGGGTTCGGCGGTCATTTCCAACAATCTCGTTATCGCTTCCCTCGGCACAATTCCGGTGGGCAGCGGCGCGACCGTCCACGTCACCGCGACTGGCCCGACGAATGTGATTACTTACACCTTCGTTTCCCAGGCCCGCTCTTCCAGTGTGGTTTTGTTCACGCAGACCAACAGCACCGTGGCCGACCTGAAAGTTTATGGCGCGACAATCACGCCGAATCCTGTCATGGCCGGCCAGACATTCACCGTTACCGGTTTTGTCACCAACGCCGGGCCGGACGTGGCGAAAAACATTGCCTTCCTCTTTGGCCTGGACGCCACGACGATGAACTTCGTCTCGGCGAATGCCGAGTTCGGCGCCACAAGCACTTTCAACTACGGTTCGGTGCTCTACGTTCAAGACACAATTCCCGCGCTGAATCCGGGAGCCGTCGCGCAATTCACGGTGCAGGCGCAGCCGTTCACGGCGGTCAGCGAATACATCATCTTCGCTGCGAATTCGGACCAACCCGATCCCACGCCGTGGAACAATAGCATTTATAATTATTATGAATACACCAACTGGCCTGTCATTACGGTGACCAACGGACCGGGCGTGTTGTCATTCGCTCAACCCAGTTTCTCCGCGGCGGAAAATTCCGGCGGCGCATCCATCAGCGTCATCCGCCAAGGTGGCAGCGCCGGCACGGTGAGCGTCAACTACGCCACAACCGGCGGCAGCGCGAAATCCGGCGCGAATTACACGCCGGTTAGCGGCACGCTCACGTTCGCGCCGGGCCAAACCGCCGCCAGCTTCACGGTGCCGCTGCTGGACGACGGCGTGCTTTCGCCGGACGTGTCGGTGAATCTGGCGCTGAACGGGGTGACCGGCGGTTTTTTGGGTGTGCCGACGAATGCCACGCTGACGATTGACGAATCGGATTTCCCGACCAACCCGGTAGGCAACCTGCATCTCGTCAGCGCGGCGATTACCAACAGTCCGCTGATTTTTGGCAACAATCCGTATCCATATGGCACGCCGCAAATCGTCGCGCTCACGCCGGACGGCCGCTATGTGTTGTTCGACACCCTCGCCAACACCCTCGCCAACGGTATTAACAACACGTTTTATAACGGCTTTGGCAACGCGCAGGAACAAAACGTGTTCGTTCGCGATATGAACACCAACTTTGTCACGCTCGTGAACGTCACACCGACGGGCAGCGCCGGCAACGCCGCCGCCAGCGGCGACGCCATTACGCCTGATGGACGTTACGTGGTATTTGACAGCAAAGCTACAGACCTGACGCCGGGCAACGACGGCGGCAACAACCAGATCTTTATGCGCGACCTGGTTTCCGGACGAACCAAACTCGTCAGTCTCGGCACCAACGGTTTCAGCGGCGGCAGCGGCTATTCCTACGGCGCGGAAATTTCTGACGACGGGCGCTATGTGTTTTTCACCAGCTACGCCACGGACCTGGTGCCCCAGCCCACGACCGGTTACGGCGACGTGTTCAGGCGCGACACCTGGAGCAATGTCACTACGCTGGTCAGCGTCAGCACCAACGGCGCCGCCGGCAGCGATGACGGCTCCTATCTTGATGGCATCACCCCCGATGGCCGGTTTGTGGTCTTTGACAGTTATTCCAGCAATCTGTCGCCAGTCCCGGCCACGAATAGTGTGGACAATCTCTTTGTGCGCGACACCGTCGCCGGCACGACGACGCTGGTGACTGTGAATCCCGCCGGCACACAATCAGCCAGCGATTATTCCTCCTCGCCCGCTATCACGCCTGACGGGAAATTCATCGTTTTTGCCAGCTACGCGACCAACCTGACGGCGGACGTCATCACCAACGGCAACCAAAATATTTTCCTGCGCAATCTCGCCGCCGGCAGCACCGCGCTGGTCAGCATCGGCACGAACGGCTTGGCCGGCACTGATTCCTCCTCGTCACCGACGATCAGTTCCAACGGCCAGTTTGTTACGTTTGGAAGCCATGCCCCCAATCTTTCGACGCTGCACACCAACACTTCCCAGAAAGAGGTCTTCGTGCGCGACATGCTGAACGGCACGAACCGGCTGGTGAGCATTGATTTTGCCGGGACAAACAGCGCCAACAGCTATGCAGAGAATCCGCAAATGACGCCGGACGGCCGTTTCGTGGTTTTTGATAGCGGTGCGACGGACCTCACGACAAACCAGAGCGTCGGCTACGACAACGTGTTCGTGGCGGATCTGGTTTCCAACACCATGACGCTCGTCAGCGTCAACACCAACGGCAGCGCCAGTTCCGGGGCCAGGCAGCAACAAATCACGCCCGACGGGCGTTACGTGGCGTTTAAAAGTCAGGACGATACACTGGCACTGGGCGCACCTTACGGAACAGAAGAGATTTACCGGCGCGATTTGACCGCCCCAGTAGCAGCGCCCGCCAGCGCCACCTTCTCGCGCACGGCCAACAACAATTCACCGGCCACCACCTTCTCGATGAGCGCGAACGGACGCTGGATTGCCTTTGACAGCTACGCCCTGAATCTCGTGCAAAACCAGACGAACGGGAACGGCACCATCTTCCTCGCCGACACCTTGAACAACACGCTTACGCTCCTGAACCTGAACACCAACGGCGCGCTGCCCGACTATTCCGCCTACCGCCCGCAAATCAGCGCCGACGGCAACGTGGTCGCGTTCAACAGCGCTGCTTCGGACCTGGTCACCAATCCGATCAACAATTCTTACAATGATAACGTTTTCGCCTACAACCTCACCAATGGCAGCATGAGTCTGGTGAGCGTGAATCGTTCCGGAGGCAGTGACAACGGCAGCTCCGCCCTGGTGGGTCTTTCGCCCGACGGACGCTACATTTTGTTCACCAGCTATGCCACGAATTTGACGGCGGTGACTCTCACCAATAATAACTCGCAACATTTGTATGTGCGTGACCTGCTCGCCGGCACAACGGTGATGGTGGATGTCACCGCCACCAACGGTTTGCCGGGCGACAGCGACGCCGGCACCGGTTCGATCACCCCCGACGGACGGTTCGTCGCCTTCACCAGCGCGTCCGATTGGCTGGTGCCCGGCGTGTCCAACGTCACCGGGAGTTTTCAGGATTACCAGATTTACCGGCGCGACTTGATTGCCGGCACCAACGTGCTCGTCAGCGCCACACCATCCGGCGGGCCGACCACCAACGAATTCGGCGTTTATTATGCGAAACCGCTCATCAGCACCGATGGACGCTACGTGGTGTTTGAATCCAGTTCACTGGATTTACTGGCTGGCAACACCAACGTGTTTGACCAGGTTTACCAGCGCGACGTGCTCGCCGGACAAACGCATTTAATCAGCGTGAATCTGAGCGGCACCAGTGGCGGAAATAATTATGCCACCGGCGTGCCGGCGATGACGCCGGATGGGCGCTATATCGTCTTCACCAGCTACGCGAGCGATTTGACGCCCAACGCCGACACCAACAATGCGAACGATGTGTTCGTGCGCGACACGGTGGCCAACACCACCACGCTGGTCAGCATCAACGGCGCCGGTACCGGCGCGGGCAACGACCAGTCCGGCTCGCTGGCAATCCAGTCCGGCTCGCCGGCGATCAGCAGCGACGGACGTTACGTGACCTTCCAAAGTTTCGCTACCGACCTGGTGCCCGGCGCATTTTCATCCAGCGTGGGAAACATTTACCGGCGCGACCTGGTGAAAGGCGTCACGTTGCTGATCAGCGGCAACCTTGCCGGAACCGGTGGCGGGTCGGGCACCTCCGAAAATCCCGTCATGAGCGCTGATGGTTCGGTGATCGCCTTTGACAGTGCGGCCTACGATCTCACGCCGCGGGATTTGAACCAGGCCAACGACCTGTTCGTATTCGGCTTCGCGTCGGTGTCCAACACCGCCGATCTCGCGCTCGGCGTCACCGCGCCGGCGTCCGCCAGCATCGGCAACAATTTCAGTTACACGCTGACGGTGACAAATCTCGGCCCGACCAATGCCACCGGCGTCGCGGTTGTGGACACATTGCCGCCGGGAACGACTTTTGTTTCCGTCCACGCCAGTCAAGGCACGCCAGTCTTTGCCAGCGGTCAAATTACTTGGCTGGTGGGCAATCTGGCCGCCGGTGGCGCCAGCGTCACCGCCACCATCACCGTCACGCCGACCGTGGCGGGAATTATTTACAACGACGCGAATGTTTCCGGCACCCAACCCGACCTGAATCCCTACAACAACAGCGTGCAAACTGCCGTGACGGTGAGCGGTTCGTCCGCGCCGGTGCTGACGATTGGCCGATTGTCCAGTAACCGGTTCCAAATTTCCTGGCCAACCAATAACTTGGAACTACAGACCGCCACGAACCTCGCGCCGCCGATCGTTTGGCTGCCGGCCACCAACGGCGTCATCACCAGCGGCGGTATCAGTTCCGTGGTCGTAACCAATCTGCCGGGCGGCGGGAACCGTTTCTACCGTTTGGCGACGCCGTAGTTGGGAAGAAACACCGCCATCAAAACCAGACGCCCGCAGAGATCACCGCCGGAATGACTGATTGTCAGCGAAGCTCAATTCCGTAGCGCCAGGCAGAGGCACGTTCCGGGTTTGAGGCGCGCTTACGGCGAAGTCACGCGGTAAAAGCGCGCGGTATTGCCGGCAGCGGCATCGGTAAATTGAAATTCGCCGGCCGAAATTTCCCGCGCCGGGCCGAGCCGTGACCAGTTGGTAAAAGCTAGTGCCAGATTCGTCGTGCTATAGACACTGAAACTCAAGCCTGGCACGTTGGTGAAGCTGAATTGAATCGCGCCGTCCGGCAACAACGTCAGATTTGTCAGCACAATCGGCGCCACCGGCACGGTAAAGGCATAAACACGATTGTCGTTGGCGATGTAAATGCGTCCGCGTGCTGCGATACCTGTGCTGAAGCGGCGCGTGCCGGTCATCAACTCGTTCGTGCCGCCGCCGTCGAAAATCACGGCACCGGTGTCACCGTTGTAACCGTGCAGCCGCTGGTCGCCC
>DASRCU010000298.1:0-21495 GCA_035652955.1 Verrucomicrobiia bacterium | reverse complement strand
CGGGTTGGCCGGATTCCTGCTTGACACTTTCCAAAACGTCATGGGCGCGATTAGCGACAGATTGCGGCATCTCCTGAAATACGGAGATTTATGGCTCATTGCGGCCTTGTTCGGCACCATTCTGGTGCTGATTCTGCCGGTGATGCCGTTCCTGCTCGACCTGCTGCTGACCATCAGCATTGCCAGTTCGCTGCTGGTGTTGCTGGTCATTCTTTACCTGCGGCAACCGGCAGATTTTACCGGGTTCCCCACGCTGTTGCTGTTCATCACGCTTTACCGGCTGGCACTGAATGTGGCCTCGACCCGACTCATCCTGCTCAACGGCTATGCCGGCCATATCATCCAGGCCTTCGGTAATTTCGTTGTCCACGGCAATTACGTCGTCGGTCTGGTGGTCTTCCTGATCCTGGTGCTGATCAATTTCGTGGTGATTACCAAAGGCGCCGGGCGCATTGCGGAAGTGGCGGCGCGGTTTACGTTGGACGCCTTGCCGGGCAAGCAAATGGCCATTGACGCCGAACTGAACGCCGGCTTGATCAACGAAGCCGAAGCCCGCGAACGCCGTCACAAGCTGGAAGAGGAATCGGACTTTTACGGCGCGATGGATGGCGCCAGCAAGTTCGTGCGGGGCGACGCCATCGCCGCCATTCTCATCACGCTCATCAACATTGTCGGCGGCTTCGCCATCGGCATTTTGCAAAAGGGCATGACGATGAGCGAGGCCTTGCACAAATTCACCATCCTCTCCATCGGCGACGGTTTGGTTTCGCAAATCCCGGCGCTGATTACCTCCACGGCGGCGGGCGTGCTCATCACCCGCGCCACGGCACGCAACAGCCTCGGCCATGAGTTGGGACGGCAACTGCTGTTTTACCCGCGCGCCCTGACAATTCTGGCGGCCATGCTGGCCATCATGGGGTTGTTGCCGGGGCTGCCGTTGCTGCCGTTCTGGACGCTGGCGATCCTCATCGGCCTGCTTTCTTATTCCATGCACCGGCACGGCGGAATTCCCGAATTGTCCGCCCCGCCCGCCAAACCCGCCGCCGGCGCCATTTCGCGAATCGGCAAAACCGCTGCGGCTGGTTCCGGCGGTGCCGCCGCCCCGGAAGCCAAATCCGCCGATCCGCTGGAAAGCCTGCTCACGCTCGATACCTTGCAAATCGAGCTGGGCCTCGGTCTGGTTCCACTGGCCGACGCCGGCAAGGGCGGCGATTTGCTGGAGCGGGTGACCGGTGTGCGCCGCAATTTCGCGCAGGAAATGGGCGTGTTGATTCCGCCGATCCGCCTGCGCGACAACCTGCAGCTTGGCGCGAACGAATACCGTTTCCTGCTCAAAGGCCATCCCATTGCGCAGGGACAGCTCCTGCCCGGCCATTGGCTGGCGATGAACGCCACCAACAGCAAGGTCACGCTCAAAGGCATTCCCACCGTCGAACCGGTTTTTCAACTGCCCGCCACCTGGATTGCCGAGGTGGAGCGCAAAAACGCCGAGTCCGCCGGTTATACGGTGGTGGATGCCGCGTCCGTGCTGATCACGCATCTGGCCGAAACGGTGCGCCGGCATTGCCACGAAATTCTCACCCGGCAGGACGTGCAAGTCCTGCTCGACAATCTCAAAAAAACGCACCCGGCCGTGGTCAACGAACTCGTGCCGGGCCAACTGTCCGTCGGACAAATCCAGCGCGTGTTGCAGAATCTGCTGGCCGAGGGCATCTCCATCCGCAACCTGGTCGGCATTTTGGAAAAGGTCGGCGACGCCGCCGCCTTCACCAAAAACCCCGACGAACTCTCCGAATACGCCCGGCGGGCGCTCGGTCCGCAAATTGTCAAGCCGTTCCAGACCGAGAACGGCCAGCTCCGCGCCATTACGCTGGACCCGAAATTGGAGCATCAATTGGCGCAAGGCGTGCGGCAGGCGGCCGGCGAAACCGCGCTGGTGGTCGAGCCGAAACTGGCGCGGCACGTGATGGACTTTCTTTCCAAATGCGTGCAACAAATGCTCGCCGCCGGTCAGCAGCCGGTCGTGCTGTGCGCGCCCGCTTTGCGCCTGGCGTTCCGGCGCTTTTTTGAAGCCACCTTCGGTGAACTGGCCGTGTTGTCTTACGCGGAGATTCCCGCGCGAGTAAAGGTCCAAAACGCGGCGGTGATTCCGGGGATGACTGAACCGTGAAGAAGCGCCCGAATGTTTTTCACGGCGCGCATCTTACGCTTCACCGGGCGCTGCCGGCGCCGTCCCAAACCGTTGCCTCCTCCCGCGAACGCTCCCGTGCGGCGTCCGGCATAAATTGCAGCGTGTCCTTCACCACGCGGGCAAAAAATTCCCGGCCGGCGCCGTCGAAGCGGCAATTGCCAGCGGAAAATTCTGCATTTCCCAATTTTTTCCTTTGGCGAGGCGCCGCTTTGGCGGCTGGCAAACGTTTTGCTGAACGTCCGGCGGACATCGAATGAAAGCGTTAATTGTTCTGGGCGCCATCGTCGGCTTTCTCATCGGCGCGGGCTTTGGTCTGGCCGCCAGCAGTCCGTGGCCGGCGGTATTGTGGCGCGCCGGCGCCGCCGCGCTGGCTGCCTGCCTGCTGGCCCGCTGGTGGGGCCGCATTTGGGTGCAGGGACTGCGCGATTCCCTGGAACAACAGCGGTGCGAACGACGGGCCGCATCTGACGCTTCCATTCCCTCCGCCCGAAAACCATGAACGTCAAGAGTCATCACCTCCGGCAGAACCTTGAGGGAGAAACACGACATTCTGCCGGCGCATTAAGCGCTGCGCCCGGAAAAGGCTATGAGTACCGTTGCTTGTGAACTTGAAGCGCCTGCCGGGCAAACGGCCCGGCGCCCCGCTGCCCAGGAGCTGTGGCGGCGTTACCAAAAGGAGGCCAGCGCACAAAACGAAAGCGCCTTGGTGGAACGTTACCTGCCGCTGGTGCGGTACGCCGTGGCCCGACTGGCCCTGGTGCTGCCCGAACATGTGGACCGCGAGGATCTGCACAGCGCCGGACTGGTCGGATTGCTGCAGGCGTTGCGAAATTACGATCCGGCTTCCGGCACTTCCTTTGAGAGCTACGCCCGGCTGCGCATCCGCGGTGCGATGCTCGACGAACTGCGTCGAATGGATTGGGCGCCGCGCACGGTGCATGAGAAATCCCGAAAAATCCAGGAGGTCATGGGGCGATTGGAACAGGAACTGGGCCGGGTGCCCACCGACCGTGAAATGGCGGCGGCCATGAATCTGTCCCTGGCAGCCTACCACGAACTGCTCGATGAAGTCCGGCCGGCCCAATTCGTGTGTCTGGATTCCGTCGGCGCCGGCGATGGGGAGGAGACCGGCACCCTTTATGAAGTGGTGCCGGATATTAATCAGGATGGACCGGGCGATCAGGCGGCGCGGGCGGAGTTGAAAGAACTGATTTTTGAGCGGCTCAAACAGTTGCCGGCCATTCAGCGCCAGGTGCTGGCATTGTATTATGGCCAGGATTTGCACCTGCGCGAAATCGCCGAGGTGTTTGGATTGACCGAATCCCGCATCTGCCAGATCCATGCCCAGGCGATTTTGTCCCTTCGCTCCTGGTTGCAACGCGTCGAAAACGGCGTGGCGGGACGACTCTCGCCAGTCGCGCAGTCATCCAAATGAAATGATCCCATGGTTCCCATCTCCACAGCATGTCCTCGCAGACGGAGGTTGGGTGCGGCGCAGTCCGGCGAACAATGCCCGTCCCCGGACCGGCAGGCCGGTGTTGCGACGCGCGTGCCGGCGACCCGGCGGTCAGCAGTTTTGACGGCCCGTTTCTCAGCATGATTATTTTGATAGGCATCTGTGTTGTTTTTCTTTCGATTTTCGGCGGTTTCAAAATCGGCGGCGGCCAGTTGTTCTGGCTGATGCACCCGCACGAGTTGCTGATCATCGGCGGAGGCGGATTAGGCGCGTTGATCGTCATGTCGCCGCGCAAGGTGCTCAGGGACATGGTGCACGGATTGTTTCAAGCCGTCAAAGGCACGCCGTACAGCCGGGCCGCCTACGAGGAATTGCTTAAGGTGCTTTACGAGCTGTTCATGCTGGGCCGGCGCAACGGAATGATCGCGCTGGAGGAACACATTTACGATCCGGCGAACAGTTCGATCTTCAACAAGTATCCCCTGTTTTCCGCCAACCGAAAAGCAGTGGAGTTTCTCTGCGGCAGCCTGCGCCCGATTATTGACGGCAAGGTCAAGCCCGATCAGTTGCGGCTGTTGCTGGACGCAGAAATCGAGCGGCGCGAACTGGACAATTCCGGACCGGTTAACGTGCTGACCAAAATCGGCGATTCGATGCCGGGCTTTGGTATTGTGGCGGCGGTGCTGGGCATCGTGGTTACCATGGCGTCCATTGACGGCCCCATCGAACAGATCGGCGAGCACGTGGCGGCAGCGCTGGTGGGAACGTTTCTGGGCATTTTGCTGGCGTATGGTTTTGTCAATCCGCTGGCGGTCAATCTGGAATTTACGGGCAACGCGGAACTGGATTTCACCCGTTGCATTGCCGCGTGCGTGATCGGTTTTGCCAGCGGCATGGCGCCCATTACGGCCGTCGAGCTGGGCCGACGTGGCTTAAGCAGCGAGTTGCGCCCCTCCGCCGAGGAATTGGAAGAGATGCTCAAGCCCCTCAAGGGCACGGGAGGCTGAACAACTGCCGGGCGTTGACCCGCCATTCCGCCGTCGAACACAGACCCGCTATCGCCGAAAATCGCTACGCCAGAACTGAACACCGCAAACTTCATGTGAGCCGGAAATCGCATCATCACGGCGGCGCCTGGAAGACAGCCTACGCGGATTTCGTGACGGCGATGATGGCGCTGTTTTTGTTGCTCTGGTTGACGGCGCAGGACAAAAAAATCAAACAGGCCGTCGAACGCGCCTTTCGCAATCCGTTCTCGGCGGTCAACAAGGAATCCACCGGCATCATTCCCAATCCGGAGCCGTCCTCCCAGAACAAGGCCAAAGGCAATTATGAATCCGTCACGGCCATCGAATTGCAAATGCTCCGCAAGGTTACCGAAGACATCGCCCGGATGCTCAAGCAGAGCCAGGAACTGGAGCGGACGGTGCAGATGCAACTGACGCCCGATGGTCTGCGCATTAACATTTTTGACCGTTCCCAGAAGCCGATTTTCGAGCCGGACACGGCGCAATTCACCGCCTACGGCAATTGGGTGTTTTCCACACTGGCCTGGGAGATCGCGCGTTACCAGAGTTTTCGCATCGAGCTGGAAGGCCACACCGAGACCGAGCCGCCGGACAGCCCCGAAAGCATTCACAAGTGGGATTTGTCCACCGAACGCGCCAACGCCGCCCGCGCCAAACTGGTGGCCAGCGGCGTGGCGCCGGGCCAAATCTACAAGGTCTCCGGCTTTGCGGACACGCAGCCGCTCGATGGCTTCGCGTCCACCAACGAAATCAACCGGCGCGTGACCGTGCTCTTGAAAGTGGAAAATCCGGATCAGCCCGAATCGCCCGCCGTGCTGGCGCAAAATCCGCCATGAACCGTTTCCGCCATCTCCCGGACGCTCCGCCGCCGGTTTTTTCCGGCAGCGGCAGTTGCAGAAATTGATTTGGTTATGAACGCTCCTTTTGTGCCTTTGATTCCCGCCGCGGCGCCTGCTCCCCAACGATCGGAGTTCCGCGTGGTTGTGGTCCCTTCGCCCGAAAATCTCCGGCCGTTCCAGCCGCTGGGAGGCGCCGGGGAACACCCCGCCAACGGCGAGGGCCGTCCGCAGGTGACCGTGCGGCGCGACGGCCAGCGCGTTTCGGCCATTCACATCCAATGCCGCTGCGGTCAGGTCATTGAACTGGCCTGCGTTTATGAAACCTGAAATGCCCTCCACAAGCCTTCCGCGCTGCTTTCTATTTTGCGCTTGCCACAGGTGCCGGCCGGCAATTTCTGCAACGCGCCGGGAATCTTTTTCCAATCCCGACGCGGAAACGGGCTTGCTTCCGGCAAAACCAGCCATTTTAAGCGCTGGCACAGCCGTTGCTCAACCGTTCGGCGCATGAACGTCAGTCTCTATCAAGCTGCTGCCGCGATGGACGCCCAGGCGCGTTGGCAGGAATTGATCGCGGACAATCTCGCCGCGGGTGCTGTACCCGGTTACCGCAAACTGGAGGCTTCGTTCGCCGAGGTCGCCGCCGCCTCGCCGGTGATGGTAAACAACGCGGCGTCATCCCGGTTTTACATCCCCACCGTCGTGGCCTCCACCAGTTTTCAACAAGGCCAACTGCGGCCTACCGGCAATTCGCTTGATCTGGCTCTGGACGGTCCGGGATTTTTTGCCGTGCAGTTGCCCAATGGGGAGACCGCCTACACGCGCAACGGTGAATTTCAGTTAAACGCCACCGGACAGCTTGTCACCGCACAAGGTTCTCCGGTGTTGAGCGACGCCGGACCGGTGCAATTGGACCCGAATAATCCCGCCCCCATCACCATTTCCGCCGACGGGCAGATCAGCCAGGGCGCCGAAATCAAGGGCCGGCTCAAAGTAGTGACCTTTGCCAATCCCAACGCCCTCACGCCCACGGCGAACGGTTATTTGCTGGCCAACGGCCAGCTCCCGGCACCGGCTCCCCCGAGCACTGCGGTGCGCCAGGGATTTTTGGAAGCCGCCAACACCTCGCCCACCACGGAAATGAGCAGCCTCATCACCGCCATGCGATTGTTCGAAGCCAACCAAAAAGTGATCCAGATGCAGAACGATCGGATGGGGCAGATCATCAGCGACCTCGGAGGCACCGATTGATTATGAAGAGTGATCGGTCAGAAATTTGCCGTATCGCCGGAGACACGCTGTGGCCGGCAACCGCCGGCTTCACCTTGTCAACTGTGTAAAACCGTTATGCTCCGCGCCCTCTACTCCGCCGCCGCCGGGATGCAGTCCCAGGAACTGAACCTGGACGTCATCTCCAACAATCTGGCCAACGTCAACACCACCGGCTTCAAGAAGAGCAAGGTGGAGTTTCAGGAATTGCTCTACCAAACCACGCGCGAACCGGGTGCGGACCTCGGCTCGGGCAATCAGGTGCCCACCGGCATCCAGGTTGGACAAGGCTCGCGTCCGGTCGCCACCGCGCGCATTTTCACTCAAGGCGACCTCACCCAGACGGGAGAGCAATTGGACGTCGCCATTCAAGGCGACGGTTTTTTTGAAGTGCAACTGCCCGACGGCTCCAACGCCTACACCCGCGATGGCGCCTTCAAAACCGATGCCAACGGACGCATCGTGACCAGCGACGGCCTGCCGGTTATTGGCGGCTTTCAGCCTGTGCCGCCCGGCACCACCAATATCACCATCGGCGCCAATGGCAACGTCACCTACACCGGCGCCAGCGGCACCACCACGTTCCAGGTCCAGTTGGTCCGGTTCAACAACCCTGCCGGCCTACAAAGCCTCGGCAGCAATCTTTACAAGGAAACCGCCGCCTCCGGCACACCCGAACTGGGCACGCCCGGCCAGAACGGCTTCGGCACGCTTAACCAGGGTTACCTCGAATTGTCCAACGTCAGCGTCGTCGAGGAAATGGTCAATCTCATCCAGGCCCAACGCGCCTACGAAATCAATTCCAAGGCCGTTCAGGCCGCCGACCAGATGATGCAGGAAAGCAACAATCTCTCGCGATGAAAAACAGTTTTGTCGGCGCCATGAACCATCATCCCGCATCGAACGTTTGCCTTCTCCCGACCGGCAGTCGGCGCCGGGCAACGCGCGCCTTCGCGGCGCATTCGCTCTTTGTTCCGACCCGCCGACTCTTTCTGGTTCTGGCCATTTGTTTGGCCGGCGGAGGAGGCTTTTCCGTCCGGGCCGATGAATCGCCAGCAGCTTCGCCCGCCGTCCAGACCAACACCACGCTGGATGCCGAGGCGGTGACCCGACTGCTTACCGCCGCGCTGCAAAAACAGTTCGCCGCCGATGGCGACCGGCTGGACTTGCGGCTGGTCAACCCCTGGACGCCGCTCCCGGCGCCGCCCGGTCCCTGCACAGTGAAAATTTTCCAACTGCCCAACAGCGGATTGTCTTCGTGGTTCGTGGTGGGTTTTGAAATTCAAACTGCCGACGGTCGCAGCCTGGGCCGCTGGCAATGTTCCGTGCAGGCGCAACTCTGGCGCGAAGTGTGGGTGGCCCGCTCGCTGCTCAAACCCGGCACACCGCTGGCCGAGGCGGACCTGGCGCGTGAACGTCGCGACATCCTGGCCCTGCATATGCCGCTGGCCCAATTCGACGACGGCGACCGCGCTGCGTGGGAAGTGGCCGAGTCAGTTCCCGCCGGCGCGCCGCTGCCGGCCTGGGCGCTCAAACTGCGTCCGGTCATCCGCCGCGGCCAGACCGCCAGCGCCGTTGTTCAGGATGGCGCATTGACCGTCGCCACACGAGTGCTGGCGCTGGAAGACGGCACGCCCGGGCAGATCATTCATGTCCGCAATCCGCAGTCCAACCGCGACTTCTACGGCAAGGTGCTCAATGACAAAACGATTTTGGTTTCTCTTTGAAATGAACCTTCCCCTCGCTGTCAAAATGAATCGCTCCATGTCTGATCCACGTCGAAACGAAAAAGCCTGTACTGGCGCGGCAAAATCCCGTTCACTCCTGTTCCGCCGCCGTTTGGTGTCCGATGTTCGGGGTGTTTGGCAGGCGGTGATGCTGACCGTTTTGTTGTCGTTTGCCTCGGCGCCTGCCCAATCGCTTTGGCCGGCCAACCTGTCTCAATCCATGTTTTCCGATAAACGCGCCGCCGGCGTCGGCGACATCATTACGGTGATCGTGGCCGAAAGCAGCACCGCCACCAAAAACAACGAAACCAAAACCGAAAAGAAATCCGGCTTGAGCGCCGCCATCACGTCGTTTCTTTACCCGCAAAGCGCCGGCGGTTTTCTGGCGCACAAGGGCCAGATGCCGGCGATGGCTTACAATTCGGATTTGAGCCACGACGGCGGCGGCACCATCAACGATTCGGAAACGGTGGTGGCGAAAATCGCCGTGCGCGTGGTGGACGTGTTGCCGAACGGCAACCTGGTCATCGAAGGCCGGCGCCAGACTTCCTTCAGCGGTGAAAACCAGACGATTGTCCTGCGCGGCGTGGTGCGCGCCGCCGATGTGGCGTCCGACGACACCGTCTTCAGCTACAACATCGCCGACGCCACCATTCAAATCATCGGCAAAGGCACCGTCACCGACGAACAGCGCAAAGGCTGGTTCACCCGCATCTGGGACAAACTGAATCCGTTTTGAACATGCCTCTGGTGCCCAGAATATTGAAGCCGAAATGCGCCAGCGCCCGGGCGCCGCAGCGCGTTGTGAAATGGCGGCGTTTTCCTTCGCCCCGGTGCCTCGCCATCTCTCCGCTGAACCGCCACCGCGCGCCGCATGCCGGCGCGGCCGGCGGCATTTTCAAATTTGCCCTGGGGATGGTTCTGGCGCTGTGGACCTTTTCCGCCGCCGCTGGCGTGCGGGTGGGGGATTTGACGATGGTGGCCGGCGCCCGCGACAACCAGCTTGTCGGTTACGGTCTGGTGGCCGGTTTGGATAACGACGGTGATCAAAATCCCCTTTACACCCAGCGCACGCTGGCCAATCTGCTGCAGCGCTACGGCATCAACATTCCGCCGGCGTCGCTCTCGGCGCTCTCGGCCAAAAACATCGCCGTCGTCATGGTCACGGCGGACATCCCGGCCTTCGTCAAACCGGGTCAACGTCTCGACGTGCAGGTGGCTTCGTTGGGCGATGCCAAATCGCTGCAGGGCGGGGTGCTGCTGCAAACGCCGTTGCTGGGCGCCGATAACAAGGTCTATGCCGTCGCCCAAGGCCCGGTCTCCGTGGGCGGGTTCACCGCCGGCAACGGGGGAACCACGGTGACCAAAAATTTTCCCACCACGGCCACCATCATCGGCGGGGCGCTGGTCGAACGGGAGATTCCCACCACCATCGTCCACAACCACACGCTCGAATTGCTGCTGCGCCAGCCGGATTTTGTTACCGCCTCGCGGGTGGCTGCCGCCATCAACGACGTGTTCACCAACAGCGCGCGGGCGGAGGATTCCACCACCGTGCAGGTGCAAATTCCGGAGGACGCGCAAGGGGCGCCGGTGGATTTCATTGCGCAATTGGAAGGTATTGAAGTGACGCCCGACACCCCCGCGCGCGTCGTCATCAACGAACGCACCGGCACCATCGTGGCCACCGCCGGCATCCAGATTTCCAGTTGCGCCATCGCGCAGGGCAACATCACCATCGCCATTGCCTCCACCCCTGAAGTTTCCCAGCCGGCTCCGTTCAGCCGGACCGGCCAGACGGTGGTGGTGCCGCGCACCACCACCACCGTTACCGAAAACAAATCCGCCCTGGTCGCCCTGCCGGAATTGCCCACCGTGGACAAGGTGGCCGCCGCGCTCAATGCCCTGGGCGCCACGCCGCGCGACATCATGGCTATCTTCGAGGCCATGAAACAGGCGGGCGCGTTGCAGGCTGACTTGATTATCAAATGAACCTTCACGCCGTTCCAACGCCCACCGCCTGGCAGGATGTCCCGCTGGATTTGCTGGCCCGCGATAAAGCCCTGACGCCGCAGCAAAAAGTGGCCGAAGCCTGCCGACAGTTCGAGGCGCTGATGATCGGCGAAATTTTGCGTCAGACGCAGAAAACGGTCATTCCCTCCGAATTCACAGACGATTCGACCGCCGCCGGCATTTATCAGGATATGGTGACCAAGCAGTTGGCCGAGAGCATTTCCCGCTCCGGCACCCTCGGATTGGCGCAAACGCTTGAACGGCAGCTCACGCGCCAAATGGGCGCGTCCCACTCAACCGCCTCGGACCAACCGGCCACCGCTTCCCATCCGCTCCCGGACATTCCGGGAAGACCGGTTGCGCCCCCGCGCTTTGAACCTGAACGCCACCAGCCCTGACCCATGAAAGATTTTTTGCATGATTTGATTGATTCCCTCCGCGAGGAATTGAAGGAATACGGCGAGATGCTCGCCCTGCTGGAGCAGCAACAGGCGCTGGTCATGCGCCGGCAGACGCAGGACCTGCTGGTTTGCACCCAAGCCATCGCTGTCCAGGTGGAGAACATCACCGCCGCGCGCCGCGAACGCGAACAACGCCGGCGGAACGTCGCCCGGCTCTTCGGTTTGGCCGAGGACACGCCCTTCGGCCAGATCGTGGCGCATTTGCCCGGCGAATATCGTCCCCTGGTCCAGGCGCTCGTCCAGGAAAACAACGAGCTGCTGCTGCGCATCCGCCGCCGCGCCCGGCAGAATCACCTGCTCCTGAGTCGCGTGGTGGAATTGATGCAGCGGCTGTTCGATCCGTTTTTTCCGGATCGTCCACCGGCGACCTACAACGATTCGGGCGCCCTGACCAGCGGCGCAGCGCCGAATCATTCCTTTTACGAAGCCATCGGTTAATGACGCATTTTTTCTTCACCAATGAACTCGCACGGAACAAAGAGTGAGAGGGGGCGCGGCGCGCCGGTTTCCGCGTGGCTTCAAACGGCTGCCGTTCGATCGGCATTCCTGATTTTATTATGCTGGGATTGTTCAACACCTTAAACCTGGGCGCGCGCGCGCTGACGGCCGATCAGGCGGGCGTGGAAGTCACCGGTCACAACCTGGCCAACGCCAACAACCCCGCCTACGCCCGGCAACGCGTCGTGTTGCAAACCAGCACGCCCACCCCCACCGCCATCGGCCTGGAAGGCACCGGCGTGCAGGCCGTGACCATTCAACAACTGCGCGATCAATTGCTCGACAGCCAGATCCGATCGGAAGCCAGCGTCGGCGGTTATTGGACCGCCCAGCAAAGCGCGTTGCAAAATGCCCAGACGCAGTTGAACGAGTTCCTCAACCTCAACGCCACCGGCAGCGCCTCCGGCAGCGACACAGCGACGTCACCAGGATTGTCCAGTCAATTGGACAATTTGTTCAATGCCTTCCAGGCGGTGGCGACCAGTCCGGGCGACCTGTCGGCGCGCCAATCGCTGGTCAGCGCGGCGCAATCGCTGGCGGCCGGCTTCAATCAGGCCGCACAAAATTTGACGTCGCTCAACGGCCTGCTCAACACTTCCATTGCCAACGACGTCACCTCCGCCAATCAATTGCTCTCGGACATTGCCGGTCTCAACGCGCAAATCGCCCGGGCCACGGCTTCCGGCGGCACGGCCAACGACCTGGTGGATGCCCGCGAGCAGGATTTGGAGAAACTGGCGCAGTTGGTGAACATTCAAACCGCTTCCAACGCCGACGGCACGGTGAATGTCAGCATCGGCGGCCAGACGCTGGTTTCCGGCAGCCAGCTTGCCGATACACTGGCCACCTACGATCCGGGCACCGGCAATTTGCTGGTGCAGACGGCGTCTTCCGGCGTGCCCCTGGCGCTTTCCGGCGGCTCGATTCAGGGCACGATTGACGCGCGTGACGGCGCGTTGACCACGTTGCGCAACGGTCTGGATACGCTGGCCTCCACGCTCATCACCCAAGTCAATGCCCTTTACCGCAGCGGTTATGATCTCAACGGCAACACCGGCGCGGACTTTTTCACCGGCACCGACGCCGCCAGCATCGGCGTGAATCCGGCGTTGGCCAACGACCCGTCGCAAATCCAGGCCTCCGGCGCCGCCAACACGCCCGGCGACAATTCCGTGGCCTTGCAACTGGCGCAGTTGGGCCAGCAACCCCTCGCCGCGCTGGGCCAGCAGACGTTCAGCGGCGCTTACGCGCTGGACGTGCAGCGCTTTGGCGAGGCGCTGGCTCACGCCAACGACCAGGTGGACGGTTACAACTCGGTCAACACCCTGCTCCTGAACCAGCGCGATTCGGTGGGTGGCGTTTCGCTGGAAGAGGAAGCGACCAACCTGATCACCTACCAGAAAGCCTACGAAGCCTCCGCCAGGCTTATCACCACCGTGGACCAGATGCTGGAAACGGTCGTGAATTTGAAGAGCGCTTGAATCCTCCAGGAATCTCCATGAAAACCCGGCGCCGTTTTCAATTTCCCGTTGCCCGTTCCAGGGCGCAATCCGTTGCCTGGGTTCAACGCCCAAAATCTGAAGCCTGAAATTTCCGTTATGCGCATCGCCGGCACTTCCTATCTGGATTCAATGGTCAGCCAGTTGAACCTGCTGTCCTCGCGCCAATATCAGCTTCAAAACCAGGCGGCGACGGGCCAGAAAATTTCCGCTCCGGCCGACGATCCGGCGGTCATGGCGCAAGCCTTGAATTTGCAGACCGACAGCCGCGCCGCCGCGCAATATGCGCAGAATATCACGGCGCTTCAAAGCCGCGCCGCCGCCGCCGGCAACGCCCTGGCCGCACTCCAAACCATCGCCAACCGCGCCGGCGAAATCGCCACCTCCGCCGACGGCACGGCCACGCCGGCCCAGTTACAGGCCTACGCGAGCGAAGTGACGCAGTTGATTCAGCAGGCCGTGCAATTGATGAATACCAGGAGCGGCAATCAGTTCCTTTTCGGCGGCACCGCTTCGGGCAGCGCCCCCTTCACCGTGACCACCGACGCCAGCGGCCACGTCACCGCCGTGACTTATTCCGGCAACAGCGAGGTTTCCCAAAGTGAAATTGCGGCCAACGTCACGCTGGCGGTGGACGCGCCGGGCCAGAACAACACCGGCTCTGGGCCGCGCGGCGTCGTTAGCGACAGCCGTTACGGCGCCGACTTTTTCAATCACCTCATCGCGCTGCAAAACGATTTGTTGTCCGGCAACACCAACGCCATCACCGCCACTGACGCCCCCAATTTGTCGAAAGACCAGGACAATCTCCTTTACCAGGTCGCCGCCAACGGCGCCGTCCAGGCGCGCCTGAGCGCGGCGGCGGCCTGGGTTTCCAGCCAGCAGAACGCCGCGCAGACGGATCTGACCAATCTGGCGGGCGCCGACCTCACCCAAACGCTCACCCAATTGAGCCAGGCGCAAAATGCCTACCAGGCGGCGCTGGCCACGTCGTCGCAATTCATGCAGATGCAGCAGTACATTTTAAGTCTGCTGTGAAGGCTCCCGAAATGACGGCCGGTTGAACCGTGTTCGGTCTGCTCAGCCTGGCCTTCCGGCGAATCGGCAAATTCCGCCGGGCCGGAGCCAAAATTGCCGGGTGAATTTGTCCGGCGTTTCCGTTTCTGCCGGTCCCGCTGTTTCGATTGGAATTTTTTGCGGATTTTTCCGCTCGGCCGGACACGCGCGGCAAAGTTTTACGTGGCACGCGCGTTGCTGAACAGAAACCGTCATGACCAGCGTCAACGCAATGGAAGAGATGGACACCGCGGAACGAGACCGGACCTCCGAGCCGATCGGTTGCGCCGACGTGCGACTGCCGGCCGGGTTGCTGGGCTTCGAGCACTTGAAAGAGTACCGGCTCATCGCTCGACCGGGGGAAGCGCCGTTCTGCTGGCTGCAAGTTAAAGGCCATCCCTCTTTGGCCTTTGTAGTGATCGAACCGTTTCATTTTCTGCCGGACTATCAACCGGATCTTCCGCAGCCGGACGTGGATTTTCTGGGATTGCATTCGCCGGAAGACGCGGCGGTCTATGTCATTGTTACCGTATCCGGGCCGCGCCGGGCCACGGCCAATCTGAAAGGCCCGATCGTCATCAACCGCCGCACCGGCTTGGCCAAACAGGTGGTCATCGCCAACGCCGCGCAATACTCCGTGGCGCATCCCCTGCCGGTCTCCGCCAACGCCGACTGATGTCTGGTCATGCTCATTCTCTCGCGCAAAGCCGGCGAAAGCCTCGTGATTGACGGGCGCATCCACGTCAAAGTCGTGCGCGTCGAGGGCGACACCGTCAAACTCGGCGTTCTGGCGCCGGCCGATGTACCGGTGCATCGGCAGGAAGTGTATGAAGAAATTCAGCGCAGCAATCAGGCGGCGTTGACCCGGCAGAGCGCGGTGCTGCCCAAACTGCCGTTGCCCGGCGCCACCCCGCCGGCACCCGTTCACCACCAAACGACTAAGCAATTGTGACTGGCGCAAAACCCATTTCAGTCCGGCGTCTCCCCGCCGGCAACGGATTCTGGAACCTCCCGACAGACCGGTTGCGGCGCGCCGGACAACCTGGCGCCGTGAACCGGGCGGGGCGGCTCCAGTCAACAGGTCAGCGAATTTCGTCCGCCCAGGGCGGGACCGCTGGCTCCTTCCTCGGACGGCCCGGTGCCGAATCGGGCCGTCCGTAAAAAAACAACCCAATCATGACCTTCGCACCCGAATGAACGCCATTCCCAACGGATTCGGAACGGAAGGTAAAAATGGCGCGGTGCGGGAACGCAACGGTTTAGCGCACCGGGATTTCGACCTGCCCGCCATCCCCTCTGCCGCCGTTCCCGGACTGTTTTTCCATGACCGGCGCCGCCCGCTGGTGGAAACACCGGATCCGAACGACATTTGCGAAGCCATCGTGTCTCGTTACGAGCCCCGGCTCAACGCGGCGGAGGGCACCGTGCTGCATTTGGGCGCCGGCACGGGCGAATTGATGGAAACCCTGCGCCGGCACGGATTCACGGTAATGGGTTGCGAAGCGTCTCCGGAAAAAGCGCGGCAAGCCCGCGTCCTCTACGGCTTTGACGCGCGCACGTTTCATCATTCCGGCACCGAACCGTTCCTGCGCTGGCTGCGGCGCATCGGGCAGACGGCTCAGGCCGTGTTTTATCGGCACGGCTGGGAACATAATCTGGAATTGCAGGCTCTGCTGCCGATGCTGGCGCAGATTTTGCGCCCTGGCGGACGGATCATCGCCCTGCTGCCGTCGCCGCCCGCGACCGATCATCCGCCCCACGCGCATTTGAGTTTTCTGCATGAGCTGGCCGTGGCCTGCGTCCTGTGCGGCGGCGGTTTTGAAATGGAAGGCATTGACGCCGACACGCCGGAGTGGTTCCTGGCCTTTACTCTAAAAAAAATTTCTCCCTGGCATGAGTGATTCTTCTCCACCTGTTTCGCCCCGGCGCCTCGTCGTGGTGTTGGGAATGCATCGCAGCGGCACCTCGCTGCTGGCACATTTGTTGACGGCGCTCGGTGTGGAGCTGGGCGACCGCTTGCTGGCCGCCGACGCCAACAATCCCGCGGGCTACTGGGAACAGGCGGACATCACCCGGCTGCAGGAGGCGCTGATGAGCCGCCTGGCCGGGGACTGGCGCGGACCGGCATGGATGAATCCCTTTCCGCTGAACTGGGAATCCCTGGCGGCCGCGGGACCTCCAGGCGAGGTGGAGCAATTGAAAGCGGTCGTGCGCCGTGAAATGACCGCCGTCCGGGGGCTCTTCGGTTTCAAAGACCCGCGCACGTCGCGCCTGTTGCCGTTGTGGAAACGAATTTTTTCGGACCTGGCGATTGAGCCGATTTACCTGCTGGCGCTTCGCCACCCCTCGGCCGTCGCCGCGTCTCTGCGTCGGCGCGATCAGCTTCCGGCCGCCGCCGCCGAATGGCTTTGGCTGTTGCACAACCTCGAGGCGGTGCGGGAGGCCGGCAGCCGATTGCGCGCTGTGGTGGATTACGACCGCTGGTTCACTCATCCTCTCGAACAGGCGCAGGCCGTGGCGCGTGCGCTGCATCGGCCCTGGCCGGAACCTGCTGAGGAATTAGTGGCCGGCATTCGCCGGCGCATTCGGCCCGACCTTTGCCACGGCACAGCAGCGGTGCCGGAGTTGCCTTTGGCCGGATCCATCTACGCGCTGTTGCAACGGGCAGCCACCACCGGCGAATTGCCCGACGAATTTCACCACCTGGCTAAAAAGATCGAGGAGGAGGCGGCCGCCAATGCGCCTTGGGTTGCCGCCGCGCGCCAGGCCCTGGACGCGCACGTGAAAAATGACAGCCCCGACGCGGCTTCGCTTCAAAAACTTCCCTCGCCGGAAGAGTTCGATGAAACGCGGTATCTGGAATGCAATCCCGACGTGGCCGAAGCCGTGCGCGCCGGGCGTTGCCGTTCCGGTTGGCAGCACTTCGTCGCTTTTGGCCGGGCCGAACGGCGCCGCTGGTTCCGGCGTTCGCCGGTGGAGACGTCTGCCGCATCCGGGATGGCCGTGCCGCCGAGCATCGCCGACTACGACATTCTGGTGCCCATTTACAACGCGCCGGATGACGTGCGGCGCTGCGTGGAAAGCCTGGTGCGGCATACCGAGCCGCGTCATCAAATTTATCTGCTGGACGATGCCAGCCCGGACGGCCGGATCGCTCCGCTCCTGCGCCAGTTCGCGGAAAAACATCCGCAAATCCACGTCCTCACCGCTCCCCAAAACGCCGGGTTCGTTGCCAACGTCAACCGCGGGTTCGCCCTGTCCCGGCGCGACGTGGTGATTTTGAATTCGGACACCGAGGTGACGCCGGGCTGGCTGGATCGTCTGGACCGCTGTCGGCGCAGCGACCCGGCTATCGGCATCGTTTCCCCGCTCTCCAACAACGCCACCATTTTGTCCGTGCCGCAGATCAACCTGCGGAATACGTTGCCACCGGAAATGACTCCCGATCGGTTGGCGACGCTGGTCGCCGCGCATTCCGAACGGCTTTACCCGAAGATTCCCACGGCCGTCGGTTTTTGCATGTTGATTACACGTGAGACGCTGGATGCCGTCGGCGGTTTCGATCCGGCCTTCGGTTTGGGTTACGGCGAGGAAAACGATTTCTGCCTGCGCGCCTGGGCCGCCGGCAAGGCCAGCGTCGCCTGCGACGACGCCTACGTGCATCATTACGGCGAGGCCTCATTCCGCGCGGTGCCCGGCATTGACGAACGCCGCCGCCGCAACGCCGCCCTGCTGCAACGTCGCTGGCCGCAATATGCCTCTTCGGTCTATCGCTATTGCCAGATCAATCCGCTGCGCCGGCTCCAGGAAACGCTTCGCCGTGTTCTCGCGGCGGGTTCCTCTTCCAGCCGCGTCACCGCCGGCGGCATTTCTGCCGGCGCCGCTCGACCGCATGTCCTGCAGGTTATTCACAACTATCACGCGCCCGGCGGTACGGAATTGCACACACGGGAAATCGTCCAACGCCTGTCGCCGCACTTCCGCCAGACGGTGGTATTTCCGGGCCGGATCGGCGTCTGGGCGGATTTCGCCGAGGCGCCGAACGACGCCAAAACGCGCGTGGTGGTCTGGAACCGGATCAATGCCGCCCCCACGCACCTGTTCCTGGCTCAGCCGGGTGACACCCGCAACTCCGTGGCCGAGGAAAATTTCCGTCGGTTCGTGGCTGGTGGCGATTATGACCTGGTTCATTTTCAGCACCTGGCCGGCTGGTCCTCGCTGCGCCTGCCGCGCATCGCCAGGGAATTGGGCAAACGTTGCGTGCTCTCGGTGCACGATTATTTTCTCCAGTGCCCCCAATACGTGCTGCTCAACGCCGCCGGCGAGCGGTGCGGAAAGATTCGCGCCCGCGCTGACGACCCGGATTGTCTGCGCTGCCTGGCCGCCCAACGCCTGGTCTGGCGCCCCGATGCCCCGCCCCTGGCCGACTATCTGCAAAGGCGCGAGCGTCTTTCCCGCGAAGTGCTGGAGATGATGGACGCCATCGTGGCGCCATCGGAATTTGTCCGGCGACGATTGCTCGAAGCCTTTGGCGAAGAATTTGCCGGACGCATTCACGTCATTCCCCACGGCGTGGATCGCCCACCGACACCGGCCGGACGCCGGCAACCGGTCCTGCCCCTGCGGGTGGGCGTGCTGGGCACACTGAATTATCAAAAGGGCCTCAAACTGGTGGTGGAAGCCGCCGCGCAGTTGAACGGCGCGCCGATCCGGCTGGAGGTGTTCGGCGCGGTGCCTCCGGCCATCCAAAACCGGCTGGCGGCTCTGGGAATTCGCGAACACGGCGGCTACCGTCGCGAGCAATTACCGGCGCTGCTGGGGGCGGTGGACTTGGTGCTGATTCCGTCGTTGTTCGATGAAACATTTTGCTTGACACTCAGCGAGGCGCAGGCGCTGGGAATTCCCGTTCTGGCCTCGGCGGTGGGCGCCATTCCCGAACGCATTGTGGACGGCCAAACCGGATTTTTATTTTCACCCGCCACGGGCGCGGCCCTGGCTGCCCGATTGCTCGAACTGGCCCGCACGCCGGACTTGCTCCCAGGCGTCGCCCAGCATCTCCGCCGCCTGCGCTTCAAAACGCTGGACGAAAACGCCCAGGACTACGCCACATTGTATCAACAATTGCTCGCCGCGCCGGCACCGGCGACCGTATCGGCCGCCGGTTTGCCGGAGGAACCGGCGCCGTCCCACGATGGCTGGTTGGCCCACCTGACGGAAAAACCGGAGCAAACCCGGCTCACCTCCATCCTCATTCTGACATGGAATCAACTGGAACACACCCGGCGGTGCGTGGCCAGCCTCGCGGCGCATACGCCCGAACCGCACGAAATCATTTTCGTGGACAACGGTTCGACCGATGGCACGGTGGCCTGGCTGCGCGAATACGCCGCCACGCATCCCCATGTGCGTTTGATTGAGAACCGGAGCAACCGCGGCTTCGCCGGCGGCAACAATCAGGCCCTGGCCCTGGCCCGCGGCGAGTTCCTGGTGTTGTTGAACAACGACACCGTCGTCACTCCAGGCTGGCTCGGCCGATTATTGCGCGCCGCCGACGCGCATCCGGACGTGGGCTTGTTTGGCCCCATGTCCAATTCCGTTTCCGGTCCGCAAAGGGTCCCGGCGGTTCCTTACCGCCATCTCGACGAACTGGACGGTTTTGCCGTTTCGTGGGGCGTGGAACACGTCGGTCAGGTGCAGCCGGTGTCACGACTGGTGGGATTCTGCCTGTTGTTGCGCCGCCGCGTCCTTGAGACCATCGGGGGATTGGACGAGCGCTTCGGCAAGGGTAATTTTGAGGATGACGATTTTTGCATTCGCGCCCGGCTGGCCGGGTTCGGGCTGGCCATCGTTCGGGACGCCTTTGTGCATCACGTCGGCGGCCAGACCTTTCAAGCTGCAAAAATCGCCTACCGCCAGGCGTTGACAGACAACTGGCGGCTGTTCCGCGAAAAATGGAAACTGCCGGAAGATGCCTCGCTCGAACGCGGCTACCCGATGCCCCGCGAATTGCCGCCGGGGGTATCGTTGAAAATCGAGCTGCCCCCCTTGGCGGTCACGCATCAAGCCGCTGGCGAACAAGGTTGGCGGGAGAAAACGCCCGGGGCCGCGTCGTTTGCCGCCGAACCACCGGTGGCCCGGCTGGGGCGGCTGGATGCCGCGCGCGCGCAGTTCGCGCAAAAAAATTATTCCGCCGCCTGGTCCGCAGCGGTGGCCGCCATAGCCCAAAGACCGTTTCACCCCGAAGCATATTTGTTGCTGGCGGAAATCGCCCTGGCCGCCGGCGACCCGGTCACGGCGGGGCGCTGTGCGCAGCGCGCCGGCCATCTGGCGCCGCATTGGAATGCGCCCCGACAGTTTTTGAAACGGACGAAAAGCAGGAAACCGACCGCCGAAACCAATCGCTCGCTCGGGCCGCTGCCGGAACCCGACGGCAACCGTTTGTCCGTGTGCCTGATTGTCAAAAACGAGGAAAAATTCCTTGCGCAATGCCTGGAATCCATTCGCGGCCTGGCGCAACAGATCGTCGTGGTGGACACCGGCTCCACCGACCGTACCGTGGAAATTGCCCGGTCGTTTGGCGCGGAGGTTCACTCGTTCACCTGGAACGACGATTTCAGTGCCGCGCGCAACGCCGCGCTGGAATTTGCCCGCGGCGACTGGGTGTTGGTGCTCGATGCGGATGAGGAGTTGCCGGTGAGCGAACACGCGCGCCTGCGCGCCGACATGCAACGGGCCGAGGTGATCGCCTTTCGCCTGCCGCTGGTCAATTGCGGCGAGGAAGCCCAGGGCCGGCATTACGTGCCGCGCCTGTTCCGCAACGCGCCGGGCGTTTATTTTTACGGCCGCGTCCACGAACAGATTTTTCCAAGCCTCGTGGCTGGCGGCAAAATCTGGGGACTCAAAACCGCCTTGGGCACGGCGGAACTGCGGCATCACGGCTACGCGCCGGAAATTGTCCGCGACCGCCGCAAGATCGAACGCAATTTGAAATTGCTCCGCCAGGCCGTCCGGGAATTTCCCAACGACGCGAATTTGCAAATGAACCTCGGCCTGGAACTGGTGCGCTCCGGCGACCTGGCCGCCGGTTTGACGCACTACCGCCAGGCGTTCCGGTTGATGTCCGCCCAGCCGCCGGAGGAGGTTGCTCCCGAATTGCGCGAAGTGCTGCTCCTGCAGTTCACCAGCCAGCTCCATCGCGTCCGCGCCTGCGACGAGATTGTGCAAGTCCTCCATTCGCCGTTGGCCCGGCAACGGCCGCTGAGCGCCTCGTTGTGTTTCGCCCTGGGACTGGCGCATTTTGAATTGAAACAATTTTCCCAAGCCGCTGCCGCCCTGCGCCAATGCCTTGCCTTGCGCCAATGCCTTGCCTTGCGCCATCAGCCTTCACTGGCGCCCGCCAACACGGACATTTTTACCACCGCGCCGCATCATTGCCTGGCGCTGTCGCTTATGCGCACCGGA
>DASRCU010000297.1:0-8591 GCA_035652955.1 Verrucomicrobiia bacterium | reverse complement strand
CGTTGATTCCTTCGCGCTTCAACGATGGGCCGAATCAACACCTTCACAGAACCAAAATGAACTACGCCATTATCGGTTGCGGATTGATCGGCAGGAAGCGGCTGGCCGGCCTGCCCGCCGGATCGAGACTGGCCGTCGCCTGCGATACCAACCTGGCGCGCGCCGAGGAACTGGTCGCCCGGGCCGGCACCGGCCGGGCCGTGGCTGATTTCCAGGAAGCCCTTGCCGAGCCGCAGGTGGACGCGGTGATTGTGGCGACGATCAATTCCGAACTGGCGCCGATCACTGCCGCGGCCATTCGCGCCGGCAAGCCGGTGCTGGTCGAAAAGCCGGCGGGCATTTCGACCGGGCAAATTGACCACCTTCGGGCGCTGGAAAAGAAACACCGCGGCTGTGTCCGCGTGGGGTTTAATCATCGCTACCATCCGGCCTTCCGCAAGGCGCGGGAAATTTTTGAATCCGGCGCCATGGGCGAGATGATGTTCATTCGCGCACGTTACGGTCACGGCGGACGCCGCGGCTATGAGCGGGAGTGGCGGGCAGACCCAAAACTTTCCGGCGGCGGCGAATTGATGGATCAGGGTGTGCATTTGATTGACCTGGCCCGGTGGTTTCTGGGCGATTTCAAAAAAATTGGCGGCCACATCAAGACCTATTTCTGGAACATGCCGGTGGAGGATAACGCGTTTTTGGATTTGCAAACGGCGCGCGGCCAGACTGCCTGGCTCCAGGTCAGTTGCACGGAATGGAAAAACCTGTTTTCGTTCGAAATTTACGGGCGCTCGGCCAAGTTGCACATCGAAGGTCTCGGCGGCAGTTACGGCGTGGAAAAGCTTTATCATTACCAGATGAAACCGGAGATGGGCGTGCCCGAAACGTTGATTTATGAATTCCCCGGCCCGGATGACTCGTGGAAACTGGAATTGGAGGAATTTGCGCACGACATCCAGACCCGGCGCCGGCCGGCAGTGGGACTGGACGAAGCCCGCGCGGCGCTGGAAATCGTCGAAGCCATTTATCGGCCGCGCAAAAAATAATTTATGATCATCGCCCGTTCCCCATTGCGCATCACCCTCGGCGGCGGCGGCACGGATTTGCCGTCGTATTACGAAAAGTTCGGCGGCTTCCTCATCGCCGCGGCGATTGACAAATATGTGTACATCACCGTGCACGAAACGTTCGTGCCGGACTTGATCGTCAAGTACTCAGAACTGGAGCGCGTGCCGGACGCCTCCCAATTGAAACATCCCATCTTCCGCGAGGCGTTTGCCATGCTGGGACTGGACGGGCGGTCGCTGGAACTGACTTCCATGGCCGACATTCCGGCCGGGACGGGCCTTGGTTCCTCCGGCAGCTTCACGACGGCGCTGCTCAAGGCGCTGCACACTTACAAAAAGAATCTGGTGCACCCCGCCGAGCTGGCCGCCCAGGCGTGCGAAATCGAGTTGCAACGCCTCAAGGAACCGATTGGCAAACAGGATCAATACATCGCTGCCTACGGCGGCATCACCTGTTTTCAGTTCCTGCCTGATGGACGGGTCGAGGCCTGGCCGCTGAAGCTTTCCGAAGAGGTTCGCGACACGCTCGAAGACAACCTGCTGCTGTTCTTTACCGGTTATGCGCGCCGCGCCTCGGCAATTTTGAAGGAACAGGATGTCAAGTCCAAATCCGACGACGCGGCCATGATTGAAAATCTGCACTTCGTCAAGGAACTCGGTTTGAAAAGCCGGGCCGCGCTGGAAGCCGGCGACCTGCGCGAATTCGCCCGGCTGATGGACGTCCATTGGCAACACAAAAAACAACGCAGCGGCGGCATGAGCAACCCTCAAATCAACCAGTGGTATGATCTGGCAATGGCCCACGGCGCCCTCGGCGGCAAACTCATCGGCGCCGGCGGCGGCGGGTTCCTGATGTTTTACGCCGAAGACAAAGCCCGGCTGCGTCACGCCATGCGCTCGGCCGGTTTGAAGGAAGTCCGCTTCCGATTCGATTTTGAGGGAACCAAACTGGTCATTTCATGAATCCGTCCGTGGAGAAAATCCCTGTCGCCATCCTCGCCGGCGGCCTGGCCACGCGACTGCGGCCGATCACCGAAAAAATCCCCAAATCACTGGTGCCCGTCGCCGGCAAACCGTTTCTGGCACATCAACTGGAACGACTCCGCCGGCAAGGCATCCGACGCGTCGTCCTGTGCGTCGGTCACCTCGGCGAAATGATTCAACGGCAGTTCGGCGACGGCAAACAGCTCGGCCTGGAACTGGATTATTCTTTCGACGGTCCGATGCTGCTCGGCACCGGCGGCGCCCTGCAACACGCCTTGCCGAAACTGGGCGAGGAATTCTTTGTCCTTTACGGCGATTCCTATCTGCCGATTGAACTGGCGCCGGTCGCCGAATTTTTCCATCGTTGCGGCAAACAGGGTCTGATGACAGTTTATCGCAACGAAGACCGCTACGACGCCAGCAACGTCATCTTCCGCAATGGCGAGGTCGTGCTTTACGACAAAACGGCCCGGTTGCCGGAAATGCGGCACATTGATTACGGTTTGAGCCTGTTCAAAGCCGGTGTATTTGAAAAACATCCCGCTGCTCCACCCTTCGACCTGGCGGAGGTAATGCAAAGGCTCATTGGCGAAAAACAACTGGCCGGCTACGAAGTGGCCGAGCGGTTTTACGAAATCGGCTCGCCGGCGGGCTTGGCGGAATTGGAAGCGCGGTTACAATCCCAACCGTCATGAGCTTTGCCCGACAATTTCTGCAAGAAGTCCAGCAGGTCGTCGCCGGTCTGAATGCCGAGGCCATCGAACAATGCGCCGAGGAACTGGCCAAAATCCGCGAACGCGGCGGGCGGCTCTTCATCCTGGGCGTTGGCGGCAGCGCGGCCAATGCCAGCCACGCCGTCAACGATTTCCGCAAACTCTGCGGCTTCGAGGCTTACGCGCCGACGGACAACGTCTCCGAACTGACCGCGCGCACGAATGACGAAGGCTGGGCAACCATCTTTGCCGAATGGCTGAAAGGCTCGCGAATCCATTCCAAAGATGGACTGTTGATCTTCTCCGTCGGCGGCGGCAACCTGGAGAAAAATGTCAGCCCGAATCTCGTCAGCGCCATTCGACTGGCCAAAACGGTCGGCGCGAGCGTGGTCGGCATTGTCGGACGGGACGGCGGCTACACGGCGCGGGAAGCGACTGCCTGCGTGATCGTGCCCACGGTGAATCCGGCGCATGTGACGCCGCACAGCGAGGCGTTCCAGGCGGTCATCTGGCATTTGCTCGTCTCGCACCCCAAACTGAAAGTCAGCCAAACCAAGTGGGAAGGCTTGCGGTGAAACCGGAAATCGGCGCCCGACCATCGGCGTCACGTCGCGCCGTGTTTTTGGATCGCGACGGCGTCATCAACCGGGCGTTGCAACGCGATCACCAGCCGGTGGCGCCGGCTTCCCTTGCCGAATTTGAAATTTATCCCGAAGTCCCTGCCGCCTGCGCCCGGTTGAAAGCAGCCGGCTTTTTGCTGGTGGTGGCAACCAACCAGCCCGACGTGGGTCGCGGCACGTTGAAACAGGAAACCGTGGAACAGATTCACGCCGAGATGTGCCGCCGGTTGCCGATTGACCGGGTGGAGGTCTGTTACCATCCAGGTCGCGGCCGGTCTGACTGCCATTGCCGCAAACCCCGGCCCGGCATGCTGTTGCGCGCAGCGCGCGAGCTGAACATTGACCTGGCCCAAAGCTGGATGGTCGGCGACCGCTGGCGCGACGTGGATTGCGGCCGCGCTGCCGGTTGCCGGACGATTTTCATTGACCGCGGTTATGCCGAAGAACTCCGCCAAAAACCCGATTTTTTCGCTGGTGATTTGGCCCGCGCCGCGGACATAATCCTGAAGCTTCAAAACCAATCCGCCCGATTTTGACATGCGAACATTGGACGAGCTGAAGATAAAAATTTTTGCCGACGGCGCCGACAAAAAGGGCATGCTGGAGTTGAACGCCCACCCGCTGATCAAGGGATTGACGACCAACCCCACCCTCATGCGCAAGGCCGGCATCGCCGACTTCGAGGCCTTCGCCCGCGACATTCTGCAAAGCATTCGGGCCAAACCCGTGTCGTTTGAAGTCTTCTCCGACGACTTTCCCGAAATGAAACGGCAGGCGCGCAAAATCAGCGGCTGGGGCGAAAACGTCTATGTAAAAATTCCCATTACCAACACTCGCGGCGAATCGTCCCTGCCGCTCATCCGGGAGCTGGCCGCCGAGGGAGTGAAATTGAACATCACCGCCATCCTGACGCTGGAACAGGTCGAAGGCGTGGCGCAGGCGCTGAATCCCCGTGTGCCGGCGTTTGTTTCCGTCTTTGCCGGGCGCATCGCCGACACCGGCCGGGACCCGGTTCCCTGCCTGCGCCAAAGCCGGGAGATTTTGAAACAGTTGCCGCGCGCCGAGTTGCTCTGGGCCAGTTGCCGCGAGGTGCTGAACATTTTTCAAGCCAACGACTGCGGCTGCGACATCATCACCGTGCCGCACGATATTTTGAACCGGGCGCTGAAATTGGTCGGCATGGACCTGTGCGCGCTGTCGCTGGACACGGTGAAAATGTTTGCCACCGACGCTCAAGCGGCGGGTTTTTCACTTTGATCACAGCGATTCCGTCACCGTTTCGAAAACCTTCTCCACCGGCACGGCGTTCATGATGGCCAGCAATTCCTCGCGGGTGCCCTTGATGTCGCCGCCGTCGTAGCGGTAAAATTGCAGATGGCGTCCGGCCACCGCCGGATTTTTCACGAGTGTGAAAGGGTTTCCAAACGGTCGGTTGGTGGCGTTCAACGTCGGGGCCTCGATGACAATCTGGTTCGGCACGTTCACCGCGGCGGCCAGGTGCATCAGCGCCGTGTCCACGCTCAAAAAGGCGCGGCAGCGCTTCATCAACGCCGCCGCCTGGCGCAGGGTTTCCGTTCCGGCTTCGCGCGTCAAATCGGGATCGCACTGCGCGAGGATAGCGCGATGATCTTCCGCTTCTTCCGGGCCGCCCAACAGCAAAACGCGAAGGTCTTTCCGCTCACGGTTCAGTCGCCGCACCAGGGCGATGTAGTTTTTCAAGGGCCAGCGTTTGAGCGGGAGATTTTTCGTGCCGCCGGAACCGACGTGCAGGCCCAGAATTTTCCGGCCGCTCCAGCCGTATCGGGCCAGAAAGGCGTCGGCCCATTGTTCGTCCGCCGGGGTCAGGAAAATTTCCAGGGTGTGCGCCGGCAATTTTCTTCCGGCTCCCAGCAGCGACAACACGTCCAGGTTCAACTCCACCGAATGACGCGAGTAATCCTGGGGCAGCAGGGCGTTGACCAGCCGGCGGTCGAGCGGGCCAAAGCATTCGTATTGGTGACTGATCCGCAGCGGGGCTGCAATCCAGCGGGCAATCAGCCGATAATGAATGCGGCTCTGCGGATGGGTGTTGATGGAAATATCGTAGCGGTTCCGGCGCAGGCTCCAGAGGAACTTCAGGGACTCGAATTTGCCGGCCCGGAGAAAATTTTTCTGATGGACGTGGTTCAAATGCGGATTGTTTTCCAACAAATCCTTCGCACCACGCCAGAGCACCAGGGCGTCAATGGTGGCGTCGGGAAAATTGCTGCGCAACTCGTGAATCAACGGCGTGGCCAGCAGCGCGTCGCCGATTCCCGCCAGGGCGATAACCAGAATTTTCACAGCCGCGAAATTTTTTCCAGCAGCGCCGTGGTGGATTTGCCCGGCAGGAAGGGAAGAATTTTGATCCGGCCACCGGCCGCCTCCACCGCGCGCCGCTCGTCCGCATTCAATGTTTCCAGCGTGTAATCGCCGCCTTTGACGTAAATATCCGGCTGCGCCACGGTCAAAAATTGCGTCGCCGTTTTTCCGGGAAAAATGCAAACGGCGGTCACGCTCTCCAGTGCGGCCAGAACAGCGGCGCGGTCGCTTTCCGAATTTACCGGGCGGCCCGCGCCTTTCAATTCGCGCACCGCCGCATCGTTGTTGACGCCGACCAGCAGCCCCTGCCCGAAGCCACGCGCCGTCTCCAGATAACTCACGTGGCCCAGATGCAAAATATCGAAGCAACCGTTGGTCACGACGAGCTTTTTTCCGCCGGCGCGGAACGTGGCGCGCCATTCCGCCAGTTTTTCCCAGGGAATGATTTTGTCGCGGAAATTCACGGCTTCATTGTGCCTGGGCCGGAAGGGAATTCAACCATTTCCAGACGCGCAACGTCTCGGTAACGCTCCAGGCCTGGGCATCGCAGCCGCGCGGGGTGTGCGGCGCATCGCCGTCCAGAATTTCCGGCAAGTGGCCGAGGCAACCGCTGTTTAACAAATCCCCGGCGCTGCTCAAGTAACTTTTGGCCGCCGTCACCGCCGCTGATGAAAAATCCCACGCCCGCACGAGCGCTTCGCAGAATTGGGGCAGCATCCAGACCCAGGCTGTGCCGTTGTGATACGCCGGTTTGCGGCGCGTGTCTTCGTCGCCTTCGTAACGCGGCCAGTACGGCTCGACCGGATTGTTCAACAGCCGTCCGTCTTGGCCATAAACCGGCAAGGGCGTTTGGACCGGCAAGGGCGCCAGCGAGCGCACCGCCCCGGGTACGACGAGAAACTTCTGCGCGGCGGCCACGCACCGCTTCGCGCGTTCGCCGGTCAGCAGACCCAGGCTCACAGCCAGGAGACCGTTGCTCCGCAGCGCGTCGCTGGGCGTCGCGGCGCGTGCGCCCACCCCTCTGCCGGCCAGTCGTACGTCGGCCAGCCAGCCCCGGTCTTCGAGCCAGAATAATTGATCAAACGAGGCCATCGCCCGTTCAGCCAGCTCGCGCCACTGAGGTTGTTCCGGCGGCGCGGAAATTTTTTCCAATTGACGCAGCAGCCGGATCCACAGCACCTGGATCTCCACCGGATACCCTTCGCGCGGCGTGCCGGCGGGGAAATTCGTGTCCATCCACGTGAAATGCGCCGGACTCCAGATCAGCGCTGTATCGGCGTCCAGGCAGATGCCATTGGGCGTGCCGCGAATGTAATTTTCTGCGATGCTGCGCACCACGTCGCGAACCGTGCGACCGGTTTGGTTCACCGGCCGGTCGTAAAAATTTTCCCGACCGAAACCTGGCGCGGCCGAAAGCTCTTCACACGCCAGGGCGAACCACAACGGGGCGTCGCTGGTGTCGCGGTTGGAAACATCGCCGCCACGGACCATGTTCGGCAGCGTGCCCTCCCGCTCCAGGCCGGCGAACTCCAGCAAAATCTGCTTCACTTCGTCCACCAGCCCCGCGGCCAGCAAACCCCGCGCGCAAATCAGGGTGTCGCGGCCCCAATCCAGGAACCACGGGTAGCCGGCGATAACCGTCCGGCCGCCATTACGGCGGACCAAAAATTGTTTGGCCGCGCGGAGCAGCCGTTCGCCGAAGGAATCGGGCGCGGCAGGCGGTTCAGGCTCCAGCCGAAAAATTTTGAGGTCGGTCGGCACGTCCGGTTCGGCGGTGGCGAGGAGGCGAACGGCGCCACCGGCGGGAAGCGGCAGCTCGAACCAGCCGGGGCTGTAGGCATCGCCGCTTGCCGTCAGGCCCCGCGTTGCTTCGACCGGATGCGGAATGTTCTGGCACCATTCGGGCTGCGGATGAAACCGTCCGGTGTCGGCCACGACGCGCAATTGACGGTCTTTTTCCGGCGTGAAGGCGAAGCCGATTTCCTTTTCCAACGGATGCGTGTGGGTGGAAAAATGAAATTCGGCGCCGCCGTTGCGGTGGGTTTCCCAGTGGAAATTTCGGTCTTCGATGTCGAATCGCACCGTCAGGCGCACGTCCGCATCGGCGGGCAGCGGCTGGCCGGCGGCGGGAGGGCGGTGCGGGCGCTCGAATTGGAAGAGAACGGTGTTTTGATCCGGAATCATTTTGGCGCGAAGAGTCAGGGGAACGACGCGGCCGTCGCCCGCGTTGACAAGAAAATTCCAGACCGCTACGGCTGAATCATTTTCAAACGCGGCGAGATTTCTGAAATCCAGCGGCGAGAGGAATCCCCCGGCATTCACCCAGACCCGCAGACGTTTGACCAACACGTGCCGGTCCACGGGGAAGTTCGGGTTCAAATTCGCGGCCAGCGCGGCATCGTATTTAGAATTGACCCGGCCGAGGTCCACGCAAAGCCGCGCCATGCCGCCGCGGCCGTTGGTCAGTAAAACGAGGGCGTCGGGTTTCGGCTTGAGCGTTGATGGGCAGGGTTCGGGCGGCAAAAAAACGACGGCGGCGGAGATTTTTTGCGAGGCGGCCGCGTAACGTTCCAATGTCAGCCCGGCCTCGGCCCCCGCCTCGCGCGGTGGAAAAACAGCAATGAAATTTTTCCCGGACGGAACCGCGGAAACGTGCCGGGGAATCTCGCCGGCAATTCTTAACGTGGCCCGGAAGGGCGCTGAATCTTCAATCAACAGCCAGTGACGGGCCGGAACGGGCGTGACACGCCGTGAATCTATGAGCGTCCAGGTGATGACGTTGGGAAACAGTTCGCCGCGCGCCGCCCGGCCTATGAGGTCGGACAATTCCCTTTCCATTTGCCCGCTTGGCAGCGGAGCGGCGCTTTGCCGGCGTG
>DASRCU010000296.1:0-1399 GCA_035652955.1 Verrucomicrobiia bacterium | reverse complement strand
ATCGCCGGGGCCGGCCAGATGGACCAGGATACGGTTGCCGTCGGGCCCCGGACAGTAAACCTTGACCAGGCCGTTGAACACGGCAAAGGCGACGTCAGCCGGCGAGCCCTGCAGGAACAGCGGCGATCGTTTCGGATAGCGCACCAGGGTATGGCGTCCGACCAGCGCCGCGATCGCCTCTTTGGGCAGACCCCATTGTTCGAGCATCTCCAGCAGGCGAGTCTGGCCCGGAGTGGTTGGTTGTGAGTTCATCGCGCCCCCCTTTTACAAGCGGCCGGCGAACAGCATGCGCGGCCGGCATGGTTCGAACTAAAACGCCTGGCGGATCGGGATAATCTGTTGCATTCGCGCCGGTGCCATAGGTGTGAAATGTTTGCTTCATATTTAACCGCGTAATTCACGTCTTGCAAGTGAAATTGAGAAAAAAAACAACGTAATGGCAAAAAGCAGCAAAGGTTAGGCTATGATTAGCAATGCTGGCTCCAGCGTCGCACGCGCTCCTTCCCTCAATCTCACCGCAGGCCCGGCCAATCGGCTTCGCCCTGACGTGGCATTCAGCAATGGGCTCAGCTTTTACTTTACCTGCCCTATTTCTCCTTAAACGGAGCGAAAACAATTGCGTCAATTTTTACGTCCGGGAGCCTCGCAAACCTGATGGCGGCCGCGCTCAGCCGCTGCACCCCAATTACATTTTGTCGTGGTTTTCGTCAAACTGTTGTTGCACCTGGACCGGCCCGCCACGGCGGCGATCCCTTTTCCGGTCACTTCCGGAACTGGTCCAGAAAATGGCGGGCGGAGACGGTCGCCGGCACGAAGGCCTGAGCGTGGGTGAAGCCGGTGAAAGTGATCGCCGTCACCGGCGCGCCGGCTTCTGACATGAAGGCAAACGCCTGCTGCGATTGCGTGGGCGGCACCAGGTCATCGGCCGCCGACCAGCCCAGTTCAACCGCCGCTTGCGGCGTCCAGTTCCATTGCTGGTCGCGGTTGAGCGCCACCGCGAGCGGATTGGCCGGATCGTCCAGCACGGACTGCAGGAAGCTGGTGTTGATGATCTGGCTGGGCAGCGGCGCGCAGTCCGTACAATTGAAAAAGTCGTTGAAAATCTCGCTCTGACTCTGGCTGCCGTTGAACAGGTTGGGGATCTGCGGCGGCCATGGCGGAAGGATCGCTGCGGACAAACTGGCCGGCGCCATTTCATAGGTGTGGTTGGCGAAGATCACGAAGGTTATCAGCACGGTGGCGTCATGCGAGACATCGGGCTGCTCGGCGATGCCCAAAAAATCCGGCGACACGAAATTGTAGGCGCCCGAGAGCGCCGCGACGGCGGTTACCGAAAATCCCTCTTGCGGATGGGCCTGGAGCTCATGCGCCAGCGCCAGCGCATTGTGACCACCCTGCG
>DASRCU010000295.1:0-1112 GCA_035652955.1 Verrucomicrobiia bacterium | reverse complement strand
GCCAGGTGTAAACGATGCGGTGAATCACCGTGACGGTCGAGACAACCGCGATGACCCAGAGCACCGGACCCATGCGATTGAACAAGCCGCCGATGATCAGCAGCACCAGCCGCTCCGGCCGTTCCATGAAGCCGACCTTGCATTGCGGGATCAGCGATTCGGCGCGCGCGCGCGAGTAGCTCACCATCACGGAGCCGGCGGTCGCCACGGCGGCTAGCACGACGTATTCCGTCCGGCCGCTCACCGAGTAATAGACCAGCAAGCCCATGTAGAGCGCCATGTCCGCATAGCGGTCAAGCGTCGAATCGTAAAATGCGCCGAACGCGGTCACCCGATTCTGCCGTCGCGCCACTTGGCCGTCCAGCATGTCCAGAAATCCCGCGAAGAAAATGATGAAAGCGCCGGTGCGGAAATTCCCCACGGCAAAATTGGCCGCCGCCGCGAAATTCACCACCAACCCGAGAAACGTCAAAAAATTTGGGTTCACGCCGGTGGCCGCGAGGGCGCCCACGATCTTGTCCAGCAACCACTTGCTGCCGCTGCCGATTGCTCCGGTTAACGTCGCCATGTGGCCTTACGTCGTGCCTCTGTGCGTTTGGGCGTGCGAAACAACGCGTCAAGAATTCTGGCTCTGCGCATCGTACAACACCCCGAATGTAGGCGGCAAACAGGCCAATCTGGCACATCATATTTTCCTGTCCGACGCATTTCCGCTTGACGCGCGTTTCTTCCGCGACTTACAGTCCCTAGCAATCGAGGAGTGTTCCCATTCATGTTCCCTGATTCGAACCGCAGGCAATTCCTGCTGCAAAGTGTCACTGGATTTTCCGCCGCCTGGATTTCCGCTCAATGGCCCGCCCTGGTCGCCGCCGCCGAGCACGCCCGCCGTGAAGCACGGTCCACGGGACCGAAGAAGCTCGAATTTTTCTCATCCGCTGAAGCAATTGAAATTGATGCCATTTCGTCCCGCGTGATACCGACCGACGAAACGCCCGGCGCTCACGAAGCCGGCGTTGTTTACTTCGTGGACCGGGCTTTGGCCAGCTTTGCCGCCGATTCTCAGAAGATCTTCCGGGCCGGGTTGCCCGAATTGCAGGCTCGCGTGGCGGAGA